>CACYUQ010000001.1 GCA_902777615.1 uncultured Selenomonadaceae bacterium
TGCTCGATACGATCGAGAAGCAGCTCGATGCGGCGGATATTCGCTTCGAGGAATTCGGCGGCGCCCAGCCGAACCCGACGCTTTCCCATGCCCGAGAAGGCGTGAAACGGGCGGCGACCTTCGGCGCCGACCTGATCCTCGCGGTGGGCGGCGGCAGCACCATCGACACCGCGAAAGCGATCGCTCACGGCGCGGCGAACCTTGACACCGACATCTGGACGTTTTGGACCGATGGGAAGAAGGTCGAGCGTACATTGCCGGTCGGCGTCGTTTTGACGATCTCTGCGGCGGGCAGCGAGACCAGCGACTCGGCAGTACTGACGAACGAGGAGACGGGGAAGAAGGGCGGCCTCAACACGCCGATGAACCGCCCCGCGTTCGCGATCATGAACCCGGAGCTGACCTACACTCTTCCGCGGGCGCAGCTGGCGGCGGGCATCGCGGACATCTTCATGCACACCCTCGACCGCTATATGACGCGGGAGCAGGGTAACCACCTGACCGACCGCATCGCGGAATCGCTGATGAAAAATGTGGTGCGCTTCGGCAAGAAGGCCATGACGAACCATCGTGACTATGAGGCCATGAGCGAACTGATGTGGTGCGGCAGCGTTTCCCATACCGATTTCACCGGCCTCGGGCGCACGAAGGATTTCAGCGTCCACAAGCTGGCGCACGAGCTCAGCGGCAAATACGGCGTGACCCACGGCGAGAGCCTGACCGTCATGTGGCCCGCTTGGGCGCGGGAAGTCTATCTTGACGCGCCGGAGCGTTTTGCCGAGTATGCGGAGAATGTTTGGGGCGCGACGGTGGGTACCGTGGAGGAAAAAGCCCGGGCGGGCATCCGTGAGACCGAGGAATTTTGGCGCGGGTTGGGGCTTCCGCTGTCCTTTACCGAGATCGGAATCGGCGAGCTTGACGAAGCTGCGTTGGCGGCGCTGGCCGATAGCTGCACCGACGGCGGCAAGAAGACAGTGGGCGCGTTCCGTCCGATCGACCGGGAGACGGCGATTGCGATATATCGCCGCGCGAACCATTGAGGAAACGGGGGAAGAACGTGAAACGGGAAATGTGGCGGGGAATAGCGTGCCTGTGCCTCGCCGCTTCTCTGTGCGCGGGTGGCGCCGAGGCTGGGACCGGAGAACTTGAACAGAGCGCGCCGCGCCATGCGTGGGCGGCCTTGACGCAATCGTCGCGGGATTTGCCGCGCTCCGCGCTGGTGGACAAGGTACGGCTGACATGGCCGCTGATACCGGGCGCGGTGCGTTACCAAGTCACACTGCTGTCCGCGCCGGAGCATAAAAAAGAAACCGTGATTTACGCGGAAACGGTTTCCGCCCCCGGTACGGAAATCCGGCTTGAAGCGTTGCGCGGTGCGCCCTTTGAGAAAACGTACTGGTCGGTTTGCGGTCTGCGGCTCGACGGTTCGCCCATCGGCAGATTTTCCGCGCCGCAGCTCTTAGCCTCCGCTGAGCGCCGCCCCGTCGCGCCGTTGCTCCTTTCCGACTACGGTGAAATGGCGGAACCGCCGCTGAACCTCGTTTACGCTTGGGTACCCGTGCAGGGAACCAGCTCCTATGAGGTCGAGCTTTGGCGCGAAGACGGTGGACAACGTGAGCGCGTGCGTCACTATTACACCTATGAATGGATGTTGTACGACGAAGCGCCGCTCCGACAGAAAGGCGACTATTCGTGGCGCGTCCGCGCCCTCGACGGCAACGGGCGGAAGTGGAGCGACTGGTCCGAACCGGAAACATTCACCGTGCACGCCCCGGTCACGGTCGCGGCTCTTGGCGACAGCATCACCCATGGCGGCGGTGCGGTCATGACGCCGCCCTCCCGTGCGATGTACTGCTGGGAAAGCTACGCGGGCCTGCCGGTCAAAAATCTCGGGAAAAGCGGAGACAACACCTACGAACTGTGGTGGCGCTTCGAGGACGACGTGCTGCCTTTCGCGCCAAAATATTTGGTGATTATGGGCGGCGTCAACGATTTCCGTGCCGGCGTTTCCGCCCGCGTCACAATCCAAAATCTTTCGCACATCGCGGAAAAATGCCGCGCTTACGGCATTACGCCGATTTTCGCGACGGCGACGCCCATCTGCCCGCACTTGATGGAAAAAATCTGGGACATCGAGACCGCGGCATGGAACTGGAAAGCTGAACAGCTCGCGGTCAATGAATGGATCATGGCGCAGCCCTACGCGGTGGACGTCGCGACGCCGCTGACCGACGAAGACGGTGAGCTGAAAGCGTCCATGACCACCGACGGCCTGCACCCAGACGCCGAGGCGAAAAAAATCATCGGCGAGGCCATCGGGAAATATCTGCGGGAAAATTTTGGATTGCATGGAGACAAATGAAACAAGAAAAACGTATAATCGCGTGATAAGGATCACATGATTATACGTTTTTATGTGATCCTTCTGGGACAAAGAGAGAGCCGCAAGCATTTTGCTCGCGGCTCTCTTCATAAAGAAAGGGGGCGTATGGAAAAAATAGGTTTGTTTACTTGATGTCGATGTGGCGGGAAATCTCGGCTTTCGTCTGCTTCGGCAGCTCGACCTTCAGCACGCCGTCGGTAAACTCCGCACTGGCCTTCGCCTCGTCGATGCCGTCGATGTAGAACGAGCGGGACATGCTGCCCGTCGAACGTTCGCGGCGAATATAGCTGCCGTTGTCGTCCTTTTCGTCCTTCTGCTCCTCGTGCTTCGCTTCAATGGTCAGGTAGCTGTTCTCATAGGAGAGTGCGATATTCTCCTTCTTCATGCCCGGCAGCTCGGCGGTCAGCTCGTAGGCGTCGCCCTTATCCTTCACGTCCACGCGGAAGGAGCGTGCGCCCCAATCCGAGGCAAAGGGTGCGAGTTCGGTGTGGAAGAACGGCTCGTTGAACACATCGAAAATCTGGGAGAACGGCTCCTCTCTCTTTGCCAAATCCTTTCTTGCTCCAAACGGTACCAGTCCAAACATGATTCATCAATCTCCTTTCTATCCTTCCCTGTTTCGGGTTGCCTGCTGTTTTCTTCGGAGGCTCTTTGAATTTTCTCTGAACCTCTTTTCAAGTATTATTATACTCATAAAAGTCAAAAAGTCAATACATCAAAACAACAAATATTGAATTTTTTTTCGCGTCTGCCGAAAGCCGAGAAATATTGAAAATAAAGCGTCCCCGGAGATCATTCCAGGGACGCTTTCGTCTTCGACTTTTACTTTTTGATTTTTTTCGCCGCTTTCGCGAGGAAAGGTTCGCTTTCCACGGCGAAACGTTCGTGGACGCCGTGGCCGATCTCGCCCGCTTCGTCGTAGGCGCGCACCTGGAAAACGACTTTTCGCCCTTCCACCGCCGTGACTTCCGCTTCCGCGCGGAACGTCATGCCCAGCGGCGTCGCCGAGGTGTGCGCGATGTCGAGGGAAATGCCGACGCTGGTCCAACCGTCGGGCAGGAATTCCTCCAATGCGTTGGCCGCCGCCTGCTCCATCAGCGCCGTCATTGCGGGCGTCGCCAGAACCGGCAAAAGGCCGCTGCCAAGGGCCTGCGCTGAATGCGCCTCATCCGAGACGCCGTGCTCCTCGCGGGTCAGGCCCACTTTGATTGTTTCTGCCAAGTCCATCGTTATGCATCCTTTCGTTGTCGTTTACTGATTTTATCTTGGTACAGCTCTTTCAGCAGCGTGACGAAATGCTGCGCGCCCGCCGAAAGCGTCCTGTTTTTCAGCCATGAGACGACCGTGTGCGTGGAGATTTCCGGCTCCACCAGCCGCTTGACGACCAACGCGCCGTCGTCGTCCATCATGCTCTTCGCCGACGATGGCAAAAGCGCCATGCCCAGCCCTGCGCGAACGCTCAGCACGTCCAGCACGATACTGTCGCTGACTGAGACCAAATAGGGCGTGAAGCCCGCCTGGCGGCAATAGCCCTCGAACACCGCTTTCCAGCGCAGCGGCACGATAATCGGGCAATCCCGCAGTTCCGCGACGCGCACCGTCTCCGTGTCCTCCCCGGCGATTCCCGCTTCGCGGTTCATCATCAACACCAGCGGCTCGTTGCCCAGCACCACCGAGTCGTAAAGGTTCGCGTCCACCTGCGAGCGCGTGATGCCGATTTCGATGGCATGGCTGTCCAGCATTTCCAGGATGCGCGTGCCTTCGCCTTCCCAAATCTCGAAGGTCACCATCGGCCAACGGCGATGGAATTCGCTCATCAGCCGCGGCATGACCAGTGCGCCCGACGAGGTGATGGTTCCGATTCGGATTGCGCCCGCGACACCCGTGCCGATTTCCGTAATTTCGCTAACCGTACCGTCCACCATGCCGAGGATGCGCTCGACCCGCGAGTAAAGCAAGCGCCCTGCTTCCGTCAAACGGATGCGGCGGCTGCCGCGTTCAAAGAGCTGCACGCCCAGCGAGCCTTCCAGCCGTTTCATCTGTCGGGACAGCGCGGGCTGCGCGACATCGAGCCGAAGCGCCGCGTGGCTGATATTGCCTTCCTCGACCACCGCGTAAAACGCCTGCATATCCTTGATTTCCATAGTGCGCCCTCCATGAGGAAGCACAAAACCTACAATGCTCCCATAACATTTTCACATAGAAACTATGCTAACGTTATTATTATAATGCCTTGATTCAGAGTTTGTCAAAGACAAACTCTCCGGGCGTTTCCCTACACTAAAAATCGCAAGCGACGGTTTTGCCCGTAGCTTGCGATTGATTCTCCGGTTTGATCCTATTCCTCGCCGCTCTCCTTCGCGACGATGGCGATGCCATTTTTGTCGGCGAAGGCGACGACCTCCTCGCGGTCCACGAGCAACGTGCGACCCGCTTCAATGGCCAGTACTGTCGCGCCTACGCTCGCCATCGTCTCGACTGTTTTCAGCCCGACGGCGGGAACGTCGAAACGCTGGTCCTGCCGCGGTTTCGCGGTCTTCACGACGACGGCGTTGCCCCGCGCCAATGCGCCGCCCCGCGCGATGCAGGCATCGGTGCCTTCGATGGCTTCCAGTGCCATGACCGCGAGCCCCTTGACGACGACGGTCTGGCCGACGTCGAGACGGCCCAGCTCCTTTGCCATGCGAAGCCCAAATTCGATGTCCTTTTCCTCGTCGGCGGTGGGCTTGCGCTTCGTCAGGCAGCCCGTTTCCGGCATCAGTAAGCGAATCAGTACCGTCTGGTCGAGGACCTCGATTCCGGCTTTGTTCAGCTCGCGGACGAAGCCGAGCATAATCGTGTCATCTTTGCGGTTCGGCAGCGTCGCGAGGAACGTGACCATCTTGAAATCGGGCAGCTCGTGCTTGCCGTTCATCAGGAGTTCCTTCGTGACCTTGCCGAGCATCGTCACTTTCTTTACGCCGTTCTTTTGCAGGTGTTTCAAGATGCCGCCGAGCTTGGCGATGTTGATATATTGAAAGCTCGCGCATTCCGGCGCGAGCCTTTCATCTGTTTCGGGAAGCAATGCGACGCCCACGACCTCATAGCCGGAGGCCTTTGCCGCGCGGGCGAACTCGATGGGCAAATGGCCCGTGCCCGCCAACAATCCGATTTTTTCCATGCGCTTATTCCTTGTCCGTATCCCGGTGGCTGCGGCAGATGCCGCGCTCGGCGTCGCGCAGGAAGCGCAGGAAATGATCGACTTCGGTGCAGGTCTCGACTTCCTGCTCGATGACGGTAATCGCCTTCGCCAACGTCAGGCCGGAACGGTACAACAACTTGTAAGCTTTTTTCAGTGCCCGGCGGGACTCTATCGGGATGCCTGCACGGGTGATGCCGACATTGTTCAGCCCATAGACTTGAGCGGGCTGGCCGTTGACGATCGTGTAGGGCACGACGTCCTGCACGAGACGGGACATACCGCCGACCATAGCGTTACGCCCGATCTTGACAAACTGATGGACGCCGGTCATACCGCCGATGACCGCGTTGTCCTCCACGACAACGTGGCCCGCGAGCATAGCGGCGTTAGACATGATGACATGGTTGCCCACAAGGCAGTTATGCGCGATATGGACGGTCGCCATCAGCAGGCAATCGTTGCCGATGCGCGTCTCCTGGCCTTCGCCGGTGGCGCGGTGGATCGTCGTGCATTCGCGGATTTTCGTGCGGTCGCCGATGCGGACGTAACTCTTTTCGCCGCAGGACTTCATATCCTGCGAAGCCTCTCCGACGGAGGCGAAGGAAAAGATCTGGCAGTCCTCGCCAATTGTCGTCCAGCCCGTCACAAGCGCGTGGGATCCGATGACGGTGCGGTCACCGATTTCGACGTTCGGACCGATGAAAGTAAACGGACCAATCTCCACGTCTTTTCCGATGCGTGCGCCCGGCGAGATAATGGCCGATTCATGTATTTTTGAGGCTGCTTTTGCACTCAATGGTTTCCACTCCCTTGCGATGCCTCCGTGCATCCTTTCTCCTATCCTGCTTCTTATATACTCGCCCGCAAATCCTGAGCGGTGGCGGGCGGTATGAATGGAAAATGGCGCGTTTTCCGGCGTTTTTCGGATTTTCGCGCCATTATCTGTATAATCGCTCTTAAAATGTGCCGTTTTCTGCAAGATTTCTATAAAATCGTGGCGTTTTATTGCCTTTTCAGGGCAAAGATGAAGTCGGCGGTGGCGGCGAGTTTGTCCTCCACATAGCTTTCCGCGTGGAGCTTGCCGAAATTCTTCTTGACGATGTTGACGATGTGGGCCTTCATCACCAGCTGGTCGCCGGGGATGACCTGCCGCTTGAACTTGATGTTGTCCATGCCGCCGAACAGCGCGAGCTTGCCGCGGTTTTCCTCCGGGTAGAGCATCGCGATGCCGCCGACCTGCGCCATCGCTTCGAGGATGAAGACGCCGGGCATGATCGGGTTGCCGGGGAAATGGCCGGGGAAGAACGGCTCGTTCAGCGTGACGTTCTTGATGCCGACGCCGGACTCGAACGGTACGAGGTCGATGATGCGGTCCACAAGGAGCATCGGCGGGCGATGCGGAAGAATTTGCTTAATCTCTTCGGTGTTGAGCTGAATCATGATAGTTCTCTCCTTTATGATAAAGTTTTCTCTATATATGCGGTGTTATACGCGGTAAGTTTCGTAGATTTTCTTGGCCAGAGCGGTGTTCAGCGCGTGAGCCGATTTGACGGCGACGACGTGGCCGCGCACGACACCTGCGAGCCGCAGGTCGCCGATCACGTCGAGGACTTTGTGTCGTACCAGCTCGTTCGGGAAGCGCAGGGTGTTCAGCCAGCGCTCGTCGTTGTAGACGATGACCGTCTCCAATGTGCCGCCGAGGCCGAGCCCCGCCTTCCTGAGCGCCTCCACTTCACCCTCATAAGCGATGGTGCGCGCCGGGGCGATTTCCTTCCGGTAAACGTCCCCGCCCAGAATGACGTCGGCATACTGTGTGCCCGCCAACGGGTGCGGGTTCAGCGAAGTGAACGAGATGCGCAGCTCGTCGCAGGGGGCAATCAGGATGAAACGATCGCCGTCGTCGATGCGAAGCACGCGGTCGACGGCAATGACGCTCCTCTCCTCGTCCTGCTCGACAAGGCCCGCTTTCGCGATCAGGTCGAGAAAGACGAGGGACGCGCCGTCGGCGACGGGCGGCTCTTCGCTGTCGAGCTCGACGACGCAGTTGTCGAGCCCCGACGCCGAAATGGCGGACATCAGATGCTCGATGGTGAAAAAGCGGGCGCCGTCCTCCTCGATGGTCGTGGCGCGCATGGTGGCGGCCACGTTCGGTGCCGCCGCTCGTACCCGGGGACGGCCGTCGAGGTCCGTCCGCTCGAATACGACGCCCGTGTCCGCAGGCGCGGGCAATATCCGCATGTGGACCTCCCGCCCGGAGTGGAGCCCGACGCCGGAGTATTGGATTTTTGAAGCTAAGGTGGTTTGATGCTCCAAGAAAGCACCTCCTTCTCGCTCGTCTAAATTTCCATAGTCGTTGTTGTCGTCGGTCGACGTGGAATATAGTCTATGAAAATTTATCCTTCGCGATATTTTTTATGATATTACTTTTTGAATTGCAATGTGTAGAGTTCCGCGTAGAGCCCTTTCGCGGCCAGCAGTTCCTCGTGGGTACCGTGCTCGCGAATCTCGCCGTGCTCGATGACGTAGATTTGGTCCGCGCCAAAGATGGTTGACAGGCGATGGGCGATGACGAAGGACGTACGGCCGACCATCAGCCGGTCCAACGCCGCCTGCACGACCTTTTCGCTCTCGGTGTCGAGGGCGCTGGTGGCTTCGTCGAGAATCAGGATGCGCGGGTCTTTCAGGATGGCACGGGCAATGGCGATGCGCTGCCGCTGTCCACCGGAGAGCATCAGGCCCCGTTCGCCGATTTGCGTGTCATAGCCCTCGGGCAACGCCGTGATGAACTCGTGGGCGTTGGCGTCCCGGGCCGCCGCCTCGATTTCTTCGTCCGTGGCGTCGAGCCTGCCGTAACGGATATTTTCGCGCACCGTAGTCGAGAACAGCATCGTTTCCTGCGGCACGATACCAATCTGCGCGCGCAGGGAATCAATGGTCACGTCCCGGATGTCATGGCCGTCGATTTGGATGGAGCCGGAGTCCACGTCATAAAAACGCGGAATCAGGTTGGCGATGGTCGATTTGCCCGCGCCGGACGGGCCGACGAAGGCGATCATCTGCCCCGGCTCCGCCGCAAGCGAAACATGGGACAGTGCCGGAACTCCCTCTTTATAAGAGAAAGTCACATCCTCAACATGGACGCGCCCCTCAGTGGCGGGAAGCTCTGCCGCGCCGGGACGGTCGGAAATCGGCTCGTCGAGGTCGAGGACGCCGAAAACGCGGGACGCGCCCGCCAACGCCTGCTGGATGCCCGCGTAGGCGCGGGAAAGGCGTTTCAATGGGTTCGACATATTGACCGCGTAAGTCAGGAACGCGACCAGCGTACCCGCCGTGATGCGCCCGTCCACGACCTCTTTGCCGCCGAACCAGATCAGTGCCGTGGCCGCCGCCGCCGCGATGAATTCGATGGTCGGCGTCAGCATGCTGGTCAGGCGCACATTTTCCATCGACGCGTTGAAAGTCTTTTCGTTTTGTTCGTAGTAACGCTCGATTTCGTACCGCTCGCGGCCGAACGCTTTGACGACGCGCTCGGCGGAGAGGCTCTCCTGCATCATCGCCGTGAAATCGGAAAGCTTCGCCTGGATCTCCGAGCCGGAGTTACGGATCATCTTGCCGAAGACGCGCATGGACACGGCGACAGCCGGCACGGTAATCAAAGTCATCAGCGAAAGCTGCCAGTCGAGCAGGAACATCATGACTAATGATCCGATGAGGATCGCGCCTTCGGTCACGACGTCGATGACCTTGTCCGCCAAGGCGCTTTGCACCGTCGCCACGTCGTTTGTGATATAGCTCATGACTTCGCCGGTCTGGTGGCGGTCAAAATAGGCGATGGGCAGCCGCTGGAATTTCGCGAAGAGCGAGTTGCGGATGTCGAGGACGACGCGCTGTCCCACATGAGCGATCAGGTAGCTTTGCCCGAAGTAAAAGAAGCCGCGGACAAAGAAAATCACGATGACGCCGATGCAGATCATGTTCAGCGTTTCCATATCCTTCTCGGCGAGGACCTTGTCAATCATGTCCTTGATAATCCAAGGCATATAGAGGTTTGCCGCCGCCGAGACGACCATGCAGATGACCGCCTGGAAAATCCGCAACCGATACGGCTTCAAATATTGCAACAGCCGAAGGTATTGTTTCATGGGTTCGCGCTTACGCCGCCTTTCTTTTCGGGCACCACGTCCCGCCACTTGCTGTAGAGCCAGTTCCAATCCTCAGGGTATTTTCGGATATGCGCCTCGAAGACGCGGACGATAGCCTGTGTCGCTTCTTCGAGATCGGCGTCCTTGTCGTCGGTCTTCGGGACCTGGATCGGCGCTTTGACTTCGATGATATGTCGCCCACCCGGCTCCTGATGGATGAACATCGGCAGGACCGGTACGCCGAAAAAGCGCGCAATCGTCGCCGGGGCGGGCGTCCAGCCCGTCGTGTGGCCAAGGAATTCCGCCGGAACCGCGTCCTTCGCGTCGTGGATGCCTTGATCCATCAGGAAGTTCACGAAATAGCCCTCGCGCACGCTGCGGTAAAGTTTTCGCGTCTCGTCGGGATAAATGACGCGCACGGTGCGGATCTGCCGCGCCAGCTTGTCCCATGCGTCGAACTGCTGGCGACGGACGAGGGTCGCGAACGGCGCGGAAACGTAATGCGCCATGCCAAGCCCGAACAATTCCCAATTGCCGCTGTGCAGTGTGACGAGAATGCCGCCCTTGCCGCTGGCAAAGGCTTTCTCCGATTCCGCGTCCGCCTTGTAGCCGATATAGCGTTCCACGTCTTTAGCTATCAGCGGAATGCGAAGCCCCTCGACGCCCATCGGTCCGTACCGTTCGAGACTGGCGCGGAGAATACGCTCCGTTTCTTCTTCATTCGCGCCGAAATATTCGCGCAGGCTCACACGCGCGCGCCGTTTCCGATGCTCGGGCAAAAAATGCCAGACGCCGGAACCGATCAGACGCCCCAGCGAGGCCGCACCGCTTTCGGGCAGCATACGGCAAAAACCGGCGAAGGCCATGGTCGCCCAATACACCGGATAAGATGTCAATTTCAATCCCAAACACCTGCCGCCCTTCCATTTACAATCATAAACTATGCTCATTGTATCAGAAAACCTATCAAATGGCAAAAAAATACGGCGCACAAATCGTCGTGCGTCGCATTTTCGTTATTTCGTCTCGGAATCCTTCCGCATTTTCTGCGCGGAATGCCAGCGGTCATGCGCCTCGACCCATTCATTGCCATGTTCCTGCATCGAGCGTACAGACTTCCAACGGTCATGCAGCCAGAACCATTCTTCGGGATACGCGCGGATATGATCCTCCAGCACGCGCCCGACCGCGCGGGTCGCTTCGAGGACGTCGGCTTTCTTGTCGTCCGTGTGCGAAACGGGAATCGGCGGATGGATGATGCCTTTGTGCCGCCCGTCCGCGAGACGCGTGATGTAAATCGGGATGATTGGAAGATTTTGATGGCGGGCGAGAGTGGCGGGACCCTGCGCGAAATTTGTCGGACGGTCGAACCAATCAATGACAACGCCGTCCCGCGTGCTGACGTCCTGATCCATCAAAAGGCCGATGGCCCAGCCTTCCTTCAGCATCTTGAACATTTCGCGCACATCGTTTTTGTAGGTGACGTGCATCCCGACGAGGCGACGGTTTTCCGTGATGAAGCGGTCCGAGCCGGATTCCTTCTGCTTCATGCCGACGGCGACGAGCGGGACGCCCGCTTCGGCCAATGCGCCGCCCAAGAGCTCCCAATTCCCGCAGTGGGACGTCGCGAAGACGACGCCGCGCCCGAGAGCGAGGATTTTCTTGACCTCGTCCAACCCTTCCAGCGTGACGCGCTCATTCAGCCGCCCTTTGAACTTCGGGAAACGCAAGACTTCAAAAGCCATCGGCCCGAAACGCACCCAGCTCGCTTTCGCGATGCGCTCGGCCTCCGACTCCGAAACACCGAGGCACGTCATGACATTTTTCCGTGCCATGTCCCGCCGCTTCGACGGAACCAGCGGCCAAGTCAGAGCGCCCAGCGTCTTGCCGAGCCATTCGCAGACACATTCCGGCAACAGGCAGCAGAAAAAGCTCACGCATTTTTCGAGATAATAAACGACCATAAACGGGAAGCCTCAGTCCGTCAATTTCTTTTCCAGTTCCTTGACGCGCTTCATCAGCGCAGGAAGCTTGCGGAGCGCCGACTGCATCCGCAGCCATTCCTGATGAGTCTGTACCGGGAAGCCCGCGCCGAAATAGCCCTCGGGCATATCGCCGATGATGCCGCTGCGCGCGGCGTAAGTGGAATTGCCGCCGATGTGGATATGACCGACGGTGCCAACCTGTCCGCCGAAGGTCACGTTCGGGCCCGTCGAGGTTGAGCCGGAAATGCCCGTCTGGGCGACGATGATATTGTTCGCGCCGATGCGGCAGTTATGACCGATGTGGACAAGATTGTCGATTTTCGTGCCGTGACCGATAACGGTGGAACCTGCCGTCGCGCGGTCGATACCGACGTGCGCGCCGATTTCCACGTCGTCTTCGACGACGACGTTGCCGACTTGCGGCACCTTCGTATGCACGCCGTCCTTCGTCGTAAATCCGAAGCCGTCCGAGCCGACCACCGCCGAGCTGTGGATGATTACACGTTTGCCGACGCGGCAATGCTCACGCACGGTCGCGTTTGAATAGATTACGGTATTTTCCCCAATCGTCGCGTATTGCCCGATATAGACGTGCGGATAAATCACCGCGCCGTCCTCGACAACGGCGTGGGCATCCACGACGGCGAAGGGCATCACGGTTGCGCCGGGGGCGACCTTTGCGTCGGGGCCAACGAAGGCCAAGTCGCTGACGCCCTTCGGGAAGGAGAGCGGCGGCGTGAAAACGTTCAGCAGCTTTGCAAATGCGGCCCTCGGGTCGGTGACGTAAATTGCGGGAATCGGGAATTCCTCCGTCCCTTCCGGCAGCAAAATCGCGCCCGCCTTCACCGCTTTCGCCGCTTGGATATGCGGCTCGACGGCAAAGGTGACGTCCGTCTCCCGTGCCATTTCAAGATTCGCAACGCCCTCGACAGTCAACGCGGCGTCGCCTGTCAGCCGCCCGTCCACGAGTTTCGCGATTTCCCCCAGCGTCATTTTCATCGTTCGTTCCTCATTTCAGCTTTTCCAGCAAATCTTCCGTTATATCGACGCCGCCCCAGATGACCGATTTCTGGAAGGCGCTGTTGTCCATTACCACGTCAATCTTTTTCGATCGTGCGATTTCATCGACGGCAGTGTCCAGCTTCTGCTGCATCTTCATTTGGTACTGGGTGCGAAGCCCCTGTATCTGGATGCTCGCTTCCTGCTGAATGCGCTGTGCCTCGACGGAAGCCTCCTGCTGGAGCTTCTGCATATCCTCTTCCGCTTCTTTCTGGAGCGTTTGCCCCAGCTCGTTCGCTTCCGCCTGGATGCGGTCTGCCTCTTCCTGGGACGTCGGCGGGTTCGCCTGCACCTTTTGGTTGAACTCGTCTTCCTTCGCCTGGAATTTCGCCGCAATCTCGTCCTGCTTCGTCTTGAATTTCTCCTCCAAAGCGGCCTGCTTTTCCTTCATTTTTGCCTCAACCTCGGTCTGCTTCTCTTTGAGCTTCGCCGTGGCTTCGTCCTGCAGCGCCTTGATTTGCCCTGCCTCGCGATCGATGCGGTCCGCATTGTAGTAGCCGATGACAGCGGGCTTATCCGAGCAGCCCGCAATCCACATAGGCGCTGCCAAAAGCAACGCCGCGCCGACGCCGCGCGCCAGCTTGCCTAACTTTGTCAATGTAATTTCCTCATTTCTCTTTTGTTCCGGTTTCCGCTGTATTGCTTTTCTCGATTTCCCGCATCAATTCCTCGGTCAAATCGACAGCCGTGCCGCCGATGACGCGAAGTCCGGCGACCGGGTCCGTGCCGACGCCGGCAATCGGAAGTCCCGCCGTCACAGGCGACGCGTAGACAATCGAAAGGTGATGGAGCACGGCGAGCTTTGCCGCCTTGCCTGCCAAGTCCACGGTCAAGCTGTCCTCCAGCGCCGTGATTTCCCGCTCTTTCGCCTGGAGCGCGTTCCGCGTATCCGCAAGGCGCATCCGAAGCTCTACAGCGTCCAGCATATTTTTTTGCAGCGCGTCGAGATTGCGCGCCTGTGCCTCGCTGCGCTTCCGCATCTCCTCGGCGCGCAGCCGCTGATCCGTCGCCTGCTCCAAATCGGCCAGCGCGACGCCGTGCTCCGCCGCCAGCGCTTCCTTGTACGCGCGGATTTCCGCCTCGTACTTTTGATGCAGTTCATATTGGTGGCGGCCCCGCTCTCGCTGCAGGTTTTCCAAATGACGCTTCAAGTCGGCGACCGTCTCATCGGAAAGTCGCATGATGTCGGCGTTGTCGAGCTTCAGTTGCGTATTGAAGATTTCGTTGAAATACGCGGCGTTGATCTCGTTTCGCGCGGCCTCGTAAAGCGCGCGTGTTTCCTCGCGCTTCGCCTTTTCCGCCTCGGCGAGCTTTTCCATGAACTCGCCGTGTTCCTTGATCAGCACTTGCTTTTTCTTTTGTTCAACGGCGTCGTCAAAGGGCTTTTTGATCGCGTCGGGAGCGGTCATCTTCAAAAGCTGCCGTTCGCCCCGGGCCAGCGTCTCCGAAAGCTGGGCATATTCGCCTCGCAAGCGGAGCAGCGTGCCGTATTGGGGATGCTTCCGCACCACCTCGCCGAGCCGAACGACGCCGGCGGCGTCGGAGGGTGTTTCCACAGCGGGGGCGGGAGCGACCTTATCGCCCGGGTGCAGCCAGAGCCAGCCACCGGCGACGCCGCCAATCAGGGCGAGCGATAATAGGCCGACGAAAATCGGCTTGCGGGCACCGCCCGCGGACTGTTTTCCCTCGGCAGCGCCCATGCCCGCCCCTCCTTTCTAGAAAAGTACCGAGCCGCTTGCGCGCGCTCGGTACGAAAGATGTCTATTGGGTTTTGGGATTATTTCGCCATCTTGCGGATGACGTCCTGCGTGATGTCCGTACCGCCATAAACGACAGAACCTTTGTCAATGACGACCTGCAGACCTTTCGCCTCGGCGACTGCCTTGCACTCGGCCTCGATTTTCTTCTGGATCGGCTCGATCAGGGACTGCTGCTTCTGCGCCAGCTTTTCCTGCGTCTGCTGGTAGAGATTCGCCTTTTCTTCCTCGCTCATGTTTGCGGACTTCGACTCGAACTCATTCTTGGCTTCCTCAACGGCAAGCTGCATTTTCGTGTTCGCGTCCTGCAGGTCCGTGGACTGCCCCATGACCTGACGGAAATCGACGACGCCGACGCTGGTGGAAGCCGCCGAAGCCGTGCCGCCGACCATGCCGCCCATCTGCGTCAACGCCAGCGCAACAACGCTGCCGACAAACACAACGGCAATCGCGATGCTAAAAATCTTGATGTGCTTCTTTTCCAATTTGATCATTTTCCTGTCTCCTTTTGTTCCCGTGAACTCCACGGTTGTTTTGCATCGTTGACATTATAGCAAACTCTTTCTGGAGAATCAATGGAAAAGGGAAATTTAAAACCTCCAAACCACGCGCACGCCACTGTAAAGTTTTCGATGGCCCCCGCTTCATCGTGTATCTTGCTCCTGTCCACACACCATGTATACACACTCTCCCTCTTGACAAGAAACAAAAAACGCGCTATCTTAGGCACATGATTTTCCGTCGTCCGGGCGGCGGGAAATGACATAGGGAAACGGACATCGGCGTCCGGCGTGAAGGTTCATCTTCGCGCCGGACGCTTTTTTGTGAAAGCACTTAACGCACGCGAGCGTTAGCGAAGCGCAAGTTCAGTGCGACACATGCCTGACCGCTTAATGAGGCCAAGCGATAGCGAGGGCTGAATATAGCGGGCATGGCGCTGTTTCCCGCGAGCCTTTGCGTGAACCGGTCGCGTGAAGCGTGAATTGGAAGAAAGGTGAGGACTTATGAAACGGATTTTTCGATGTATGGCTCCGGCGTCGATGATCGGCGCTTGGCTTTTGGGGCTTCCGGGTATTGCTCTGGCGGCGGATAGCGCACCCGCGCGGTACGCGGCTGCCGATACGATTTGGGTTCTTTTGGGCGCGGCGCTGGTATTTTTCATGCAGCCGGGCTTCGCGATGGTGGAAACGGGACTGACCCGCGCGAAGAACGCAGGCAATATCGTCATGAAGAACGTGATGGACCTTTGCATTGGCACGATCGCGTTCTGGGTGGTCGGCTTCGGGCTGATGTTCGGCACGGACGTCGGCGGCTTTATCGGAATACCGGACTTTTTCATTTCGGGATGGGATGTCGGCGCGGACGCCGGCTATCCGAAAATGGCATTTATCATTTTCCAGACGGTCTTCTGCGCGACGTCGGCGACGATCGTCTCCGGTGCGATGGCGGAGCGCACGAAGTTCTCGACGTACTGTGTCTACAGTCTCGCCATCAGCCTTTTGATTTACCCGGTCAGCGGCCATTGGATCTGGGGCGGCGGCTGGCTCGCGGAAATGGGTTTCCATGATTTCGCAGGCTCCACGGCGGTGCACATGGTCGGCGGTGTCTGCGCGCTGATCGGTGCGAAAATCCTCGGTGCACGCATCGGTAAGTATGACGAGGACGGCACGGTGAACGCGATTCCTGGCCACAGCCTGACGCTGGCGGCGCTCGGCGTGTTCATCCTCTGGTTCGCGTGGTTTGGCTTCAACGGCTGTTCGACGGTCTCGATGACCGGCGACGAGACGCTGGAGACGGCGAGCCTGATTTTCGTCACGACGAATATGGCGACGGCGGCGGCGACTACGACGGCCATGATTTTGACATGGATCCGCTATGGCAAGCCTGACGTTTCGATGACGTTGAACGGCTCTCTGGCCGGACTCGTGGCAATCACGGCGGGCTGCGACCTCGTCAGCGTCGGTGGTTCGTTCGCCATCGGCGTGATTGCAGGCGTCACGGTCGTCTTTGCCGTGGAGTTCATCGACCAGAAGCTCAAGATCGACGACCCGGTGGGCGCGGCGGCGGTGCATGGCGTCTGCGGCGCGCTGGGCACGATTCTTACGGGACTCTTCGCAGTCAAAGACGGTCTGCTCTACACGGGCAAGACGGATTTTTTCTTCACGCAGGTGCTTGGCGTCGTCAGTGTCGCGGCGTTCGTCGCCGTGATGATTACTATCGTATTCACCGTCTTGAAATCGACGATGGGGATTCGCGTGACGGCGAAGGAAGAAATCGTCGGCCTCGACTATGAGGAGCATGGTCTCGCGTCCGCTTACGCCGACTTCATGCCGACGCCGGAAACGCCGGGCACCACCGCAGCTCCCGCGCCGGTCGGGCAAGCGACGCCGCCTGTGGTCCCGACGATTCGACCGACGGACGGCCATGCGCTGACCCGCGTTTCCATCATCACGTCGCGAGAGCGGTTCGAGCCGCTGAAGGCCGCGCTGGAGCCTCTCGGCATCACGGGCATGACAGTCACGCAGGTGCTTGGCTACGGACTCCAGAAGGGTCATACGATGTACCGAGGCGCTCATGTCGCGTCTAGACTCCTGCCGAAAGTCAAAGTTGATCTCGTGGTGTCGGCGATCCCGCCGCAGGAGATTATCGAGGCCGCAAAACGCGCGCTCTATACGGGACACTACGGCGACGGCAAGATTTTCGTCTCCGCGGTGGATAACGTGATCAAGATCCGCACGGGTGAAGAAGGATTCGACGCGTTGCAGGATAAAGAAATATAACAAGGCTGAGATGCTGGCTAGAGTGATTTTTCTCCTTCGGAGAAAAATTAGATTTATGGCATTTTAATCGGCTTGTCTCGCTGCTTTCACGGCGGCGGCAAGAAACGCCGGACGGTGCTGCCATCCCGTTCGGCGTTTTTTATATGGAAGCAAAAATTACAGGACGCTTCGCGGAAGGAATTTTGCGCTGTACGGCGAATTACTTCATAGTTTTTATATCTCGGCGTTTTACGGGAGGGATTAGCATGAATTGCACAAAACGCTTCGGAATGGCTTTGGCGCTGGCCGCGTCCGTTTTCGGCGGCGCGGTGGAGGCGGCGACGTTGCTGCCGGAGGAGCAGATCGACCTCATTTTGAATATGCCGGTCACGTATGGCGATGACCTCGAAATGCGGATGCGCGAGAACGGCGATTTCGCGGTCACGGACCTCGACGGGAACGGACGGATAGAGCTCCTGTTTTTGCAGGAAACGAAACACGGCGTGCCGGAAGAAGCGGAGCAGGGCAATGAAAATGTGCGCTCGGCTTGGCAGCACATCGCGTCCATTCCCGTCTCGCGGAAGCTCTACGCTTACGAAATCAGCGAAAACGGCAAACGGCTCGACCCCGTCGGAATCGTATTTACCGACGACGAGATCGACCCGAATCTCAAATATCTGAACCTTGCGTACCGTGACACGAAACGAAATATCACCTATTACAGCGTTTCAACGCTGACACGCGTCGGTGATGCCGGGTACCGCGTTTCCATCCAAAACGTTTCCCTGCAAAACGGAGCGCTTCAAATCCAGACGATTGCTTCCGAATTTGGAAACTACGGCATCTATGCGGAACAAGGAACGCCGGAAGCCGTCTTCGACCACGCCGTGGACCGCTACGGGAACGCGCTGACGCAAGGCGCCCTCTCGTCCGTCGCAATGGATTACGCGGCGGGCTGCGAGGAGCGATTCGATGCTCGAATTCTCTGGCATCCGGTGCAGGCGCTGCGCGAATCGAAAATCCAGCCGAACGGAATGAAGTCGCTGATGCTCAACTCATGGGAAGGCTTTTCGCTGACGCCGCAGAAATCTTAAAAATGAATATGCAAGCAGGATTTTTCGCCCTTCGCAGCGAAATATAATTCAGTTTCAATTTTTTTCAAGGGGGGATTTTATTATGGACGAGAAAAAAGCACTGGAAGAAATGAAGCGCCTCAAAGGAACGGAGACGGAGAAGAACTTGGCAGCCGCTTTCGCGGGAGAATCGCAGGCACACGTCAAGTACACGTTCTTCGCCCGCGAGGCGGAGAAGGACCCGAAAATGTCGCGGCAGATTGCTGACGTGCTGGACGAGACGGCGGCCCAGGAGCGCGCCCACGCAAAAATCTGGTTCTGGCTCCTCGGCGGCCTGAAGCAGCCGACCGCCGAGCACCTGAAAATGGCGGCGGAAGGCGAGAACGAGGAATGGACCAGCATGTACCCGGCATTCGCGAAAAAGGCGAAGGAAGAGGGCTTCGAGCAGATCGCGTTCCTGTTTGAACGGGTCGCTGAAATCGAGAAGCGCCACGAGAAACAGTATCGTCTGATGCTGGCGAACGTCGAGAATGAAAAACTGTTCAAGCGCGGCGAGAAAAAGCTCTGGATGTGCGCGAACTGCGGCTTCATCGCCGAGTCGGTGGAGGCTCCGGAGGAGTGCCCGGTCTGTGGCCACCCGCAGTCGTTCTTCGCGATCCGACAGGAAATGGAATAAGGCTTAAGCATAAAGAAATCCCCGGCGACGCCGGGGATTTCTTTATGCTTAAGCCTTCGCCTTCCACTTGCAAATCATTTGCGTCATCGTGCCCATCGGGCAATAGACGCACCAGGAGCGGGGCTTGTAGGCCAGCATGGTCAGCACGCCGAGAATGGCCGAGGTCAGCATCATGCTGTAAAAGCCGAAGGCGAACTGCGCGACCCAAGGTTCAATCGTTCCCGCGCCGCCCGTATAGGCAAAGCTCCACGGCACGGGAATCGACCAGAACAATGTCACCGTCTCGGACAACTCCGCCGCGCCGACGTAAACGCGATACGTCATATAGAGCATATTCGCGAACATCGCCATGAAAAACGCGAGGAACCCGTAGCGGAACGCTTTGCCCTTCATCCAATCCGGTACGTCCTTCCGCCGCGAGAAGCCCTTTTGCCCGCCCAGCGCGCGGAGAAGCTGTCCCCGGTCGCAGTAGCGATTGCAAAAGCCTTTATTGCCCCAGCCCACCGCGAAAATCAGCGGCAGGAAAAAACTGATCAGCCCGAGCCACGCGAACAGGATATGGAAAAATCCCATCGCGAAGTAGATGACCGACCAAATCCAAAGATAGTTGTACCAGCGCGATTTCTTCATGGCCGCGCCTCCAGTCGAATAACGGACGCGGGGCACTCCTTCGCGCAGAGCCCGCATCCGATACAAAGCCCGTCGTCCACCACGGAATAGCTGCCCTTCCAGACCGTAATCGCGCCCCGCGGGCAAACCTCCGCGCAAGCGCCGCAAGCGACGCAGTGCGACGTATCGACCACCGCATGACGTTTCGGCGTTATTGTTGCCATAGGGTTCCCGTTCCTTTCTGCGATGAATGAAATATTATGGTTATTTTCGACGCGGCGCGATATTTTCCCTTTTCCACGGACAAAAAAAGCCCCGTTGGGGGCGTGATATTGATTTTTCCCTGCAATGCTTCTATAATTTGGAGGAAATTGACAGGAAAGAATGAATTATGTATGCCTATTGATTTTTCCAATCTCGTCGTCGCATTCCAAGCCGTGGTGCCGATGTTCTGCCTGATGTTCATCGGCGTCATGGTCAAGTATTTCGACCTCTTGAACGCGGCGGAGCTGAAACGTGTGAACCGCATGGTATTCCGCGTGTTCTTCTCGATCATGATGTTCTACAATCTCTATACGACGAACATCGCGACGACTTTCCGCCCGCGGCTGATCGCCTTTGCGCTGGTGGCGCTGGCAGTGGTCTACATCTGCGCGTTCGCCGCCGTTTGCTTCACGGAAAAATTGCCGAAGCGGCGCGGAGCGATGATCCAGGCAATTTACCGCAGCAATTTCGTACTGATGGGCATCCCGTTGATCGGGAACCTGTTCGGCGATGAGAATATCGCGGTCACGACCATGATGGTCGCGGTCGTGGTGCCGATTTACAACGTGCTCGGCGTGTTCACGCTGGAATTTTTCCGGGGCGGGCGCGTCAGCTATCCGCATCTGTTCCTCGACGTGCTGAAAAACCCGATGATTCTCGGCGCGCTGGTCGGCGCGGCGTTCCTGCTTTTGGGGATTCCCGTGCCAAAGCCGGTGCTTCGCCCGCTGGCGCAGATCACGGCGGCGACTACACCAATCGCGCTGATCATCCTCGGCGCTTCGTTCCGCCTCGGCTCGACGAAGGAGCACAAGGCGCAGCTTGTCACCTGCGTGCTGGCACGTCTCGTCCTGATTCCCGGCGTCGTGCTGGCGGCGGCGGCCGAGATGGGATTTCGCGGCATGGAATTCGCGACGCTGATCAGCATTTTCGCGACGCCTTGCGCCGTGGCGGGCTTCGTTATGGCGCAGCAGATGGACAGCGATGCCGACCTTGCGGGGAACTGCGTCGTATTCACCTCGGCTCTGTCCTGTCTGACGATTTTCTGCTGGATCGTACTGTTCAAGGAGTTAGGCGTATTGTAAGGAATCGCCTGTCCACTAAATTCAGCTTTCGCCTGCGGCTCAGCTTCATTAAGTAGTCTTGCGTGCGTCGCAAAAAAGAGTGGGGATTGCGTAATCGCAATCCCCACTCAAAGATGGAGTCCAAAATGCCGTACACAATATATGCCTAAACCTGCATGTGCAGGTGGGTACCCTAAGTCTTGTTTTTGTTCCTCGCGTCGAGGCGATCCAACAGCCGCAAGCTCAATTCGGGTTCCCGTTTGTGAAGAAGTCGGTTAGACACCTATATTTGCTTACGCACATCCCAGACGGCTCCGTCTTTATGTGCCCATCATATCACAAAGGAAAACCGGTTACAAGACTTGACAAGCGCGAAAACATTGGTTTTTCAAGATTTTTTTCAAGAAAAATCGCTCGTTCGGAACTTTTGAAAATAAAAGCAGACAAAACGCGTGGAAACGGTTATAATAATATAGATATACAACGTGTGCAAAGGAGACGACTATGGAACAGGAAAACAAGTTCAGCGTGGCGATCCATTACGGGGATACGCTCGGATATGTGGAATATGACGGCGACACCAAGAAGGCTGTCGTCACCCTCGCCGACGAGGAGGGTAAAAAGAAAGCGGAAGACTACTTGGCTTCGTCCCATGAGATTGCCGTGCCCGACATGACCCTGCTTGACTTCGAGACGAAGATCATCGACCCGCTGGCGGACGTCCGGAGCTTCCAAATCGCGATGACGCGCATCTGGGAGGCAACGGAGGTCTATGTGGATTGGAGCCGCCCGGTCGCTTTCGTGAAAAAGTACCCGACCTTGGACAGCCTACCGAAGGGCGGCGGGGAATTTAAGCTGGAGGAATGATAAAAAGAAACGTGCCGTATGCAATAAAACGTGCGGCACGTTTTTCTTTTATTTCATTTGTTTCGTGATAAAATATCACTATCCGATTCTACAAGCAATTTCGGGAGGTAGTCATGGACAATGAAAAGATGGCGGTGAAGCGCGCCGAGTGTCTGGCGCTTTTGACCGCTTGGGCGGAGGAGACGGAGCTGAAACTTCGCCGCAAGGGCATCGCGTTTACGCCGAAGGAGCGGGAGGCAATGGACGCGGCGAAGGCGAAGCTGGCCCTGCGCATCCAAAAGCAGCCGGACGAATTCTGGGCGGAGGACATGACCGCGAAAGCGCGGATTGAAAAGCTCGGCGAAGGGCTGCTGCAGGGCATCGGAGGAAGCCTGTGATGACGCGGGAGGAACAGCTCGCCGCGATCAAAGCAGCGGACGCGGCTTATTACAACGACGACGCGCCCGTAATGGCGGACAGCGAATACGATAAATTGCGCGCCGACTATATCGCCAAGTATGGCGCCGCCGATCTCGACTATGTACCGGGGGAAGCAGCGGCGGCGTTTTCGAAGTTCCGCCACACGATGCCGGTCATCAGCCTCGCGAAAGTCAAGTACGACGAGGAGCGGGGCAAGCTGGAAACGGAACTTCGCCGTCTCTGGCCGGTACTCCACGAACCGAAGCTGGACGGACTGACCGTCGTGGCCTATCCGAAAGGCGACGGCTCCTGTACCTTCGTCACACGCGGCGACGGCAAGACCGGCGAGGTACTTCCGGCGTTCATCCGACAGTACGAGACAAGCGGCGTGAACCGTACCGGCGAGGCGGTGCGCGGCGAGGTGTTCATGGACACGGCGACCTTTGCCGCGATCAATGCCGAGCGAGAAGCGGCGGGCGAGGAGCCGTTCCGAAATCCGCGCAATGCGGCGGCAGGCATCCTTCGGAACAAGGAGCGCAGCGTCTATCTCGACCGGCTGCGCTATATGGTTTACGACTTGCCCTCTCTCGATGTGGCCGAGCCGGAAAAGCTGTCCCTGCTCCGGGAAAAAACCGCTTTCGAAGTGGCTCCGGTGGGCGGCGCGGACAGCGTCGAGGCGGAAATCGCGGCCATCGGGGCGTTTTACGAGGAACATCTGCGCGGTGGCGTGCCAATCGACGGCGTCGTCGTGAAAAACGCCGAAACGGGCAGCCTCGCGCGATTCGGCGGCACGAACCACCACAATTCCAACGCGGTTGCGGTGAAGTTCCGCCCGGATCAGGCGAAGACCGCGCTTCGGGAAATCGTCTGGCAGGTCGGGCGCGACAGTCTGACGCCGGTGGCCGTCTTCGACGAGGTGGAGCTGGACGGCACTACGGTCTCGAAGGCGAGCCTGCACAACTGGGCCAACGTACGCCGCCTGCGATTGCACCCCGGCGACGCGGTGCTGGTGGAAAAGGCGAACGAAATCATCCCGCAGGTCGTCGAAAATTTCGGACAGGAGGCGCCGCCCGCGCCGTTTGCGCGTCCGACGGTCTGCCCGGCCTGCGGTGCGGAACTGGTAGCCCGACGCCTCGAAACGGGCATTCCCGATATTCCTGAAGACGAGCAAATCGAGCTGTATTGCCCGAATAATGCCTGTGCTGAAAAATTGGCGCAGGCCGTCGCCTATCTCGGAAGCCGAAGGCTCCTCGCCATCGACGGACTGTCGGTCATGACCGCGAGGAAACTGACCGGCGCGACGAGCGAAACCGAAGCGCGCATCGCCGCGCCTTGGGATATTTTCCGCTTGACTTTCGAGGATTTCCGCGCGCTGCCGGGCTACGCGGAAAAATCCGCCGCCGCGCTTTACGATGCGGTACAGCGCGCGCGAAATTCCTGCGACCTCGCCCACTTCGTCGCAGCCTGCTGCGTGCCGAACGTCGGGTTGACTGTGGGAAACGCGCTGATGCGCCGCTACCATACCGTCGACGCGCTCTTCGCCGCGCTCTCCGACGAGACGCGCAGAGACGAATTGACCGCGATCGACGGCATCGGTGAAACGCTGGCTACGATTTTGCAGGGCGAGATGTTTACGAGCGCGTTCCGCGCCCTGCGCGAGCATATCACACCGACCGTCTATGAGCCCCCTGCCGAAAGCGACGGAAAACCGGCGGGCCAATCGTTGACCTTCGTGATCACGGGCAAGCTCAGCCGCCCAAGAGACGAAATCAAGGCGGAGCTGGAAGCGCGCGGCCATAAGGTCACAGGCAGCGTCACGAAAAACACCGACTACCTGCTCTGCGAGTCCAAGGACTCCCAAAGCACCAAGGCAAAAAAAGCCCGGGAACTCGGCACTCAGGTCATAGGAGAAGCCGAACTCGCGGGAATCTTGGACGCGTGACAGAACATTTGATACGGCTTTGAAAACGGCATGACATGCAAGTCATGCCGTTTTCGTTTTAGAGCAGTTATCCCAAAAACGCAAAACAAAATACCTCAAAAACGCGAAATGAAATACCTCAAAAACACAAAATAATTATTGCCCTTCCACGAAGAATCGCTTATAATGACGGCAGAAACGATATTTTGAAGGAGCCTGCCATGGAATATTTTCCGAGAGTAGTAGATAAGGAACTTGCATTGCGTTTGGAAGCGTTTGGCGCTACGCTGATTGTCGGGCCGAAATGGTGCGGGAAGACCACCACAGGGGAACAGCAGGCGAAAAGCATTTTGCGGATGCAAGACCCCGACCGAAGGGAAGCCTATCTGACAACGGCCAGTGCGAAGCCGTCCTTACTTTTGCGCGGGGAAAATCCGCGCTTGATTGACGAGTGGCAAGTCGCTCCGGTGCTGTGGGATGCCGTGCGTACTGCTGTGGATCTGCGGCAGGAAGAAGGCCTGTTTATCCTGACAGGGTCTACTTCGGTGGGCAATGACAAAATCATGCATTCTGGCACAGGGCGGATTTCTCGCATGAAAATGTATCCGATGAGTTTATTTGAGTCGCGAGAATCCAACGGCGAAATTTCTTTGAAAGCCTTGTTTGACGAGCCAAGCTTGGATATTGACGGGAAGCTTTCAGCTCTTTCAATGGAACAGTTGATTTTTGCCGCCTGTCGCGGAGGCTGGCCCGCCGCGCTTCGTAGAAAGAGCGAGGCTGCCAAGTTGATGATTGCAAAAGATTACCTAAATAATATTTGTGAATCCGATATTTCGACGGTGGACGGCGTACAGCGAAATCCTACATGGACGAACATGATCTTGCGTTCTTATGCGCGAAATCTTTCCACACTGGCGAAGAAGACCAATATATTCAAGGATGTTTCTGCAAACGCGGATAGCATGACTGCCGCCACGATGGACAGTTATCTCAACGCACTGGAAAAGCTCTTTGTGATTGAAGACGTCGATGCTTGGTGCCCGGCAATCCGTTCCGCGACAACGATTCGCTCCGGCAAGAAGCGAGAGTTCACCGATCCCTCCATTGCAGTGGCGGCGTTGGGGCTCACGCCGAGGGCTTTGGAAACCGACCTAAAAACCTTCGGATTTATTTTTGAGTGTCTGTGTATTCGGGATTTGAAAGTTTATTCGCAAGCGTTGGGCGGAAAACTTTCCTATTACCATGACCGCTATGATTTGGAAGCCGACGCCGTTCTCCATCTATCTGACGGACGTTTCGCGCTGATCGAATTCAAACTGGGAAGCCGGGAGATCGAAGAAGGGGCGGCTCATCTTTTGCAGATTCGGCAACTGATCCAAAAATACAACGAAAAAGAAAAGAAAGTCCCTCTTCGTGAGCCGGATTTACTGCTTGTCATTACCGGCGGCGAAATGGCCTATACTCGCGAAGACGGAGTAAAAGTCGTGCCGATAGGGACGTTGAGAAATTGATGATTGTAAAATAATTTGCTCAAATATGTATGAGGTGATTTCTCATGGGAGTAAAAGAAGCAAAAGCTCGGATCAAAATCAATAAACTTTTGGAAGAAGCAGGTTGGCGGTTCTTTGATGATGAAAACGGTTCAGCCAATATCATAGTTGAAGCAAATGTGAAGCTTACCAAAAAACAGGTCGACGAATATGGTGAGAACTTTGAAAAGGCGAAAAACGGGTTTGTTGATTTTTTGCTCTTGGATGAAAAGGGGAAACCGTTCATCGTTCTCGAAGCAAAATCCGAAGATCACGATCCTCTGGTGGGAAAAGAACAGGCGCGCCAATATGCCAAGTCTCAATTCGTGAAATATGTGCTCCTTTCCAACGGCAATATTCATTACTTTTGGAATATTTACAAGGGCAATCCTCAAATCATTGTCGCATTTCCCTCTTGTACAAGTGTTAAGGAGAGCAAGGTCTTCAACGCCGATCCCTCTCGGCTCTATACGGAAGAAATCGGGGAAGATTATATCGCCATCGTACGGGAGCCTCGATATGCTGAAAATCCTGAATATATAAATCCGGATACTCGTGTGCAATATCTGAAAGATCACGGACTTCGCCTGTTGCGGAAGTATCAAGTCAATGCCTTAAAAGCTTTGCAAGGATCGGTGAAGGCAGGCAATCAGCGTTTCCTTTTTGAAATGGCGACAGGCACGGGCAAAACATTGACTGCCGCTGCTGTTATTCGCTTATTTCTGCGAAGCGGATGCGCAAATCGGATTCTCTTTCTCGTGGATCGGATTGAGTTGGAAAATCAAGCAAAGAAGAATTTTATCAATTATTTGAAGCCCGATTATGATACTGTCATTTTCAAGGAACATACGGAGGATTGGCGACGCGCTGATATTGTTGTATCGACCATCCAAACGTTGGCCTATAATAACAAGTACAAAACCGTGTTTAAGCCGACGGATTTTTCTCTGATCATTGCAGACGAAAGCCATCGTTCCATCAGCGGAAACAGCAGGGCGGTGTTTGAGTATTTTATAGGATATAAGCTCGGCTTGACAGCTACGCCAAAGGATTATCTGAAAAACGTGGATGGGGAAGAATTGGCGGCGAATGATCCACGCGCATGGGAGCGCCGCCAGCTTTTGGATACCTACCGCACCTTTGGCTGCGAGAGCGGCGAGCCGACTTTTCGGTATTCCCTGATCGACGGTGTGAACGATCCGGACGGCCCTTATCTCGTCAATCCAACCGTGGTCGATGCGAGGACGGAGATCACAACCCAACTCCTTGCAGACAAGGGTTATGCCGTTGTGAATCATGGCGACGAAGAGGATGAAGACGAGGAAGAAACCTATTTTGCCCGCGACTTTGAAAAGACCTTTTTCTCCGATGAAACCAACATGATCTTCGTCAAGACTTTTATGGACAATGCGTTGCGAGATCCGATTACAGGAGAGATCGGCAAAGGTATCATATTCTGTGTCAGTCGGAAACATGCCGCAAAGATAACCCAGCTTCTTAACGTCTATGCGGATAAGATGTTTCCCGATATGTATTGTTCCGACTTTGCCATGCAGATTACCTCGGATGTGCAAAGTGCGCAAGAGTACACGATCAATTTTCAGAACAACAATCTGAACGGCCATTCCAGATTTCTGGAAGGATACAAAACGTCTAAGACGAGAATTTGCGTCACTGTCGGGATGATGACGACAGGATACGACTGCGAGGATATTTTGAACATCGGTCTGTTTCGCCCAATCTTTTCGCCTACTGATTTTATTCAGATCAAAGGCCGCGGCACGAGAACATATACATTTTCTTATACGACAAGGAAAAACGGTTTTGACGAAAAGCGCGAAGCTTCAAAAGAAACCTTCAAACTCTTTGATTTCTTTGGGAACTGCGAGTATTTCGAGGAAAAATTCGATTACGATGAAGTTATTAAACTGCCAAAACCTTCGATGAAAAGTTCCGGCCTCGGAGGAGGTTTTACAGCATCCACCTTTGAAAACTTTGAACCAGATCCTCTTAAGACGATGACGGAGACCAAAATCGGTCTTGAAGGCATGAAGATTGACCGGATGTTTTTTCAAAAGTTTGAAGATGAAGTCAAGCAGGACGCCACGGCTCGTGAGCAGTATGAGCAAGGAAATTACGCCGCTGCTCAGCGTTATATTGAAGAGACGTATCTCAATAAGCCAGTCGAGCAATATACTTGGGATAAGCTGCGCCGCGCGGCGGGCGTAGATCGCCGTGTGACTGTCCGTGAAATGATGGATAAAATATTCGGCCTGATTCCGGCGTTCAAGAGCAAAAAAGAATTGGTCAACGATGAATTTGACAGCTACCTCTTGACCTGCGGTGTTCCGGCAGGCGACTATTATGAGGTGCGCCGCTTCTTTGAAACCTATCTGACCGACAAAGAAGTTCGTCGCGCCATTGAGGATAAAAAGTACCAACGCTTGGGAACAGATATTTCCAGCTATACCATTGCAGATTTGAAACGCCTTGGACAGCAGAACATGAACAGCGTTATCGGCTATATTAACGACAATGTGAATTTGTCCAGATTTATGTGAGGAATTATTATGTTAAATTTTGATGTAAAACGAAAAATCAACACTCTGCGGGATATCTTGGTCGGCAAAGTGCCGGACCCGAAGGCACAAGTGGAACAGATTACGATTGCCCTGATTTATAAATTTATGGACGATATGGATTTGCAAGGCGTAGACTTCGGGGGGAACCGTGAGTTTTTCAAGGGCGATTACGAAAAATATGCCTTCTCGCAGATTATGTTGGCGCAAAATAGTGCGCAGGAACGGCTGAATCTTTATGCTGAGGGCATTGACAAGATGACCAACAATCCTAACTTGCCGAAACTGTTCCGCGACATTTTGCGTAATGCATATATTCCATACCGTGACCCGGAAACATTGAATCGCTTTCTGAAAGAAATCGCAGAATTCTCTTATGAAGACAGCGAAGATCTCGGCAATGCCTTTGAATATCTGCTTTCCATTATGGGAAGCCAAGGAGACGCTGGACAGTTCCGCACGCCTCGTCACATCATCGACATGATGGTGGCGATCATCGCGCCGACGAAAAACGAAACGATTCTCGACCCGGCTTGCGGAACGGCGGGTTTTCTAATTAGTGCCTACAATTACATAAAAAAACAAAATCAGGACGAGCAGGGAAACTCCACGCTCAGCCCTGATGATAAAAAGCGCATGATGAACAATTTTGCCGGTTATGATATTTCGCCGGATATGGTGCGCTTGTCTCGCGTGAATATGTATCTGCACGGTTTTACGAATCCAAACATCAGCGAATACGATACCCTGACCAGCTTGGATAAATGGGATGATACGTATGATGTGATTTTTGCCAATCCGCCGTTCATGACGCCAAAAGGCGGCATCATTCCGCACAATCGTTATCGTGTTTCTGCCAAACGTGCGGAAGTCCTTTTCGTGGATTACATCGCGGAGCATTTGAATCCGACAGGGCGAGCTGCCATCATTGTCCCGGAGGGCATTGTATTTCAATCTCAGATTGCGTATAAAAACCTTCGTAACATATTGGTGAATGACAACTATCTGTACGGAGTCATTTCCCTCCCAGCCGGGGTCTTCAATCCATACAGCGGCGTGAAAACCAGTATTTTACTGCTTGACCGGACATTGGCAAAAGAGCGAGATAGTATCCTTTTCGTAAAGCTGAACAACGATGGATTTGATCTTGGCGCACAACGCCGAGAAATCAAAGGCAGCGAGATATCAGATGTTGTCAATATCTTTAAGGATTATCAGCGAGATGTCAATGTTGACGGGAGAGCGAATGTAGTTCTTGCAAAGAAACACGATGTTGCAGCGCAAGATTATATTTTAGTTAGTGAACGATATATCGTTTCAAATCGGAATGAAGGCGTATGGCCGCTGATTCAGCTAAAAGATTGTTGCGATATTTTCGTTGGAGGAACCCCCTCGAAACAAGAATCGTCTTTTTGGGAAAATGGAACTATAAAATGGATTTCTTCAAAATATATTGGAGATGATGGACGAATTTTAAGCTATGACCTTATAACCGAAGCGGCCGCTAACAATTCCACCACAAAAATTGCACCGCCAAACTCAACGATTCTTGTAACTCGTGTTTCAGTGGGCAAGAAAGCATATACTGATGATTATTATGCAATCAATCAAGATATGACTTGCTTGGTTCCAGATAAACAAATTAATCCACGATATTTATTTTTTGTGGCATCCCATTTAACCCATCTCATTGAACGTAATGCGCACGGCATTGGAGTTAGAGGCGTTACTCAAAAATATGTTTCTGAACTAACTATTCCACTGCCTCCTCTGACAGTACAAGAAGAAATTGTCGCCGAGATTGAACGATATCAGAAAATTATCGACGGCGCACGACAGATTGTGGAAAACTACAAACCGACAATTAAGATTAATCCAGTGTGGGAGTTGGTAAAGTTAGGAGATATATTTAAGCTCTCCAGCGGAAGAGGTCTCCCATCTAAACATAGAGAAGACGGAACATATTATGTCTATGGTGGAAACGGAATTACCGGATTGCATAATACATATTTCGTTGAACACCCAACGGTTGTGATTGGACGTGTCGGTGAATACTGTGGTGTAGCTCATATTACTTCTGCAAAATGTTGGGTAACAGATAATGCTCTAATGGCCACAGATTACTACATAGATGTTGACTTGAAGTATCTTTGGGTTATGTTAAATCAACTAAATTTGCATCAATATGCGAAAATAGGAGGGCAACCCTCTATTTCACAATCAACCGTATATGAGCATAGCATTCCGTTGCCACCATTAGAAGTTCAGCAGAAACTTGCAAACAAAATCAATGAAGAAATGGAAATAGTCAATCAAAACAAGCACCTAATTGAAATCTTCCAGCAAAAAATCAAAGATAAAATTGCCGAAGTCTGGGGTGAATGATATGTCTTCCGATGATTTTTCTTTCATTGATAATCTAATGGATTTCTTTCCATTGGATAAGGTTGATTGGAATGCGGGTACATACGATCAGTATCTTGCTGATCTTCGGAAAACTGTAGTGGATAATTATGAATGTGGCAACTATCAGGTGGCATACTTTTATGCCCATTTGATTTTTATGAGTTATGTTTACTATTGTGTTGAACGAGCGTATCAAATACATCCAAATAGAATGAAAGATGTTTTTTATCCAATCAATGCTTATCATGGCAAAGACGACAAACCGAAGTTGGAGAACTATAGCAGTATTTATGTCTTCAGTAAGATACCCGAAAAAGAAATCTTTAAAGTATTTTATATAATGGGGATGGAAGATGGTTTAATTAAAGATATTTCAAGATATGTAAGCAAAAGAGATGAATATGCTCATGCAACTGGGAAAGGCAATATTTCTGAAACCGAATGCATCCAGAATATCCAAACTATAGAAGGAAACATGGAGACTTTAAGTAATTTATTTAAACTAGAAATTAAAGAACAGTATGTAAAGTATCTTTTAGAGCATAAGCTAAATGACTTCACAACAATTTCTGATACGGCAAATGACTTTGTGCTTGATAATGCATTATCAATGAATGATATTCGTTTTATTTGCAACATAGGTCCCAGCAATATCCGAAATGAGAATGAAGAATTTAAAATGAACTATCGCCTTGTCAAGAAAATCCACTGTGCTTTTATAGAATATTGCATAGAAGATAAAGCGATTGAAGAGCCGGAAACAATGCAGGCATTGCGTGACGACGCTTATTTATGTTATCGGTATAAAGGAAACGCTGATGAGTATGTAGAAAATGAACTTGGAATAAGTAGATACCGTTGTGGTAAAGATGGCGTAGAGTTTCCTGTATACGAATGCCCGGAATGCGAAGAGGAACAGCTCGTTTTTGATGCAGAAAAAGAACAATATCATTGTTTTGCATGCGATAGGAATTTTACAACAAAAGAGCTATCTTTCTGTGAACGGTGTGGGAGTCTCATGCAACGGAAAGATGATTTCCAAATTTGTCAAATGTGCATTGCGAATATTGAAAGAGAATAGTTGAACAATCCAAAGGAGTGCTATATGTCAACTTACTCGGAATATAAAAATATATTTGAGCGAGAAATTATCCAACAGAGCAAAGGGGTAATTTTCTCCTTTTCACCGATGAACGACAGGTTTATATACCAGCCCTATAGTCATGATATTTCTCCCGACGCTGTCGAAAAGCTCGGAACACTCATGCGGCAAAACTTGCTTTTCTATAGCTTCGGGGAGGATGAGGTTGTCGCATATTATAGGAACAATGCCTTTCCTTCTTTAGAACATGCTGCAAGATATGCTTATAAAAATAGACTACCCCATCGTGTTCCAATGCAAGATGGTCTTCCGAGTGAAGTGCTCTTGGACTTGTTAGTACAGATTTATAATCCGGATGCTTACAAACTTGCGGTTAGAACAATTTTTCGACAGAATGATAATAATGAAATAAAGGGATATGACCTTACATATTTTACGAAAGATGATTCTGGAATTTCGCTGTGGCTTGGGCAAGCTAAGCTTGGAGAGAAGAGTTATTGTAAGAGTGGAATCAAGAACGACCTAATAGAGAAATATATAGCCGATTACTTATCAAAACAGTTGTTTTTCATATGTGATAAAAGAATAGCAATTACAGATGATGCTAAAACTATACTTGAAACGATAGATACTTTGAACCTTCGTACAATAGATGACGATGAAACGGTTCGTGCTCAGCAGCTTATTGATTTGCTCAATAAACTAAACATACAAATCAAAATTCCGTGCTTGTTGGCGTATGAAGGAAGGGCTGTTTATCAAGAGGCAGCAAAATTGTGTGAGCGTATTATTGCCGAAGTGGAAAATCTGAGAGCGTACTTTAACAGCCATCCATGCACATTTGTTGGCTTTACGCCCGAGATTATTTTTTATGTATTTCCAATTGAAAGTATTGACCGTCTGAGAGATAAGGAGAAAGGCTTCTATGCAGGATTATGCTAAGCGTCTTCTTACCGCAATCAATCAATATGACCCTGACAAAGAGGAGACAATTGAATGTTTGCGGGATTTGGTTTGTTGGATATCAGATCGGAATGATTTGAAAAAAGATGCGACGATTGCAGAGTTGCTTTACATTGCATCTCAAAAAATGCGGATTTTTGGCTATAACAAGCTGAACGATTTTGAGAAAGAACCTTGCAATTTTGACGGTTCGATGCATAGTATTGGTAATGAAGCAATAAAGAATTTGTACCGTTCTGATAGTGACAGCAGGATTACACTCGATAAAACGCAAAAAGAAGTTATAGATTTATTTCAGAGCATTTCGCCTAAGCGGCTTTTGGTGAGCGCTCCGACCTCATATGGAAAGACGTTTTTACTGCGGGAAATTATTTTTCTAAACCAGAGCAGATACAAAAATATTCTTCTCGTCTTTCCTACGGTAGCCCTGCTTTTGGAAAACGCAGGAGTTATGTCATGGTTCGTGAAAAAGCACGAGCTGGATTATCGGATTATTAAGACGGTTGATGACGCCTGTGCGGTCGAGGAAAATAAAATATTTGTTTTTACTCCGGAACGGGCATTGCAGCTTTTGGCATATTTTCCCGATCTACAAGTTGACTTTTTCTTTTTTGACGAGATATATAAAATCGATGAAGATTATTGTAATGACGAACTGGATGAAAACCACGATGATGGTGGTGCAGTAAATAACGCACAACGAGAGGTGTCTTTTTTAGATGAAGATCGGGGTAAAACATTTCGAATTGCGCTTTATCTGCTGGCAAAACGGGTAGATGAATATTATCTGGCAGGTCCCAATTTGAGCCAAAATCATTTTGGTTTAGGGATGAAACGGTTTATTGAACTTAACCACATAACAGTTAAGGAGATTGCCTTTGAGCCAACACTTCGCATCACAGTAAATGCGTTTACGTCACGAATAGAAGAACAGATTCCGCTCACACTGCCTCAGCCGGAAGTCAAGGCAATGGTGCGGATGGGAAACAGGATAAATGAAAAGGTAAAGGATGTAGTTTCCTATATAAGTGCTCATGATTATGGGCAAACGTTGCTCTACTGCACCACTCCCACAAAAGCTATTAAGTATTCCCGTAAGCTTTCAAATGCTGTCGGTGATACACATGCATATGATAATTATCCTGAGGAATTCAAAACTTTTATAGAACATATCAGGACAGAATATGATGTAAACCATAGTGTTGATGAATGGAGCTTAATTCAGGTTCTAAAAAATGGCTTCGGAATGCATCACGGAAATCTTCCTAAATATATACAACGAGAGATCCTCGAACAATTCAATAAGGGTACATTCAATACACTATTCTGTACATCAACAATTGTCGAGGGCGTTAATACTGATGCAAAAAACATGATTATTCTTAATTCCACAAAAGGACGGAAGAAATTGTCTCCCTTTGATATTAAGAATATTAAGGGGAGAGCCGGTCGTTATCATCATTGTTTTGTTGGACGTGTTTTCTATATGAAGGAGGAATTGCAGGATATAGAGGCATCGGGAGAGTTCGCACTTGATTTTGTTACATATTCAGATCGACCATTAAACATAATCGACTTGGACAATGCTAAATATGAAGATTTAACAGAACGCAATGCGTCTAAAAAAGAAGAAAGGGATACGCAAACAAAGTCTTTTCAGATTTCAGAAGTTACTTTTGAAAAGAACAGAACGATCTCAAAAGATAATCAAGAAAAATTATTGCAAATCCTTTCAGAAGAAAAAACATATGCAATATATCGTCCGCTTATTACTCATACTGTAGAGGTAGAAAATTTCCTCAACTATTATTGGATTACGAAATTGTTACATGCATTTTATTTAGCAGGATTAATTGGAGAGACTGTGGAAAAAAAATATTCAGCAGTTGCAAATAGTTACTATAAAAATGGTTTCAAGGGAATTTTACGTTATGAAATTGAACGATGCTCGCAAGATAATAAAAGAACAGTCGATATGGCATATAATGAAGCGTTCAAATGTTTTAGAGGAATTCTCGAGTATAAAATTCCGAAAATATTATCTCTTTTTGAAAGCATTATCATTTTTGTTGCCGAACAAAAAGGTGATGACATAAGTAAGTTTACGTTGTCCCCTATCCGCCGTTACTATGAAACCGGCGTAAAAAGCCCCATCGGTGAGGCTTTGATGGAATATGGATTCCCAACTGACGCGATACGAAGGATTGAGGAAAAGCATGGTACACTATGTCGTTTAAAAGTGGACGAAGCCAAAACTTATTGTAAGAAGTGCAAGGATACTATTTCCCCGTTGCTTGACGTGTATGAAAGAAGATTATTTGTCAAAGCCTTAAATTCCTTATAGGAACGGGAATATTGGATGGAAAGAATGAAAAAGGGCGGATTTTTTACTCCGTCCTTCTTTCTTTATGGTTTTCGTCCGGCGCGGGTCAGGATATTCTCACCGAAGCGGCCTTTCAGTTTGTCAATGGCGTCATAGAGCCGGTCCTTTTTCTCGTGGTCGTCGAACAGCGAGACTTCGCCGCCCATCGAAAGATTCCCGGTGCTGACGCCGAGCAGTCGGATTCCTCGTCCCGGCGGTATCGGAAACTCGCGAAAGAGGGCGCGCGCCGCCTCGAAGATGTCTTCATCGTAGGAAACGGGGTCGGGAAACGTCTGCTGCCGCGTGTAAGTGTCGAAAGGCGCGAAGCGGAGCTTCAGCGTGACCGTGCGGGCGACGAGCCCTTCGCGACGGAGCCGCCAGCCGACTTCCTCGGAAAGGGAGAGGAGCACGCGCTCCGCATCCTCGCGGGAATGGATGTCCTCGTCGAAAGTTTCCTCCCGCCCAATCGACTGCGCCTCGCGACGCGGCTCCACCGGCCGGTCGTCAAGACCGTGGGCGAGAGCGAGAAGCTGCGCCGCCATACGGTCACCGAGGGTGCGGGCGAGTTTTGCGCGGTCGGCGGCGGCAAGCTGCCCGATGGTCTTGAAGCCGAGCGCGGCCAGCCGAGCCTCGGTCTTTTTCCCGACGCCGAAGATGCGGCTGACCGGCAGCGGCGCGAGGACTTTTTCCGCGTCCTCGGGGCGAATCACGACGAGGCCGTCGGGCTTTTCCATATCGGAAGCCAGCTTCGCCAGGAATTTATTCGGTGCGATGCCGACGGAGGCGGTCAGTCCCGTTTCCTCACGCACGGCACGCTTGACGGCCTTACCGTAATCGCGGGGACTTTCCATCAGCCGCTCCATTCCGGTGAGGTCGAGAAATCCCTCGTCGATGGAAAGCGGCTCGATGACCGGGGAAAACCGCGCGAGGATCGAAAAAATCTGCCGCGAAACCGCGCTGTATCGCGCGTGGTCAGGAGGAAGGAACACGGCGTTCGGGCAGCGCCGCCGAGCTATCGCCATCGCCTGCGCCGAATGTACGCCGAATTTTCGCGCTTCGTAGGACGCGGTGGAAACGACGCCCCGCGGCCCAAGTCCGCCAACGATCACGGGTTTCCCACGATATTCCTCATGGTCACGCTGTTCCACCGAAGCGAAAAACGCGTCCATGTCGATATGAAGAATGATGCGTTCCATTCCGCACCCCTCCCGTTTTTATTCGAACAACGCCCGGATTTCCGCTTCGGTGAGTTTCGACAGGAAGCTTTCGCCGGGCTGGATCATTCTGTCGATCAGCGCTTTTTTCTGCTCCTGCAGCGTGAAGATTTTTTCCTCGATGGTGTCCTTCGTCACGAGCTTCACGACCTGTACCTTGTTCATCTGGCCGATGCGGTAGGCGCG
>CACYUQ010000002.1 GCA_902777615.1 uncultured Selenomonadaceae bacterium
TCCAGTAAGACTGGTAAGCACAGCAGGACACAGCATTACCAATCACCTAATATTAGGCGCCATAAAAAAGCCCCCGCTTTTGCGGGGGTCTTTTTTTATGGCTTTATTCTTCTCAGTACCGCTTCTTCTTCCTCCCGCACCAGTTCGGAGCAGATGTGGCGCGCCTCGCGGATATGCGCGAGGGTCGTCTTTTCGCTCCAGAGCACCGGCAGCTCCGAGCCTCCGACCAGCGCGATAATCGCGGGCTTTTCTGCTCCGTCGACCGACATCCGCCGCTTTCGTTTCACGCGATCCGCATCGTCGGCTTTGTGCCGGAACGTGCCGCGCGCGACGGCGGCGACGTTGACATGCGCCATCGTGCCGTCGCCTTCGACACGCGGGCGCCGGGTCTTGACCGGCACGAGCACGAGGTCGGCGGAAGCGGCGATCGGGTTGTTCAGCGTGCGGTGCGTGTAGCGCCGTGCCCAGCGGCGCAAGAGCGTCACGTCCTTGCAGCGGCGCCGGGCGAGGCTTTGGAGCGTCGAGCGCATCGTGCGGCGATAGACCAGCTCCGTGCCGTTGGTCAGCAGGATGCGCGTCACGTCGCCTTCGCAGGTGTACGCCGGGAGCAGCGCGGCAATCTCGGCGTCTTTCGGGAGATTCTTTTCCATTTTGTTTTCGTCCTTTCTAGGTTCTTTTTATTTTTCGTTTCCGCAAGAAAGGAAGGAGCGCGCGAAACGGGGCTGTGTCCCTCGCGCTGGCCACAAACACAACCACAGTATAGAATATTTGTTCCTATTTGTCAATAAACACAAATTTTTGTTCGGCGTTCCTTTTGTCGAGTGAGGCGTCGCTCGTTTTTTGCGTGGCGGACGAAAAAATGGCAGACTGACGCTGCGCAAATTTGAAACGAGGAACCGGTTCCTCGCCGAAAGGTGAGGAAATTGACACAGGAACATGATATCGAGGCCGCGAAGCGCGGCGACAAGGACGCGATGGCGAAGCTCGTCCGTGAGTACGAGGGGCTTTGCCGGAAAGCCGCGGGACAGGCGCATTTGGCGCCGCTGGGCGAGGACGCGCTTTCGGCGGCGCGGGAAAGTTTTCTCCGCGCGGTGCGGGAATTTGACGGCGGGCGTGGCGTACCGTTCCCCGGCTTCGCGAAAGCGAAGGTCTACGGCGATCTGTACACCTTGTTCAAAAAATCACGGCGTCAATGGCAGCGCGAGGTGTTGCCGGAGGGCGCGGAGGAAGGCAGCGTGTTCGACGAAGTGCCGGACCGGCGGGACGAGATAGGCAGGATGGAAGCGGATGACGCGTTCCGCGCCATGCTCGCACCGCTGGCCGAAAAGCCGCGCCGCCTGCTGACAATGCTCTACGCGAACGGTCTGACACAAAAAGAAGCCGCCGCCCGCCTGGGCATGACCCAGCAGACGGCGGCGGTGGTAAAGGCAAGAGCACTGAAAACGCTGCGAAAAACAGCGCACGTTGCTTGACAAAAAAACCGCCCCTTCACGGGGCGGCTTTTTGTTGCTCGATTATTGTTCACAATACCAGATCGCTTTTCCGATGATCTCGTCCATCCTCTCGTAGAGCGCGTCTCCGGGGCAGGCGGTCGCCATCAGGTCGCGGTGGCCGACGATGTGCGTTCGATCCGGCTCGACGCCGAAGGTTGCGGAGAGCATTGCCAGCAGCATCGCGGTGGACTCGATTTGCGCCGCGGTTGGCTCTTCCTCGCAGAAATTTCCGCAGAGCGCGACGCCAAGGCTTTGCGCGTTGACGCCTTCCGCATGCGCGCCGACGGCGAAGGCCGGGCGTCCCTCTTCTATCGTTCCGTCTTTTCGGATCAGGTAATGATAGCCGATACCGGACCAGCCGAGCCGCCGATGCATCGCGTCAATCTGCGCGGCGTCCGGGTCCTCGCCCGCTGCGCCCCCTGTGTGGTGCAGCACGACAAGGTTTGTTTTGGTCCTCGCGAGCAGACGGCCCGAAGGAAAGAACAGGCTGTGGTTTGTAATTTGGATTGGTTCCATAGAATGATCATCTCCTTTTGCAACATTATTTCCTTGAAGGGGCGTTGCCCCTTCAAACATCCCCACAAAGGGGACTACGTCCCCTTCTGGATCCCCCGAAGGGCCCTGCGGGGCCGATATGCCGCGGTTCTGTAACGTTATGCTTACTTCAACGTTTTCAAAGCCCGCGCTCCACATACTGGTTTGTTGGACATCTAGCCATTTTTGCGTGTCTTTAAGGTCTCCGGCCCGCGATCTTCACGCCGCCGAGATAGCCGAGCAGGCCGCTGGCGATGCTCATTGAAAGTTCCTGCTGCTCGAACAGGATCGTCATGATCAGCCCTGCGCCCAACGCGCTTGCTACAAGAATATCGGCGAAGTTGACTCTATCCACTTGCATCTTGCTTCACCCCCTTTCGGCGTTTAACATGACGAATGGGAGGAAAAACACGACGCGCGGCAAAATTTTTAATAAATTTTTGGACAAAAAAATAAATCCCTATTGACAAGATAGGAATTTGTGGTATGCTATTAACCAATCCATAGGAAAATCTGATAAGAAATCAAAAAATAGGGGGAAATTATTATGGCAAAGGAAAGACAGTACAAATTTGAGACGCTTCAGCTCCATGTCGGACAGGAGCAGGCCGACCCGGTCACGGATTCGCGGGCAGTGCCGATTTACCAGACGACTTCGTACGTGTTCCACGATTTCCAGCACGCAGCGGATCGCTTCGGCCTGCGCGACGCGGGCAACATTTACGGGCGCCTGACGAACCCGACGCAGGACGTGCTGGAGCGTCGCCTGGCGGCTCTCGAAGGCGGCTCGGCGGCTCTGGCGGTGGCATCCGGCGCGTCGGCGGTGACCTACACGGTGCAGGCTCTCGCGAAGAAAGGCCAGCACGTTGTCGCGGCGAACACGCTGTACGGTGGAACGTACAACCTGTTCGAGCACACGCTGCCGGACTACGGCATCGACACGACCTTCGTGGACCCGGAGGGCGGCGCGAAAGCCTTTGAAGCGGCCATCAAGGACAACACACAGCTGATTTACATCGAATCCATCGGCAACCCGAACGCGAACCTGATCGACATCGCGGCGGTGGCCGAGGTCGCGCACAAGCACAAAATCCCGGTGGTCGTCGACAGCACCTTCGCGACGCCGTACCAGCTCCGCCCCTTCGAGTACGGTGCGGACATCGTCATCCACTCGGCGACGAAGTTCATCGGCGGTCACGGCACGACGCTGGGCGGCGTGATCATCGAGAGCGGCAAGTTCGACTGGGCGAAGTCGGGCCGCTTCCCGTGGCTGGTCGAGCCGAACGACAGCTACCACGGCGTGAAATTCTACGAGGCACTCGGCCCGGCGGCGTTCGTCACGTTCATCCGCGCGACGCTGCTCCGCGACACCGGCGCGGCCATCTCGCCCTTTAACGCTTTCCTGCTGCTGCAGGGCGTCGAGACCCTGTCGCTGCGCGTCGAGCGCCACGTCGAGAACGCGCTGAAAGTCGTCGAGTTCCTCGAAAAGAACCCGAACGTCGTGAAGGTCAACCATCCGTCGGTTGCAACCCACCCGGACCACAAGCTCTACAAGAAATACTGCCCGAACGGCGGCGCGACGATTTTCACCTTCGAGATCAAGGGCGGCGCGAAGGCGGCGGAGAAATTCATCAACCAGCTGAAAATCTTCTCGCTGCTGGCGAACGTCGCCGACGTCAAGTCGCTGGTCATCCATCCGGCGTCCACGACCCACTCCCAGATGACGGAAAAGGAGCTCTTGGAGAGCGGCATCACACCGGGCACCATCCGCCTCTCCATCGGCACCGAGCACATCGACGACCTGATCTGGGATCTGGAGCAGGCCTTCAAAGCCGTGAAATAAAATCTTTACAAGGATGTTGAACATGAAGAAAATGATACTGACAACCTTGGCGGCAATGGTGATAGCGACGTCGGCAACGGCGCTGGCTGCGCCGGTATGCGGAGGAGACAATCCGCAGGAATATGCAACCTATCCGGAAGCGCTCCATGCTTGCTGCTGCGGCGGCGAGACCCGCGACGAGCGCGGGAACGCTTCCAAGAACTAAGTGGTTTTATCAATCCAAAATCTAAGCGCTCCCCTATGGGGAGGAGCGAAATGTGCCAGTGGCACATTTCGGTCGAAGCCAGTGGGTGAGGTGGTCGCCGAAACGATGTAACACCTCATCCGTCGCGCTTCGCGCGCCATTCGACAGTCCACTGGACTGTCTCGCCCCAGAGGGGAAGGCAAAATCAGACATAAAAAATGCACCCGCGATTGCGGGTGCATTTTTTGTTCTCGTTTAATATCCGACCGAGATGGCCCAGCCGTCTCCGACTTCGCGGTAATAGACGCGCTCGTTCGGGAACTCGATGTTGGCCTCGTCCTCGACCCGGTGGCTCTCGAAAATGTGGTAGATGCCGTTTTCATCGGGGAACGGCGACTTGAAACGCATCGCCTTTTTGCCCATCTCGTTTTGCAGGAACTGCTTCGCCATGCGCATCGCCATTTCCTGGGTCGCGTCCGAGGCTGCCGAGCCTGCGGCTGCCGCGTGCGGCTTCGTGTTCATCCGCGTGATGCGGCGGCGGCTCTCGTGCTGGACCGCACTGTATATCTGTTCCTTTTCCCGGTTGTAAGTCTCGCAGAGGGACTTGATGCCGCCCTCACCCATCTGCCCGGAAATCGTGCAGCTCACGACCTCTTCCGTCAGGCTGGCCAAGAGCTTGTCGTCGAGGGCCTCCAGCGCTTCCTTCAACGTCAGGTCTTCGCGAATCTCCCAGGGCCAGACGATATTTTCCGTCGTGGTCTGCACCGCGTAGCCCTCAGGCACGGTCATATCAATCAAGTGCTCGTCCTCCCCGTCGTCCTCCGGCTCCGCCGCTTCCACGCGGACAGTAGACACCTTACGGATTTTTTCCAGCTTCGCACGGGTCATTTTCGCCAGCGGCTGATCCGAGATGAACCGCTTGTGCCAAAGCGACTTTTTCGGTACCGGCGGCGCGGGCTCGGCCTCGACGACCGGCTCGGGAACCATCGGCGCCGCCTCGATCATCGGCTCGGGAATCGCCGCCGTTTCCACTTCGATGATCGGTTCGACGACAGGCTCGACGTCAGCTTCGGGGGACGGTGTTTCCGTCACCGCCTCAATCTTGGGTTCAGACGTCAGATCGATGGGCTGAACGACGATTTCCGCTTCGGCGACAGGTTCCGGCTTTGTGAAAAGCGGTGACTCCGTCTCGACGACAGGATCCGGCTCCGTAAACATCAGCGGTGCCGTTTCTATGACAGTCTCCGCGAAAACCGGCGGTTCCGGTTCCTCGAAAACGGGCTTCGTTTCCTCGAAGATGGCCGCCGTCTGCTCGATGATGGTATCGGCGGGGTCAAAGGATGTACGGACCGAAAAAACGGAAATATTTTCCGACGTCTCCAGCGGCGTCGTTTCGCGCGGCGGCGAGAAAAACGGCGCGCCGAAGCCGAGCAACGTGTCGGCATACGCGAAATCGTCAAGCTGGGAAATCACGTCGTCCACAGAGATGCCCGTTTCCCCCGCGAGCTCGTGAAGGTCGAGCAGCGAGCACTCAGGCGGACGCGCTTCCCGGGGCTTTCGGAAAAAAAGCGCGCCGCCGTGAGAAACGCAATTGCTGACTGCAACAAGCATTTTCGTATCTACCTTTCAATATATTGTGTATCCGCATACAATAAACCACTAGAAATTATACCAGAAAGGCGAGGAAGTGTCAAAACGCCCCCTTTGTCCCATGCCGCGCGAAACGGATTATCGGGGTGCGGCTGTACCATTCGCGAAGGAAATTTATTTCGCGAATGGCAATCTTATTTCGTGAATGGTAAATTTTCGCCGCGAATGCACTTCGCGAAGGAAATTTTCGCCGTAAACGTAATAAAATTTTAAAAAATATTCATTTTTTTCGGCGCGAAAGGCGTTTGTACCCAAATTATTGACTTTTAGTCCTATCTTTAATAACATGGCAGGGAATGGAAACGGCATCTCCCCTCGACGGCTCCGCTTTCCGGCGCGTACAGAGGTTTATATAATTGGGAATTTTTGCAATATGTAAGGAGTTGTGCAAGTATGAAGATCAAGCAAAAGTTTATCCTGTTGGCAGGCGTTATCGGAGCGGTGATGATCATCGTCTCCGCCGTCGGGTATCATACCGCCGCGAGCTCCGTGGAAGAAGCCGCGCGGAAAGAACTCCTGGCGAATATCGTCTCGAAGTCCGACGAGGCCGAGTCATGGCTGGCCTCGAAAGCGCAATACGCAAAATCCATGGCGGAAACCTTTACCAATACCGCCGACGACGCCAGCGTCAAACGCCCGGAGGTATTGAACGGGATCCTCGCCGACAAGGAATTGGGCGTCGGCGTCCTTCTCCTCGCCGGTTCCCTGTTCTTCTTCGCCAACGGCGTCGTACGCCGTCTTGGCCTTTTGAACGCCGGCCTGCATGAAATCGCGGAGGGAAATCTCCGAATTGCCCCGCTGGCGGCGGATTCCTCCGACGAGTTCGGCGAAATGGCTACGGAATTCAACCGCATGAAAGACAACGTCCACACCTTGATCGTCAAGATCAAGAACAGCTCGGATCAGGTCTCGGCGTCCAGCGAAGCGCTTGCGTCAAGCTCCCATCAGGCGGCGCAGAACGCAACCCATGTAGCGCAGACGGTAAGCGACGTCTCCGAGGGTATGGATAAGCAGCTTGCCAGCGTCGACGTGACGAAGCAGAATATCGACGAAGCCTTTACCGACATTGAGGCCATGGCGCGGAAAACCGACGACGTGGCCGAGAGCGCGCGGCAAATGGCCGACGCCGCCGAATCCGGCTCGGGCCTGATGCGCGAGGCCATCGCGAAAATGAGCGGCATCGAGACCAGCGTCGCGACCTCGGCGGACGTGGTGCGGAAGCTCGGCGCGAATTCGCAGCAGATCGGGCAGATTGTCGAAACGATTTCCCAGATTTCCCAGCAGACGAATCTCCTCGCGCTGAACGCGGCCATTGAGGCGGCGCGCGCCGGAGAGGCCGGGCGCGGCTTCTCGGTCGTCGCGGAAGAAGTCAGGAAGCTCGCCGAACAGTCCGCGTCGGCGGCGGAAAACATCTCCGAGCTTACGGCTATCGGAAGCAAGCGTCTTCCCATTTGGGAAGGCGCTTCTTTTGTATACATAATACATGCGCGGCGCAATAGACTTTCGCTCTTTTGTCCCGTATAATAAAACCGTTCTATTTATTAAGGAGGGGTTTATCTCATGAATTTGTCCGTTAAAATCTTTATCGGTCTCGTGCTGGCCGTCATCGTCGGGCTGGTCATGGGGCCGGAGGGGCTGCCGTTCATCAAGCTGTGGATTGCTCCGATCGGCACGATCTTCATCAACCTGATCAAGATGATGATTGTCCCGGTAGTCCTCACGTCGCTGGTCGTCGGCATGACGAGCCTCGGTGATACGAATACGCTGGGCCGCATCGGCGTCCGCACCATCGCCATCTATCTGATCACGACGGCCATCGCGATCCTGATCGGCTTCGCCGTCGCGGGGATCGGCCAGCCGGGCGCGGGGCTCCAAATGCTCGCCGACGGCAAGGTCGACGTCAAGGAAGCGCCGAGCATCATGCAGGTGTTTGTCGGCATGATTCCGACGAGCCCGGTGGACGCGATGGCGAAGGCGCAGATCCTGCCGATCATCGTATTCGCGCTGTTCGTCGGCGTCGGCATCATCCAGGTCGGCGGCGAGCGCGCACAGCTCTTAATCAAGTTCTCTGACGCGGCGGCGGAAGTCTGCTACAAGATCATCGCGCTGATCATGAACTTCGCTCCGATCGGCGTATTCGCATTGCTTCTGCCCGTAGTCGCGGCCAACGGCCCGAAGGTTCTCCTGCCGCTGATCTCGGTCATCGCCTGCCTGGCTATCGGCTGCGCGATCCATGCGGTGGCTGTCTACTCGACCATCGCACGCGTCGGCGGGCATGTTTCCCCGATGGACTTCTTCTCCGCCATGTCGGAGGCGATGCTGCTGGCCTTTACGACCTGCTCCAGCGCCGCGACGCTGCCGGTCAATATGAAGAACCTGCAGGAGAAGCTCGGCACGTCCCGCGAGGTCACGAGCTTCGTGCTGCCGCTGGGCGCGACGATCAACATGGACGGCACAGCGCTTTACATGGGCGTCTGCTCGCTCTTCATCGCGAATGTATTCAACGTCGATCTGACGGCGGGCCAGATGATGATGATCGTCTTCACCGGCACGCTGGCCTCCATCGGTACGGCGGGCGTCCCGGGCGCCGGTCTGATCATGCTGGCGATGGTGCTCCAGTCCGTCGGGCTGCCGATTGAAGGGCTGGCGCTGGTAGCGGGCATTGACCGCGTGCTCGATATGTTCCGCACCTGCCTGAACATCACCGGCGACGGCGCCGTGGCAATCGCCATCGACTATGCGGAAAAAAAACACGTTGGCATCGAAGCGTAATTTCCTACAGACGCAAAATCCCCCGGCTGTCCGGGGGATTTTTCTTTTGCCTTGTTTCTTGCATATTGTATTTTTTCCGAAAAACGCCGAAACGACGCGGTTTTCGCTTTACAAATCCGCGCCGTGTATCTATACTATGCTACAGATATGTTTTGGGAGGGGAACAATATGAACCTTGAACAAATGCTGAACGACCTGAACAATTTCGTTTGGGGACCGATCATGCTGGCGCTCCTCGTCGGCACCGGCGTATTCCTGACGGTGCGGCTGAAATTCTTGCCCTGGCGCAATCTTTTCTACGCGATTGGCATGATTTTTGAAAAGAAGGAAAAACACGAGGGCGACATTTCGCCGTTCCAGTCGCTGATGACGGCGCTGTCCGCTACGGTCGGCACCGGCAATATCGTCGGTGTCGCGACGGCGATGGTGCTGGGCGGCCCCGGTGCTCTGGTCTGGATGTGGGTCAGCGCGCTGTTCGGGCTGTCGACGAAGTACGGCGAATCGGTGCTGGCGGTCAAGTACCGCGAGACGAACAGCGTCGGCGAGATGGCGGGCGGCCCGATGTACGCGATGAAGAACGGCATCGGCGGCGCCTTCGGCAGCATCATGGCGACGCTCTTCGCACTGTTCGCGGTATTCTCGTCCTTCGGCATCGGCAATATGACGCAGGCGCACTCGATCGCCTCGGCGATCCATACGAGCTTCGGCGTCTCGACGGCGGTGTCGGGCGGAATCATCATGATTTGCTCGTTCTTGATCCTCGTGCGCGGCATCCACAGCATCGGCATGGTGTCCAGCGTCATCGTGCCGTTCATGGCGGTGTTCTATTTCATCGCAGCGGTCATCGCGATCCTTACGAATATTTCTGCCGTTCCGGCGGGCATCGCCGAGATTTTCCGCATGGCGTTCTCCTTTGACGCGGTGGCGGGCGGCGTCGGCGGCTCCATCGTCGCCTCGATGCTTTCGGCGATGCGCTGGGGCGTGGCCCGCGGCGTCTTCTCCAACGAAGCCGGCATGGGCTCGGCTCCGATCGCGGCGGCGGCGGCGCGTACCGACCATCCGTCCCGGCAGGGTTATGTCAATATGACCGGCACCTTCTTCGACACGATGATCATCTGCATGCTGACGGGTCTCGTCATCGCCTCGTCGGGTGTGCTCGGCATGACCGACCCGGCCACGGGCAAGCTGGTCTCCGGCGCGAACCTGACCATTCTCGCGTTCAAGTCCGCCTTCGGCGAATCCGCGCCGATCATCGTCTCCGTGTCGCTGGCGATGTTCGCGTTCACGACGATCCTCGGCTGGGAGTATTACGGCGAGAAGGCGCTCGAATATCTCGTCAGCGCCCGGCCCGCGATCATGGCGTACCGCATCCTCTTCTCGCTGATCACCTTCGTCGGCGCGACCACGACCCTAGAAATCGTCTGGAACTTCTCCGACACGATGAACGGCCTGATGTCCATCCCGAACCTGATCTGCCTGATCTTGCTCAGCAAGGACATCGCGCAGGAATGTTTCGACTACGAAAAGAACGTCATCGAAAAAGAAAAATAAGCACAAAAAAGCTGGCAGCTTCGGCTGTCAGCTTTTTTTATGCTTATCCAAGCATTTTCCACATATCTTCAACCAGGAACTTATCAAATTTGAAAATGTGCTTTGATAAATCCACGTCTTCTAGCATTATGGGACGCGGATCAAAATAATAAACACCGTCAAGAGGAGCCAAGGCCATAGTATATGCCTTAAAATGCCCAGGAAGAAACGTGGAATTGATGGAATAATTTCCATCCTTTTTAGATGCGCGTTGCACGTCGTTCAAGAATATAGCAAAATGAGGTATGTCTGTTTTCGTTAGCTTTTTGTACATATATTTATCAAGGAATATTTTATCTAACCGATCTTTTGAAGAAGTTTTTAACTGTCCTATTCCAGCAACAGAGTCATCTTCACGTATTAAGATAACATCATGCTGAAATTTCATTTCTTTCCCACGCCCTTTTGGAATTTTGACTTTTTCATCGCAAGATGCGCATGAAACACCCGCGGTAGATATTATATCCCGGATTAGCTTTTCAAAAAGCATACCATTCCGTTTTCTGGCTTTATTGGGATTATTGAATGAGTCCAATGTACATCCGATGGATTGTTGGCAAGTGTAGATTACGCGATTTATATTGTTTCGCAAGACAATATTGTTGCATATAGATTTAGGATCGGATATGCTCTTCTTAAACTCAACAATAGCATTTCCAAATTCTTCTGCCGTCATAAATATTTCCATATTTATTGGCCTAGTAATACAATTTCTTCCATCATCTTTATACTGGAAAAAATGATATTTAGGTTCTTTACAAGAAACAATATCTGCTTGTATGTGGGGATGTATCATTTTTCCTGCATCTATGAAATGGAGGTATTCCTTGGTAAAGTCTATAAAATCATCATAGCTTGCCAAAGCTGAATCATCATCAACTTTGGATTGAAAATCATACAGTTTCATCGTATGCTCCTTCTTCTTATATCATTTTTTTGATCAAAATCAATCCACGACTCCACATCAAAATTAACAACAGCTTTAATTCGTTTATCCGCCCATGTATTATATTCCTCGTTCATATCATTAACAAGAAATTTTCTGCCTAACTGTGTACATACAACAGCAGTTGTCCCAGATCCCGAAAAAGGATCCACTACAACTTCATTTACATTCGTACTAGCTAACAATAGCCTCCGGATTAACTCTTCGGGCTTTTGTGTCGGATGTTTGGTTTTTTCGGCCATTCCATTGCACGTTGTCGGGATATTTATGACATCTTTGGGTTTGGCTCCGCGCGGATTAGGTTCCCATGTTGAAGATGCTATCTTTTCATTATAAAACTGGCTTGTCTTTCCGCTTTGGTTTCGCGTTGGGTATTTCCGCGTATGAGCGTTATAAGGAATACGAACATCATCTGTGTTGAATGTAAATGTGTCTGATTTTCTTAAACACAATATACTTTCATGGCTTCTGCCCCAATCATTGCGCATATTTGCTTTATTATCATAGTACCATATCAACCAGTGGCTTTTTTTGAAAAAATCCATAGCTGGCCGTCTAATGTCAGCTAAAATTTCTGTGTATCCACATACATAGAGAGTTCCCGTATCCTTAAGGATTCGGCTTGCTTCCTTAAGCCATGACAACGACCATGCAATGTATTCATCTTGTGAACCAATGTCGTCCCAATTGGCTTTCCCGATATTATATGGAGGATCGGCAAATACTGTGTCAACACTTTCATTTTCTATATTTTGCAAGAACTCGATACAATCACAATTGAATATTTTCCCATTACTATATTCAAACTGCGGTAATAGCGTGGGATTGTACTTATTATTCGCTAATTGGCTATATATAACAGAACAATTATCTTTATGCATGGTTTCGTTGACAGCCCTAATCACAAATTGGCCTACCGATTCATTCATTGCATCAGCATGTAATTCTATATCAAGTTTTTTCCCTTTTGGAATCCGAACGCGTAATTGATCGGTATTTGAAGTATATTTCTTATCCGCTCTTCTCTGGGCTTCTGTGTAGCCATTCCTCGACATGAACAGCACCTCCCGATGTATAGTGCCACTATATCATATATGAGTGCGTAAATCAACATAGCGAAGAGGACAGGATAAAGGCCGCTTGATAAGATTCCGCTGCACCATCGAAAACTACGGGGCGCTATATAGTGCCGCCTTAGGCATAAAAAAACCGCGCCGTATCAATCACACAGCGCGGATTTTAATTTGCAATTTTTCGTTCAGGTTTCCTTCAAACCGCCGGAGAAAGGGTCGACGTTGGGTCGGCGCCGCTTCGGGTGGCCATTTCGCTGCGGCCGCGGAATACGCCGCCGTCGGCGATATTCAGGCTGCGGACGCGGACGTCGCCGACGAGCTGGCCCGTGGCGTGGATGCTGAGGTTGCCGTCGCAGTCCACATTGCCCGTCACCGTGCCCGCCACCGTCAGGCTGCCCGCCTTGATGTCGCCCTGCACTATGCCGCTCTCGCCGATGACCGCGTCGCCGGAAATGGTAACGCCGCCGTCGATGCGGCCGTCCACGCGAATATTGCCCTGGCTCGAAAGCTGGCCGGTGATCGTCGTTTCTTTGCCGATAATCGTCTCGATATCCCGCACGGGATTGTCGACGTTCTTCTTCATGCTGCCAAACATTCTCCTGCCCTCTTTTCTTCCCTCTATTTCATTCGCCGCCGAGATAGAGAATCGGGTTCACCATCTCGCCGTTCACGTGCACCTCATAATGGACGTGGGGACCGGTGGAAAAGCCGGTGCTGCCCATATAGGCGATAATCTGCCCCTTCTGTACCGTCTCGCCGACGGAAACCGCGACGGCTTCCGCATGCCCGTAACGGGTCCAGATGCCGTTGCCATGGTCGATGTCCACCATGTTGCCGTAGCCGCCGGAGTTCCAGCCCGCCGCCGTCACCGTGCCGCTGGCCGCCGCAATAATCGGCGTGCCGTAGTCGTTGGCGATGTCGATGCCCGGATGGAAATCCGATCCGCCCCAGCGCAAGCCGTAGGGCGAGCTGACCTCGCCGCTGGCCGGCCAAAGGGACGGCAGATACGCCGAAAGGCGGTTGTTATAGCCAATCATCCGCTGCTGCTCCTGAAGCGCCTCGCGGATGAGATCCAGATTCGCCCGGCTTTTTTCGAGCCGCTGCCGGATGCTGTCCAGCGCGTTGTCCACGTGGCGCGCGTTCGGCTCGATCCACGGGCCGCCTTGCCCGTCAAAGCCCGCGCCGTCAATGGGCGACGTCGGCGTCGTCGACACAGCCGCGTCCTGCGGCTGCGGCTCCTCGGCGATGGGCTCGGCGCCCGCCATCTGGCGAAGCTCCTGCTCGATCTGGCTGACCTCTTCCATTTTGTCCTGCAGCTCGTTCGCCTTCTTGGCAAGACGCGAAAGCTGCTCCTGCTGGGCCGTGTTGACCGTGCGCAGGTCGCGCAGCTCCTGCGCGTCGCTGGCCGCGGTGAACGCGCTGTGAACCGAGTACCCGAAAGAACCGACCAAAAGAACCGCGCCTGCTACGCAGGAAATAGCGGCATATTTAATAAGATGTCTCGGAAGGCGGATGCTGTGCATCGTGTCGCCCTGGTCGGGAATGATCTTGATAACGTATTCCCTGTCCGATTTCGACTGGCTGTCCAAAGTAACTCCCCCAAAAGTCTAAGAGCGGCGGGACGCTGCCCGCCAAAAAACAATCCTGATGTTTCGATAGGTAGATATATTATAGCAAAAAAAATAGGACAAGAAACTATGTCTTTTGCCCTATATCCTGTATAAAAACGCAGCCGTGTTCTATATTTGTACAAGTCCGCTTGTCCCGCTTCCCGCTTTGCTTTTCCCTTTCCGCACGGCTTTTTAGAGGTCGGGGAGCTGCCAATCAATAGGCTTTTCTCCTATATTTTCGAGAAACGCATTCACCCGGGAAAAGGGGCGGCTGCCGAAAAAGCCGTAGTTGGCCGAAAGCGGGCTCGGGTGCGGCGACTCGACAATGAAATGGCGCGGGTTCGTGATCATCGTCTTTTTCTTGCGCGCAGGGCCGCCCCAGAGGATGAACGCCAGCGGCTTTTCCCTCTCATTCAACAGTGAGATGATCTTGTCGGTGAAAATCTCCCAGCCGCGGCCACGATGGGAGTTCGCCTGATGTTCGCGCACGGTCAGCACGGTGTTCAAAAGCAGCACGCCCTGTTCCGCCCATGGCTTCAGGCACCCGTTGTTCGGCATCTTGCAGCCGAGGTCAGAAGCCAGCTCCTTGAAAATATTGACGAGGGACGGCGGCGGCGCGACGCCCGGCTGCACGGAAAAACTCAGCCCATGCGCCTGTCCCGGCCCGTGGTAAGGGTCCTGCCCGAGGATCACCACCTTCGCGTCGGCGTAGCTCGTGTAATGCAGCGCGTTGAAAATCGCGTACATATCGGGATAGATGCGCGTCGTGCGGTACTCGTTGATCAGGAACGCGCGCAGCTCGCGGTAATAGGGCTTGGTGAGTTCCTCGTCCAAATACTTCGCCCAATCGTTATGAAAAATCTCCATAGAAATGACCCGTCCTTTTGTATCGTTGGGTAAAATTATAACGCCTTCACTCAAAGTTTGCCATAGGCAAACTTTCCTTAGCGGCGTTTCAACAAGGCGAAGCCAAGTTACAGCACATTGGGAGGCTTTCTTAAAAATCCCTTAAAAGTCGCGCAAATCCCTTCCCTTTTCCTCGCGGAAACGATAATATAATGGAAAAGGACCGGGGAGAGATTGTGATGGAGGAAAAGACGCGGGTCTTGATCGTAGAGGATGAGAAGCGCATCGCACGCTTTTTGCAGATGGAGCTGGAGCACGAAGGCTTCGTCACGGCCACGGAGTCCAACGGACGGCGCGCTTACGAGCGAATCTTGCAGGAAAATTACGACCTCGTGCTGCTGGATTTGATGCTGCCGGAGATGGACGGGCTGACGATTTGCCAGAACGTCCGCAAACTGTCGGACATCCCGATCATCATGCTGACGGCGAAGGACGACCTTGAGGACAAGGTGCAGGGGCTCGACATCGGCGCCAACGACTATATGACGAAGCCCTTCGCCATCGAGGAGCTCTTGGCGCGAATCCGCGCGGTGCTGCGCGCGCACAAGCCCGCCGAGGCAGCGACGGACGGGGAAATCCTCGTGTCCCGCGACCTCGTTATGTACCCGGAGCGGTTCGAGGTCAAGGTCAAGGGCGAGCCGGTGGAGCTGACGAAGAAGGAGTACCAGCTCTTGGAGTATCTTTTGCGAAACAAGCGCACGGTGCTGTCCCGGGACCAGATTCTCTCGACGGTCTGGGGCTACGACTATATCGGCGACACGAACGTAGTGGACGTCTATATCCGCTATCTGCGCGCGAAAATCGACGAGCGCTTCGGCGAGAAATACATCCACACGATGCGGGGCGTAGGCTATGTCATTAAGGATTAAGAGCCTTCACGTCTCGACAAAGCTGATGCTGGTCAACGCGGCGATTTTGATCAGCATCTTGCTGCTGACGAGCCTGCTCACGATCGCGGGGCTGTATTTTTCCGTCTACCATCAGGCGGAAATGGACTTGCAGCACTGCATCACCGAAGTGCGTCGCTCCATGACGCGCTCGGAGGCCATGAGCGACGAGGAACTGCCCGAGCCGCTGCCGCCGGAGGCAAAGCAGTGGGCACTCAGGCAAAATCCCGATTGGGTGCCGCCGCCTCCGTTCCTGCGTCTCCTGTATCGCGAGGGTGTGCTGACACCGGGCGTGGTGCTGCGCGTCGTGACCGCCGACGGGCAGAAAATCTTCGACAGTGCGCTGCATTATCCGACGGTGGAGGAAGTGGCGTCCCACACGATTTCCAACCCGCCGTTTTGGGCGAACGAGGAGATGCAGGTCTCGCGATTCGACAATTTCTATATGTACTATGAGCCGCTGACGCTGACCTGGCGCGGACAGGCGTACCATCTCCATTTCATCCGCATGATTACGGCAGAGCGCGACTTCATGCGCTCGCTGGGACACGGTCTCTTACTGACGAACCTCCTCGGCGTCGTGCTGGCGCTCTGCGCCTGCTACTATGTCAGCCGCCGCGCACTCGCGCCGATTCGCGCGATCACCGAGGCGGCGCGCGCCATCGAGATTTCCGACCTCTCCCGCCGCGTCGAGACGCCGCCCGCGAAAGACGAGCTCTCGGAGCTGGTGCAGACGATCAACCACATGCTCGACCGTTTGGAAGCGGGCTTCGAGCAGCAGCGGCAATTCGTCTCAGACGCGTCCCACGAGCTTCGCACGCCGGTCACGGTCATGCTCGGCTATTCGGATATGCTGAGCCGCTGGGGGCGTGAGGACGCGGAAACGCTGGACGAGGGCATCGCCGCGATCCGCACCGAGGCGGAAAACATGAAAGCGCTGATCGAACGCCTGCTGTTCCTCGCGCGGGCCGACCAGAAACGACAAGTGCTGAAAAAGGAACCGATCGATTTTCAGGCGCTGCTGGCGGACGTGGCGAAAAAAGCGGATCTCGTCAAAGGCGACCACGACCTGATCCTCGAAGCCAACGAGCCGGGCACGATTTTCGCTGACCCGGTCATCATGCGGCAGATGCTCCGCATCTTCATCGAGAACGCGTTCAAATACACGCCGTCGGGCGGCACGATCACGCTGTCCTCGCGGCGCGACGGAAACGCGCTTGAGGTCGAGGTGCGGGACACCGGCGTCGGCATCGCCCCCGAGCATCAGGAAAAAGTCTTCGACCGCTTCTACCGTGTGGACAGCTCACGCGCGAAAACCGGTGAAGGTGCCGGTGCAGGCGGCACCGGCCTCGGCCTCTCGATCGCACGCTGGATCGCCGAGACCCACGACATCGAGATCGCGCTCGAAAGCGAGCCGGGCGTGGGCACGACGATACGCCTGACGATTCCGCTGGCGGAAAAAACGAAACAGACGGAACAGGCAGAACAAGCTTAAATAAACAAAGCGACAAAAAATCCCAAGACGCAAACGTTCACGTCTTGGGATTTTTCCTCTTCCGCATTTCGCGCCGGAAAAATCGCCGTTCGCGCCTTACGGCGTTTTTTTGCCCCGTTTTATGGTATAGTAGAAAATGGAGGGGGATTGCATGGACGAACGGAGGATTTCGGACGCGCGGACGGGGCTTGCCATCGCGGTCTGCGAACCAAACGAGGACTTACGCGCCGAGCTTGTCCGTATGATTGAAACGGAAAAGCCGGAAGCGCAAGTCGCGGCCTTCGATTTTGGGGACGCGCTTTTGGCGTCGGAGGAGGATTTCGCGATTTTCTTTCTCGACGTCCAGGGCGCGGACGGGCTGGAAACGGCGCGGGAACTGCGCGTGCGGGAACGGGGCTGCGCCAGCAGCGTCATCGTTTTCGTGACCGGCTATCGCGACTATATGGAGGATGCCTTCGACGTCCATGCGTTTCAATATCTGGTGAAGCCCGTGGAACCGAAAAAGTTTGCCGAGGTGCTCGCCGCCGCGTGGACGGAAGCCGAGGCCATCCGCAGGCGCGAGGGTCGCCATCTCCTGCTGAAGTTGGACGGCCTGACGCGAAAGGTCGCGCTGAACGACATTCTCTATCTGGAGAGCCGGAACAAAAAAGTCGCGATCCACACGACGGAAGGCGCCCACGAAATCCGCCGCTCGATGGAAACGATGGAAGCCGCGCTGGGCGAGGGATTTTACCGCTGCCATCGCTGCTACCTCGTCAATCTCGCACGCATCGCCGACTACGGCCCGAGGAACATTCGCCTGGAAAACGGCGAGCGCCTGTTGCTGGCGGAAAAGAAATACGCGGACTTCGTAAAAACCTATCTGCGCTACGCAAAGGACGGCGGCGTGGTGCATGTGTAACGTCGAGCATAGGCAGCGAGTACATCGCATAAAAGGAGCGTCGAAATTCTCGGCGCTCCTTTTATCTGTGCAAAACGACCTCAAAAATCATTTGCGTTCTTTTTGCGTTTCACGCCGGAAAAGTCGTTGTTGCGGTTTCCGAAAGGTTCTCATGGCTTCGATTCCTCCGCGTTCTCCAGTACAAACCTGTCAAAGTCGGAAACATACTCTTTGTCTTGTATTACCCGATACTTTTCAAACTCGCTCAAAGCATGAAGTCTCGCAATTTCGGCGGTAACTTTCCCGGCGTCCTTGAGCAAGCCGTATTCAAACATCTCAATAAAACGATTGAGGCGCGTTTCCCAATCCGCCATGGTGAGGGGGATTTTGCGCTGCGCCATGTCCTCGGCATAGTCGAGGTAGGCTGACACCATGCGGTTGAGCTGCTTCATTTCCTCCTCGTTCAAATAATTCTTCGCCACAACGACGTCAGATGGCTTGATTTTCCCATTCGGCGCGTCCTGCCAAGTGCTCAGCCCCATGTGTGGCTTTTCGCTGTCCGCACGGTCTACGATCAGTTCTGCCGCCGTGTGTCCGTGGACGGCGAAGTGCATCTTGTTTTGTACAGTGGCATAAAAGCGACGAGTGGATTTCGCCGTGCTGTCATAGTCCACCGCCGTGGCGTAAATATCCGTGACCTTTTGGTAAAACTTGCGCTCGCTTGCGCGTATCTCGCGGATTCTTTCGAGTTGTTCCTCGTAATATTTGTCGGTAAGATACGTTCCGCGCTTCAGCCGCTCATCGTCCATCACCCAGCCCTTGATGGTATATTCCTTGGCAATATGGTTCACCCATTTGCGGAACTGTACCGCCCGCTCAGAGTTCACCTTGAAGCCCACGGCAATAATCATTTGCAGATTATAATGGGATACGTTGCGGCGAACTTCTCGTTTCCCCTCCTCTTGAACTATCTCATATTTTCGGATAGTTGCTTCGGGGAGCAATTCGTTGTCCTTGAACACTTTTTGAATATGATGGTTGATGGTTCGCACATCCATATCGTAGAGCTTAGCCATCGCTTTTTGGGTAAGCCAGATATTCTCTTCCTCGTAACGGAGCTCGACAAAATTTTCTTCGTTGCCGACGGAAGCAATGTATGTCAAATATTCTGCCGCCCCGGAGCGGATAAGCGATTTCTTTTCTTTTCCCATAATTAGTCCTCAATTCTCGCAACAATCATGTCGATCGGGGCAATGACTTTGATTTCCTCATAACAATTATTCTCCCTTTCCCTCAAAATTCCTCTTTCTTCCCTGCATTTCACGCCGGAAAAGGCGTCGTTCGCGCCGGTCGGCGGTTTTTGCCATTCTTCCTATGGTATAGTAATATTAGGCGCGGAGGGGATTTTTGATGTCCGATTTTACGATGGACGCGCTGGATTTTCTCGTACAATGCGTGGCGGGGGCGCTGGCGTTTTGGTACGCGGGGCGGTTCCTGCCAGCGGATTTCGAGAGCCGCGGATGGGCGGCGGTTCGCTGGTCGATCATTTACGCGCTGGTACAGTTTGCCGTTTCGACGCTGACGACGGATTGGAAGTCTTACGAACGTTTCCTCGCGATAGTGCCGCAGTTTGCGTTGCTGTTTTTCCTTTCCGGCGCGTTTTTTACAAAGGATAAGTTTCGCCAAACGTTCGTCGCCGCGAGCTTCGCTTCCGGCTGGGACATCCTGCGGTTCGCGGTCAGTCCGCTGGCGCACGCGGCTTTTGTCGCCTGGGGCCCGGCTTGGGCATGGGCGGTGAACGAAGCCGTCGCGCGTGGCGTCCCGGCGGAAACGGTGATGTTCCTGATGCAGGCGACGAACGACGCGGCGGTGCTTTTGATTATCGCGGGCTGCCGCGCCGTGCAGCTTGGCCTGCTCGCGCTGTACCTCTCGGGGATTGTCAGGTTTTTCCCGCCGAAGGATTACGCCCTTCGCTTCCACGACAGCCTGTTCCTGCTTTTCCCTTGCACCGTCGCGATGGCACTCGATCTGACGGTGCGGATGCTGACGCTGTCGGCGGACAATTCCGCGCTGATGCTGATATACGACCGCGTGCCGGAAACACTTTTGCTGCTGCCGCTGGCGAGCCTTTTGCTGCTGGGCATGGTCGTCTCGTCGGTAGCGCTGTTCCGGGGCCTGGTGCAGGCGAAGGACGAGGAGCAAAAGCGGCTGCTCTTGGAGCAAAGCGTCGCGGGCGTACACCGCGAGGTCGAGGAGCTGCAAAACGTTTACGCCGACCTCAAAGGGCTGCGCCACGACCTCAGGAACCATATCGCGAGCCTCGCCGCCTATGTGCGCCGTATCGCGCCGCAGGGCGACGCGCAGATGGACGCGTACCTCGGGCAAATGACGGACGCCGTCGCGCAGCTCGACTTCGCCGACGACACGGGCCATCCGATCACCGACGTGATCGTCCATCAGGCGCGCCGCGACGCGGAGAAAAGAGGCGTGGCCTTCTCCGCCGATTTCCACTGGCCGAAAGACGGACGGCTCGACATCTACGACGTCAGCGTGATTCTAAGTAATGCGCTGGCAAACGCGCTGGAAGCGGCGGCGCGGGAAATCTCGATTCGTTCCTATGAAAAAGGCCGCCTGTTTTTCATCGAGGCGGCAAACGACTTCACAAGGGAACTGCACTGGGACGGGGCAACGGGACTGCCCGCGACGAGCAAGCCAAACGAGGCTATGCACGGCATGGGCCTTGCAAACATCCGGCGCACGGCGCAGAAGTACAAGGGCGAGATGGATATTCAGATAAAGGAAGAAAACGGACAAAAGAAGTTTGTGCTGACGGTTATGTTGTACGAAAAGGGAAACGGGGAAGGCTAATTAAACAATACCTTTTGTATTTTCTTCAACGCGAGATTGCGTGGGGAATCTTTTTCCATGACACGAAAAAATTCTTTTTTCACCAACTCCGGCTCGTCGCCGACCACAGGCTGGCCGACGAGCCGCCCCGCGCCGTCAATGAAAACGACCGTCGGCGCGCTGCGAAGCTGCGTCAAGAACGGCATGAAGTCGTCGTTTATCATCAGGTGAGGAAAGGACGCGGGCAGCCCCGCGGCAATCTCGTTCGCCAGCGCACGCTTTTCCGCGTCGTCGCTCTCTTTCAGATCGCCAACGAGCCCGACGAATTGCGCGTTATCCGGCAAGGCCGTCAAAGTCGCGGCGAGCTTTCGCAGTGCTGTGCGGCTTAGTCCCGCGTCGCGCACGGTCCATACACAGACCGCCGTCGTTTTCCCGGCGAAGATTTCGTCCGTCGCGGCGTGCCCATCCAGCGTCACCGTCCGAAACGAGGGAAACGGCTGCCCCGCGCCGCGCACATGAATCGCGCCGTCCCGCCCGAGCAAAAAAGCGTCGGCGACGAGCAGCAAAAGCGTAAAAATCGGAAAAAGCCATAGTTTCTTTTGGCGAATCGTCGGCATAAAAATCCCCCTTCGTGTTTATCATATCATGAAGGGATAGAAAACAACAAGGAAAGGAGGATAGAAGGAATTTTTGTGAGATAAGGATTGTTTGCAGTCAAGGAGGAGATCAAAATGCCGGTAAAAGTAGGAAACAGTTACGTCTCGGAAGCGGCGCTGGCCTTCGCGCAGAAGTCGGCGGCGGAGAGCGTGGACAAGGAAAAGACGAAGAGCAAGGGCGCAAACGGCGTACTGGCCGAGCTTGCGGAGAAATTCCCGAAGCTGAAATTCACCGTCGGCACCCAACCGTTCTCGGGCAGCGGCAAAGGCAACGTCGCCATTTCGCCGAAAATTTTGCGCGAGATGGAGAAAGACCCGGCCAAGCGCGAGGAGTACGAGGCGCTGCTTTACGATGTGCAGCAATGTACCGACGAGATGTCGATGACGCGTCCCAACGGGAACAAACTCAAAGCGCACGGCTGGATCATTCACGAAGACGGCGGCCTCAGCGCTTGGAGCATGGGCGTGTCCGAGGGCGGCGACAGGTCGGGACGTGTCAATCGTTCGTCGAAAAAGGCGTGGTGGCAGGAGCTGCTCGACGAAGTGAAGAAGCGGAAGGAAGAGCGCGACAAACGCTTGAAAAAAAGCAAGATCGGCGAAGCGAAAAAAGCGACGAGCCTGACGGAAGCATTGAAGGCGGAACAGGAAGAGGCGGCGCGCATCTTGAAAACGAACGCCGAGAAAATCGTCAGTTTGCCGAACCGGGGGAACCCGGCGCTGGCGAAAGCGTATCTCGCCGGGCAAACGGACGCAGTCAAGGTGCAGGAGTTTTCCAATACGAATGACCTGATGAAGTATCTGGAGGACCAGTTCAACGTCGTCCGCCAAGGGATGACCTCGATTTCGTCGAAGCACTTGAAGGCGTGTCTCGGCGACGAGGAAAAGCGAGCGAAGCTCCTCGACAATCTGCGCGTCGCCGACGAAATGTTGGAAAGCCGCAAAGACGAAATCGGTTTCCAAGGCATGACGGTGGAAATCGACGAGAACGGCGAAATGACGGTCACTTCGTCCAAAAGCACCGTCACCTTCAACGGGGAAAAACGCGCACGTCAAATTGCGGCGGCGCAGACGCAGGGCGATCTAGAAACGGTCATGCGGCTGCTTCAAGTTGATTTGGAGCAGTGCGAAGCGGGTTGCAAGAACAACGCGTGCGATGAGGCCGAGGTGCAGAAGGTCAAAGACATGATCGCCCGCGCCGAGCAGCGCAAAGGCGAACTGGGCGACACCTCCGACAAAGAAAACGATCCCGCCGCGAAAGCCGCGTTCGCCGTGAATATGCTGATTTAATAAATCTATTGCATTTTCGTGCAAAGAACAGCACAACAGACAACAAAAAACGCCGACTGCGAAATTTTCCCGCAGCCGGCGTTAATTTATGCCCTTTTACACGTTGAAACGGAAATACGTTACGTCTCCGTCCTGCATCACATAGTCCTTGCCTTCGAGTCGGATTTGTCCTTTTTCCCGCGCCGCGGTCATGCTACCCGCGGCGATCAGGTCGTCGTAATTGACGATCTCGGCGCGGATGAAGCCGCGCTCGATGTCGGAATGGATCTTTCCGGCGGCCTTCGGCGCTGTCGTTCCCTTCGTGATGGTCCATGCGCGGCACTCGTCCGGCCCCGCCGTCAGGAACGTCAACAGGCCGAGCAGTGAAAACGCCGCTTTAATCAGTCGGTCGAGCCCCGACTCTTCCAATCCAATCGTCTCCAGAAATTCCTTCGCCTCATCGGCGGAAAGCTCCGCGATCTCCGACTCGACCCGCGCGGAAATCACTGTGACCTCGGCGCCTTCTTCGGCTGCATGGGCCTTGACCTTCTGCACGAACGGATTTTCCGCATCCGCCGTCGCCGCTTCGTCCTCGGCCACGTTCGCCACGTAAAGTGTCGGCTTCATCGTCAAAAGGTTCAGGTCGCGGAGCAGCGCCCGCTCCTCGTCGGACAGCTCCGCCTTACGCGCGGGCTTCGCGTCGCCCAAGAGCGCGGCGATTTTTTGAAGTGCCGCTTCCTCGGCCTTCGCTTCCTTGTTGCCGCTTTTCGTCAGTTTCTGCGCTTTGACCAGCCGCTTTTCCACCGTATCAAGGTCGGCGAGGCAAAGCTCCGTGGTGATGATCTCGATGTCGCGGATCGGGTCGATGGCGCCCTCGACGTGAGTGATGTCCTCGTCCTCGAAGCAGCGCACCACATGGGCGATGGCGTCCACCTGACGGATATGCTCAAGGAACTGGTTGCCAAGGCCCTCGCCCTTCGACGCGCCGCGCACCAGTCCGGCGATGTCGACGAAGCGCACCGACGCCGGCGTGGTCTTCTTCGATTGGTACATCTCATGCAAAACGCCGAGCCGCGCGTCCGGCACATCCACGACGCCCACGTTCGGCTCGATGGTGCAGAACGGATAATTGGCGGCCTCCGCCCCGGCCTTCGTGATCGCGTTGAACAGCGTGCTTTTGCCGACGTTCGGCAGCCCGACGATTCCTACTTCCAAATTGCTCAATGTAATGTCTCCCTTTGATTATGTTTTTCCATATTCTATCGAATTACGCCGGTCCCGTCAAATTTCGGCACGAACTCCTCCGACGCCGCGCCGCGTTCCTGCACATAGCAGCGCGTAATCCCGAGGTCCAGCGCGTAATCGACCACGGATTGATACTCGAAGGTCGTCAGCCTCCGGCTCAGCCCTTTGACCTCCGCCGCGCGGTACATCGGCGTATACTGCCCCATCAGTGACAGCATTATCTTGTCGCCGAAAGTTTTCCAAAGCCAGTCGAGGATTTTCATGCTTTCTTTTCGCTTGCCCGGCAAAATCAAATGACGCACCAACACGCCCCGCGTCAAGATCCCATCCCCGCGCAGTACCGGCGCGCCCTTTGCCTCGATCATCGCCTCGAGCGCCGCCGAGGCGAACGAAAAATAATCCCGCGCGTCCGAGCACTCGGCCGCGCTTTTTTCGTCGATATATTTCAGGTCGGGCAGGAACACGTCGATTTCGTCCGCGATTGCGCGGATCATTTCCGGTCGCTCGTAGCCGCTGCTGTTCCAGACCACGGGCAGCGTCAGCCCGCGCGCTTTCGCCATGCGAAGCGCCGCCAAAATCTGAGGGGCGAAATGCGACGGCGTCACGAGATCCAGCGTCGCCGCGTCGCGCTCCTGTTGCTCTAAGAAAATCTCCGCCAGCCGCTCCTCGGTCACGTCCAGTCCGTTTTCCTCGTGACTGATGACGGCGTTCTGGCAAAACAGGCAGCGCAGGCTGCAATGCGAAAAAAACACCGTGCCCGCGCCGACACTTCCGGCGATGCACGGCTCCTCCCACGGGTGCAGCGAAACCAGCGCGACGCGGGCCAGCCGCCCCGCCCCGCAATACCCGCGCGCGCCCGCGAGACGATTCACGCCGCACCGCCGAGGACAAATCTCGCACCGCGCCAGCGCGTCCATCGAAAACTCTTTCACGTTCGTCTGTCCCCGTTCTTGTCCCATTCCATCCCCGTAGCGACAAGCGGCAGCACATTGATCAGCGGCTCCTCATACGGATGCACGGCCTTGACCGCGCGCATCACCGTGTCCAACGTCTCCGCCCGAATCGTCACCTCAACTTTCAGCTCCGGCTCCTCGCTGACCTCGCCCTCCGTGCCGATGAAAGGCTTCGTCCCCGCCAGCGGCCGCCAAGTCCCGGTCACCCGGCTATAGGAAAGGCAACTGTCGTAATTCCCGATATGCCCCGCATCCGCGTCCTGCAAAGCCTTTTGCAGCGCGTGAAAATGCGTCTCGGGGATGAAAATTTCGAGCTTGTAATACTGTATGTCCATGTTGCCGTCCTTTATGCTGTCAGCGACCGCGCCAACGCCAGCGCCCGTTCCACCGTCTTGTCCATATCGTAATACTTGTACTCGCCGAGCCGCCCGCCGAAAATCACGCGCTCCGACGCGGCCTGCGCCGCATATTTTTCGTACAGCGCCTGATTCTTCTCGTCGTTCACCGGATAATACGCGTCGTCGCCGCGGCGCCAATCCGCCGGATATTCCTTCGTGACCATCGTGACCGGCTGCTCCAGCAGCGCCGGGTTCCCAACCTCAAAATGCTTATGCTCGATCCGACGCGTGTACGGCGTTTCCCGGTCGGTGAAATTCATCACCGCGACGCCCTGGAGGTTCGCCGTCTCCAGCCGCTCGTGCTCGAACCGCAGCCCCCGATACTCCAATTCGCCCAGCTCGTAATCGAAATACTCGTCGATGGCGCCGGTGTAAATTACCTTTTCCGTTTTTTGCAGGAAATATTCCCTGTCGCTCAGGAAATCCGTTTCCAGCGACACCTCGACGCCTGCCAAAAGCTTCTCGATCAGCCCGTTGTAGCCGCCCGCCGGGATGCCCTGCCAACGGTCGTTGAAATAATTGTTGTCATAGGTGAAACGGAGCGGCAGCCGCCGGATGATGAACGCCGGAAGCTCCCGGCAGTCGCGTCCCCACTGCTTTTCCGTATAGCCCTTGATCAGCTTCTCGTAAATATCCCGCCCGACAAGCGCGATCGCCTGTTCCTCCAGATTTCGCGGCTCGGACGTAACCGCGCCGCGCTGGGAGTCGATCTTTTCCCGCGCCTCCGCAGGCGTCCGGACGCCCCACATCTGATAAAACGTGTTCATATTGAACGGCAGATTGTAAAGCTCGCCTTTGTAATTCGCCACAGGGCTGTTGATGAACGGCTGAAAATCGGCGAATCGGTTCATATAGTCCCAGACCTCGCGGATGCTCGTATGAAAAATATGCGCGCCGTAAAAATGCACGGGAATCCCGTCGCGAATCTCGCAGCGGATATTCCCGCCCACCGCCGCGCGCCGCTCCACAACCAGCACACGCCGCCCCGCCGCATGAAGCTCATGCGCCAGAACCGCGCCAAAAAGTCCCGCCCCGACGATGACAAAATCATATTGCGCCATTATGAGCAACTCCCGCCTCTTCCAAGCTTTCCTTCAAGTCAAGGAACATCTGCCGTAAATCTTTGGTTGGTTTCCAACCCAAATCCCGTAATTTTTGAGAAGAAAGGCGCAGCCCCGTATCTGCCGCATAACCATATCTATTGTCAGCGGGAATATCTACCGTCACACGTACTTGCCCTTTTGCTATCGCATCTGCCGCCAATTCAGCCATTTCGCGTATAGTCATCGTGGTTGCCTCATTTGCCACATTATACGCCTCGCCGTCCCGTCCCTTTTCCAAGATAAGAAGCAAGCCCGCCAATGTATCTTCAATGGCGCAATAATTCCCCATCGATTTGCCTTCCGTATGCAGGACAATATCCTCGCCTTTGGCAGCCGAACGAGCGAACTGGGCGAAAACGCGTCGATCGTCGGGCAATACCCCATGCCCGAAGGTCTGGGCCAAACGTGCAATCTTCACCGGCACCTTATACTCCATCGCATAAGCCGCGCAAATATTTTCCGCCATTCTTTTCCCCAATGGATAACAACTGCGGGCCGCCAGCACGTCAACTTTGCCGCATCCAGCCTCGTCCTCAAGTGCCCGATGCCCATCCGAGCAATCAAGATCGCCATAAACCTCCATGGAAGATATATACACCACGCTTTTAGGGCGCAAACGGCGTGCCATCTCCAAGACATTCTGCGTCGCGTTGACAATACTCTGCGTAACTTCTGCTGGATGTGCCCGCATCTCTGCCGAGACTGTTATTGAAGCAAAATGGACAATATAATCACAGAATATATGCAAATCCCTCATCGCATCATCATCGGTCAAATCAACCGCAAGGATTTCCGCCTCCTCCGGCAATAATATCCGTGCCTTCGCCTTGCTGCGCACCAACGCGACAACTTGATGGCCTTCATGGATCAACCTTCGTACCAGCATGGAACCGATATATCCCGTTGCCCCTGTAACAAGATATGTTTTCCCCACTTCCATTGACTCCCGCCCCACATAAACGATTCGATTATTAATTGTTTTGATAAAACGCAAATACGCATTCCGTAATGAAACGGACTTGCTCCTCTGTCAAACCATAAAACATCGGTAAACGAATCAATCGCTCGCTTTCCCGCGTCGTGAACCCATCTTCACCGTGGAATCGTCCGTATTTACGTCCCGCTATGGACGAATGGAGCGGCACATAATGGAACAGCGCAATAACCCCCTGTTCCTTTAAGTATGCTATCAATGCGGTGCGCTCTTCGATATCTTTCGCTTTGATATAGAATAGATGGGCATTGTGTTTGCATCCTTCCGGTACAGACGGCATCTCGATCCGTCCGGTTTCGGCCAACGGGCGCAGCAATTCATAATACAAATTCCAACTACGAAGGCGATCGTCATTGATTTCATCCGCTATCTCCAGTTGCGCATAAAGATACGCCGCCGCAAGGTCGCTCGGCAAATAGGACGAGCCAATATCCACCCAGGAATACTTATCAACTTGCCCCCGCAGGAACTGTGATCGGTTCGTCCCTTTTTCCCGGATGATCTCGGCCCGCTCGACAAGCTCCGAACGATTTACAAGCGTCGCTCCGCCTTCGCCCATGCTGTAATTCTTTGTTTCATGGAAGCTGTAGCAACCGATATCGCCAATCGTGCCGAGCGCTTTGCCCCGATATTCGCTCATGACGCCTTGGGCCGCGTCCTCGACCACAAAAAGATTGTGCCGACGCGCAATCTCCATAATCGTGTCCATCTCGCAAGCCACGCCGCCATAATGAACAACGGCAATACCTTTTGTACGATTCGTAATCGCGCTCTCAATCAAAGTTTCGTCAATATTCATCGTATCGGGACGAATATCAACAAATACAGGAACGCCCCCACGGAGAACAAAAGCGTTTGCCGTAGAGCAAAACGTAAACGATGGCATAATGATTTCATCGCCCGGCTGGACATCAAGAAGCAACGCCGCCATTTCAAGGGAATGGGAGCAGGAAGAGGTAAGGAGCACTTTTTTCGCGTGAAAGTGTTTCTCCATCCATACACTGCATTCATTGCAGTATGTCCCCTCGCCACGCAAGAACTTCCCACCAAAACCGGTTTTAATATAGCGGAAGATATTTTCATTTTTTATCGGTTGGTTGAAAGGAATCATGATTCACACTTCCCAATTAATGCTTCAACATATCAAATCAATACAACGCCTTGTCCTTCTCATACACCCTATCCCGCGGATTTCCGTTTTCATCAAAACGTTTTTCACCAACCAGCTGCCAGTCTTGGCAACTGCGGCACGGCTCCGGCAAATGCTCCCAATCGTGATCCAAATGAAGCTGTGCCAATTCGCGACTGTGCCGTGCCCATATTGTTTTGATAGATTCTTCCCGTACATTCCCGAATATTTTTCGTGCCGCACCATCCCAACCGCAGGAAACAACATTTCCATCCCACGTGATCGCGCACACACCGATGGCATGGCCGCAAGCATATCGCTCGGACGGTTTCTCTGTCTTGTCCTCCATCGTCCCCGCCCAATGCCCGGAACGCCTGACTGCCGTCCATGCCCCCTTGCCGCGCCAATAGTCCAAAACCTGCTGCACCTCGGCGTGGTTTTGCGACATATCAATGATTTTTACGTCAATGATTGGCTTCTCCAAACCTCGTTCCTTTTTGCGCCGCAATATGTATTCCACGTTCTGAAAAAACACATCCCGCTTGGCGCCAACACGGATGGATTCATACACTTCAGCACTAAAGCCGTCGCAATCTGTGCTCAGATAATCCAACCCCGAATCCAAAATCATTTCTGCCATTTCCGGGCTCAGGAGCGTCCCGTTCGTATTCATGTCCACATTCTGCAATCCCTTTTTCTTCGCGTAGTCAATCATATAGTAGAGCTTGAACCCGGCAAGCAGCGGCTCCCCGTAAAAATCCAGCCAAATGCGCGTGGACGGGCTTTCCGCCGCCACTTCGTCCACGATCTTCTTGTAAAGGAACATGTCCATATAGCCGCGTTTCCGTGTGATCGCGTTTTGCGTACACATCACGCAATTCAAATTGCAGAACGCATCCACTTCCACCACCACATTCAGCGGGAATGCTGTGAGCTTGTAATTCTTTTCCACTTCTTTTATATTCGCGTACATAGAATCCGCATCTCCTTTATGTGTCTCTGGTATCTAAATGGTGCGGCAAATTTCCAATTACCACAGCGTCACTTTTATCATCCCAAAGAAAGTATATCCGCATACAATGCCGGGCATCCCTTGAATTTCCTTTTTTCAGGTGGTAGTCCATTTTTCTTCGCTTGCCCCGGTACATGAAATAATACGTATCCTTTTCTTCCCCTGCTCTCGTGTCAGTAATCGAACCGCTATATTCCACGCCAATTTGTCGGCACTTGTTTTCAAAATCCTGCCGCTCGATTGCTCCTTGTCGCATTTGGCGATAGTCGGTTGCCAACAGCTGCAAGCATTTGTAAACCAATTCTATATCCTCAAATTGGGCATCTTTCAAGCCGCCCAATGCACGTTTGGAAAAAAACAATTCGCCGGGATAATTGCGACTAAACCAATCCGGAATCTCATCATAGGTTGTTCCGAAAGGAACCTCTAAGGAAGCAGATGTCCCTCCGTTAATATTTTTTCGTTGCCGTAATGAATCAATCAAATATTTCTGCTTTTTGACAACATCGCGCAATTCCTCCAGCTCTTGTACCCATTTTTCCTGTTCTTCCAAGCACTGCAATACTTCATTATTTAAGTTTTCAACTTGCTGTTTGTATTGATCAACCTCTTGTGAATACAAATCCGCCAAATCTGTAGAATTTTGTATAGCATCTTTTTGTTTTTGGAACTGCTCTACATGCGCTACATCCATAAACTTATGACCACAATTTTTCCAATCGACTCTCAGGAGTGTATTAGCATGCTTGAGTTTTTCTATAAGAAGTTCATGAAAAATATCTTCACCATTATAGGATTTTCCATTTTCATCCGTGAATCCATACGCCAGAATTCGTTTTACTATCACCAGTGGATGAAGATATTCATTGCCCGGCAAAAAATCGACATTCTTATAGTAGGTTCGAATCGCACCATTGTATGCACCATAATTTGTTCCAACCATATCAGTCCATTGATAGCACAGTTCTCCGGGGATATGCACAATATGCGCGAAAATCCCGACGGTAGAAAGGAGCAATTCAGGTTTTATCAGCGGCGCAAGGGTGGTTTCTGCTCCTAAATCATACTTGTAATCGGTAATAACGACTACCGGAAACAATCGCTTAGGATTCACAATAAGGTCGCGCAAATTTTCCAATTCTTTAGCATTTTCAATACGATAAACGGTTTCGTTCAAATGACGCACATCCGAAAAACCGTTCTTCTTGGCGATGTTAATGACGAACTTCGGTATGCTGAATAAATCTTGTGGATAATCAACATTTTTGGGAGTTGTATAGGAAACTTTGACTCCTAAGATTAAATCATCACCACGCTGAATAATTTCGACATCAGTGATCCATGTGCGCCCAGCCAATTCTCCATCTGGATGTTCCACCAAGCAACAAAAATAATTTCCGTAATCATAAATGATTTGGATGCTATTCCCCGCCGTATGCTTTGTCATATTCACGGCACTTTTCGGCAACCGCATAGAGGGGAATTTTTCCTTTATCCAGTTATATACAATATTAGCATTGTATATAACTGCACTTCGCAGATCCTTTTTGACAACCAATTTAGCAGAAAGCTGAAATGCGCGGTTCGTATATTTTTCATCAACGATATATGTTGTTGCCATGCTTATCCCCCATTTCGCCAACCTCTTATCTTCGCCAACCCCAAATATAACAGGGAGCATCTTCTCCCGTATTGAACAATAAATCCAGCACCGAAACTTGGTGGGCAAAGGTTTCACTCATCTGCGGATATGCCGGATAACCTGAATAATCCTTCCAACCGATTGCAATCCCAGCCTCTTCGTAATCCTCCGCAATGATATAGTCCTTCGCGGCGGGGCCGGATATATAGACATCCGCCCCTGCCGCTTGCACAAGGCTCAACAGCTTTTCATGCTTTGCGCCATGCGTCGGATAGTCCCGGCTGTCCGCAAATTCTGTTTTGATTCCAAGGAACTCATGGGAAATAGTCATTATGAGATAACGATTCAGCTCATATAAATATTCCCATTCCTTTTCCATATAGACGTGAAAGAAAAAATCCTCGTATTTCTTGAAACATGAGGCACGCCCATAGGCCATGCACAATGTCTGCCAATGCTTTTTTTGCCATGATTTATCCGGCATGGTCACATCCAATATTTGCCGATGCTCATTTGTACCCACGGGGATCGTCAGCCATTGCAAGCGGCCATTCACCAAAATTTTATTCCGGTTGCGCCAGTCATTTTTCGTGTACTGCAAGTCGTCATAAAAAATGAATAAATCCACATCATGGATGATGTCAAAATATCCTTTCCACGGAATGTAGTTGGATTGGAGGACTGCTACTTTTTTCATAGTATGCGGCCTTTCTATTACAAATATAGCTATACAAACTCACAAAAAACTCTTTCAAAGATTAACCTGCGTACTAAAGCTGGAAATTTTTATAGCTTTTGGAGAAGCATACACTTCGCCTAAAGAGGCGACATTAGAATCCATATAACATCCTGCTCCCACCAATGTCTGATCGGCAATTTGAATATGATCTTTCGTACAGGAGTTATTGCCAAAAAAACACGAATCGCCGATTTGAACTCGCCCGGCAATAGATG
>CACYUQ010000003.1 GCA_902777615.1 uncultured Selenomonadaceae bacterium
CTGATAGAATTTCGCCTTCACGCCGCTCTGATGGATCGCGTCAAGCAGCCGAATCGTGCCGACGCCTGTCGTCTCCGCCGTGTACTCCGGCACCTCAAAAGACACTGCTACATGGGACTGCGCGCCAAGATTATAGACTTCGTCCGGCTCAATCTTCCGAATCAGCGCCGTAAGATTGCAGGAATCCGTCAAGTCCCCGAAATGTATGAAAAATCTATCTCGCAAACTCGCGTCGTCATACAAATGATCGATCCGCTCGGTGCAGATTGTGCTGTGCCGCCGGACGACGCCATGCACCTCGTAGCCCTTGGACAAAAGAAACTCCGCCAGATAGGAGCCGTCCTGCCCTGTGATTCCAGTGATGAGTGCCTTTTTCATTTCGCAATGCCCCTTTACAGCTTCTATATTTTTCTAGCCGTAACATGATACCCAAAACAAAGGACTTCAAAAGATCCTTTGTCTGCCATTGACATATTCCAGAGGTAATGAAGCAATATATTTCTCGCAATCTTCCCAATGATTCCTAGCCCTTTTTCGGCATATTTCTGTCCCATGGAATCGATTCGATAAAGCTCTTGCGCCATATAGCTGAAATAATCCCCATTCGGCACGATAGTTATTTCATCGAAAGTATCTTTCAAAACCTCTTCATACCAATAGCGATTAAATCCCGTAGAAAAATGATAGGGAGCAAAATGGGACAAACTGCAAAAAGGCGCTGTCAAAATCAAAATGCCTCCCGAGCATAGCAACCGCGAAAACTCGTGGATGGCAGCCTCCGGTTTAGGCACATGCTCCAAAACTTCTGTACAGAGAATTGCATCAAAGGACGCGTCTGGTTCCGGAATCGCCGCAATATCACTGACAATGTCTATACGCGAGGTATCCCATTGCCCCGTTTGAAGGCCCTGACCGTCGCCTGTTCCGGTATATTGGCAAAAGTCTTGACTCACGTACTGCAAATGATTGCAAAACGGCTTATACCGCAGTTCGCCCGCCCCCGCATCCAAAAGCCGCTTCCCAGCAGGAATGAGGGATAGTTGCTCCTTTACCCAATTATCGCGATTGCTGCCATTGTCTTGACCAAAGTTCGTCCTATCTGTCCTCTGGTGGAATACCCGCAATTCGGCTGACATGATATTGGCTTCTCCTTTCATACATAGGGAATTTCTCCTTGTACCCAAAAACCTTTTCATTGACTATGAAGTTACATGTAGAAAATTGTGTATATTAACAGAATTATTCTCCTCACTTCTTAATAAAAACGAACATCCCTACGTCGTACCCCCCCATTTTAGAACACAAATTTCTTATTTTACCGTAAACATCCTCGTTTCTGCCCATCTGACATTCAAAAACTTCCCCGTCATGAAGCAAAGCGAAGACAGATAATTCCATTTCGTTTTCTATCTCTCGGATAATGCTCGATGGAGAAAAAATCCTTTGGGCATTGAACATCAATTTCTCCTCGCACCCGACAGGCACGCTCAAAAAGAGACGGCCCCCTTTTTGGATTTTCCTCGCCATGGCATGCAAGGCTTTCTTCCACCCCAAGTAATCCACCGAATCACCATACCGTCCTAGGCCGAAATGCTCCAGCGCGTGCAAAGAGGACAACGTGCCTAGAGAATCATCGGCGATGGACTCCAGCGAAGTTGCGTTCCCCTGAATAAAATGCAGGCCGTTGATCTTTCGTTTCAAAGGCCGGACATCGATCATCGTAACCTCGATATCCATGCTCAACAAATGCGCAATATAGCCATCCAGCCGGGAGCCAATATCATAGATGTGTTTTATGCCGGCTCTTGCAATTTGTTGGGCGACCCAAATATCTTGAAAAAAATAATGGCTGTCTACATTGCCAGCTTCCTGGTTCCATTCCCCTAGGATTGGAAACTTGTTTTTTTCTTCGTAGCGAAATTGCGGATTGTCTCCGCATTGTTCCCTATACTTCTCCAAATCGTTCCGATATTTGGCATGATCCTTGATGTTCAGCGCCGCCATGCATGACCGCAAGGTTCCCACCACACCGCACAGTCCCCATTGGCGCAATGTTTCATACACGTTATCCTTGAATCCCACTTGAACTTTCCTCCTAGTTGAAGTAATTACTATTTAATCAAGGCATAGCATATTACACATACCAACATAATCATCATTCCAGCAATAGTTTTTTTGAAAAATTTGTTCTGTCCTTTTATGCAGTAAATTTCAGATAATTGCTGACACGGGGACACCAAGGAGGCAAAAAATATTTCATACATGTCCTGTAGCTGATCTACATTCCGAAACTCATTGATCCTGCTTTTTGTTTCCTTGGCTACATAATATCGATTGATACCATTCATTCCAAGGAACTCATATCCTTGCGACAACAGTATATTTTCCCACGGCTCCCATGCCGGTATGTCCGTACCCGGCTTCGTGGATTCCATGCACACAATCCAAGGGCGGTAATTCTTGAAATCCATTCCTTCCAAGCATTGCTTTTCAAAGCCCTCCACATCAATTTTCAAAAAATGGATTGCTGTCTGCTGCGCAACATATTGGTTGCATACATCTGCCAATATAACAATCGGCACCTCTCGGCTATTTCTTTCACGGGTTATCTCTGAATCAAAGCTCGCGCCTGTTCCTGTGCCATACAATTTCAAGGTACCCGGCTTATCACTCACACCAACTTCAAGATTAATATCGTTAGGCCTGTCTTTGTTAAGTTTCTCTATTAACTCATGTTGCGGTTCTATATTGATTCCTGATCCGCCGCGTAAGGAAAAAAATTTCGTAACGGAGAGATAAATGGGATCGTTTGCGCCGACATCAATATATCGGATCGGTTCTTTTACATCCCGCAAAAGATGATAGAGGATAACATCTTCATACTCTTGTGAAAAACTATATACTGTCTCCATAACTCCTCCCACTTTTACATACACCATGAAAAATTTTGAAGTAAGAAATTCTTACTTCAAAATTTTCGGGTGGCTATTTTGGCATGATTTTCGTTGTTCTGCACAATTGCAATCCGTATATCTCAAAAAGATGGCACTGCTATCCAGCCATTAGGGATAATATCCTCATGGTTTAAATCGTCCTTCTTGAACCATCTTCTAGGAGCCACCACAATTTTATCCCGATTTTTGTTCAGCCAAGCCCCCCACCAGCTAAACGTGCTGTTCGCAATAATATTGTGGTCGCACAAGCTCATCAGATACATATCCTTCCATCCGTTTTCTTCGTCATTAGCATCAACGAAAGCCATCGGCACATCAAAAAGCAGATTGTCTTTCGCCCATGGAATATCATTCGTGAATACAAACAGGTTTATCTCCCCCAGCATCGCTTGCATACGTTCAATGCTCTTTTGATAATACGCCGAAGACAATTCCACAAATAGCTGCTGATTCGCAGGAATGGAAACATAGTCCCCGCGCCGTATATGGATAGATACGGCATTTTTCGACGCCGCAATCCTGTCGGCCCAGTCTTTGTTCCTCTCGTCCAGCTTTTCCGCCAAGGAAAAGTCTTGTGCTATCGCTTCCTTGCAATCGAAAAAATATTTTTCGGTTTGCCAATATCCCTGCAAATATAAATTCCCTTGTCCATTAAAAACCTTGGCATTATACCCCGGACTTTTTTCTCTTAGCCTTCGGTTCCTATGAAACAACTTTTCATACCAACATCTGCAAACCCAAGCCTTCCGCAAGGAAAGCAGCCCCTCATCCATGCATTTGGCATACTGGATCTTGAAATGCCGCAACTGAAAATCCCTTCGTCCGGGTGTATCGTACCATTGCAAATCAAGCGCCAGCGTATCCCTGTTCCGAAGAGCCAATGCCTTCCCACAGGCATATTGAAACATTTGGTTACCTAGGCCGCCGCAAATTTCCACCAAAATCACGCAATTATTACCCCCTAAATCCTCGTCGCCTTGCCGCCCTCGAAGTGCATTTTGAAATCACATTCCTCCAGCGTGCTGACCCGATGTGCAATGGCGATAATCGTGATCTGCCCTTTCAGCTTCAAAATCGTATCCGTGATACCCTTCTCCGTTGCGTCATCAAGCGCCGAGGTCGCCTCGTCCAGTACCAACACTTCTGGCTGCGAATAAAGCGCCCGTGCAATCCCAATTCGCTGCCGTTGGCCGCCGGAGAGCTTCACGCCTCGCTCGCCGACCATCGTCTGCAAGCCCTCCGGGGTGCCCTGCACGAAATCATAAAGCTCCGCCATTTTCAGCACTTGCTCCACGCGCCCGTCGTCAATCTGTTCCGCCGAAAAGCCAAGAGCCACATTCTCACGAAGCGTCCCGTCGATTAGGTAGATTTCCTGTGGCACGTAAGAAAGGTTCGCCTGCCATGCCCGGATATCGCCAAAAATACTAACGCCATCCACAATAATGTCTCCCGAGGAAGGTGAAAGTAACCCCAGCAGAATATCAACAAACGTCGTCTTTCCCGCTCCCGAGGGGCCAACAATGCCTACAAAGCTGCCCTTGGGAACGGCAAACGAAATATCGTGCAGGACAGCCTGCCGCCCTTCCGGATACCGGAATCCCAGATGCTCGATGCGGACTTCATGCGCAAAGGGCATTTTTTCTTTTGGTATTGGAAACAATGCAGAATCCGCGCCCTGCATCCGCCGCTCCCGGATTGCCATTAACTCATCATAAAGTTCTTCAAACAACGGCAAATTAAACTTAATATTGCTTAAATACCCAACAATACGGCTCACAGACGGCATGAGTCGGAAAGCGGCCAATGCCAAGACCCCCAGCAACGGAACAATCTCGCTTGGCTCTCTCCCAAAGGAAAGCTCCCCCACTACCAATAACAGCAACGCGCCAATTACCAGTATTTCGATGATATATTTCGGCAACTGGCTAACAAACCGAAAACCACGATCTGCTTCGCCAAACTTTTTACATGCCGCGCCGTATGTATCGTAAAAATATTGTTCCCGTCTAAGCACCTTTGTTTCCTTGATTGAACCCAAACCTTGATTAACCCATTGATACATCACTGCAGCATACTGATTTTGGAGCCTTCCTTGGCGGCCAATACTACTCCTAAAGAATCGAATAATGCCATAAATAATTGTACCCAAACATCCTTCCACAATCAGTGCTGCAATAAAGTCCACAAAGAACAGCATTGCTCCAATGACAACCACAGCGAAACACTCAGTCAACAAAAAAAGTGTTTGCATAAGGATGATCGTGAATATACGCACCGGTCCGTCTGTCATATTCCGAAGAATTGTCGCAGTGTTATGATCCAAGTGATATAGGTATGGCTTCAAAAGATAGTTTGCGTATAATTGCCGTGCATAATTCACTTGCAATCGCAAAGAAAAATCCACTTGGCACTTCGTCATATATGCAAGGAATCCATTTTTCAGAATGTACAGGAGCAAGAGCCCCAAAGCTCCAGCCATAATCAATTGCGAGTGTGATGCTACACCTAATGCCCCCGCGCCAATAGCCAACATTTCATGTTGTTCTAAATAATCCGGTTGCCCCATGATAGAGAGAAATGGCAAAATTGCGCCAACGCCAACAGCCTCCATGAATGCACCAATAAGCATGGTTCCCCCCAGCAGAGCACAATGGCAAATATCCTGTGGCGTTAAGATAGTAAAAATTTTCAATAACGACTTCACAATACAAAGCCTCGTTTAGCAATCACAGAAATATCCTCTTTTACGCATTTACGATGATGACACAATATACACAATTCCCAAAATACATGGTGTGAATCCCTGACACTCATTCCAATTTCCCGCACCATCGCAAAAGCCGTCTTCCAAAAGCGGCACGGCCATACGAGCATTGGAACATTTGCATCCCATACCACAGTTTTGACCATTTCCCGTTACGAAACTTGGACAACAACGCCCGATACTTCTCCATATCACTCCGCTTCTTTTCCCCCTCCACACTATCCAAATATTCCTGTACACGTTCCGGTGTTACATCAAAAATTTCTTCACAATGTTCGCCTAAATATTCTGCCATTAAAATCGCCCTAAGAGGATATTCCTTATCCCCCCGCCGATATTTGATGCAAATTTTGGGCATCACACCCAATCCGATCCCCAACTTTCTTGCTTTCAATAAAAAATGATAGTCCTCTGCATATGGAAAATCATCATAACCACCAACTTTTTCCCATACTTCTTTTTTCATCAACCAAGTCGGATGCCCAATACAATTTCCTTTAAGCAACTCCGTATAAATCTCTGTAGATTGCAAAGGACCTGTAACAATTCCTTTATACATTCCATTCTCATGGATCATCTCATAATACGTACCAACGAGGTCCAATGCACGGCTTGTCAAATACTCTATCTCCCACTCTAATCGCCATGGAAGCGAAAGATCGTCCGCATCCATGCGGGCAATATATCTCCCTTTTGCCATTTTAATGCCCAAGTTCAGAGACTTCGGCAAACCTTGTCTTTTCGTATTTACATGAACAATAAGATTTCCATGCCTTTTTTTATACTCGCCCAGTATTACCTCCAGTTCCGGATATTCTGGCTCCATGACGATAATAATCTCAAAGTTCTTATAGGTCTGCATAAGGATTGAATCCAATGCCTCCACCACTATTTCCGTCGGTTCACGGTAGCATGGCATAACTACGCTAATCAGCTCCTGCATAGTAACCCTCTTCCTCCGACAATCACCTGATCCGTCCTGAACAAATCAGCCTTCGTCAAGATTATCTGTCATCTCCTTAACATGTAGTGTATTTACTCAGATAACATTGCTTAACGTATCCCGATATAGCTAAATACAAGCAAATCGGAATAATATGAATTTCTGAAAAATTGGCTTCAATTGGGAGAAGTAACAATAAATATGCAACATAAGAAGCAATATAGCCCATGGGTGCATCGTATTTTACCAGTCTGTAAAGGGGAAGAAACATAACGAGAAGAAGAGGAATTGTCATTAGAATCCCATAATTAATTGCGAACACCAGATATGTATTATGTGCGGTAATATCCGCAGATAACAGTGTATAAATCAATTGATGTGAAGAAACAAAGCCGCTTCCCCAAACGGGATTTTTAGCAATCAATCTTATTCCATAAGACCAATCAAGCATTCTAACTCTATCCTTTGATATATCAAATCCATTATTGACAAATCTATACATAATATCATCAGGAATATATAGACTCAAAAAATATGCCAATAATAATATTATTGGAATAATCATTAAATAATCGATAATATTTTTCCTTGACATAATTATCATCATGATTCCAAGACCGAGCACCCCCATTGCAGCTCTCGATCCGGTAAAAATGATTGCAACTACCATTAATGTAAAAGCGACCGCAGCCACCATTCTATTAAATTCGCCACGCAGTATCTTATCAAATAACAATATTGCTGGAATTACAATTAATGCAGACAAAAAATTAACATCATAATACTCACCGGTATAAGTAAGTATTGTTGTCCTACTCGTAAGACCATAAGGTCTGTGCATTGAAAAAAAAATCCCTAATGACAAAATTACACCGCAAAAAAAATGTGCTACTTCTAAACATCTAATATCTTTCCCATCAAACGCCATACAAGTCCAAAAAAAAATCAATGTAAAGAAAAGAATACTCGCTAAAAAAGTTCCTCGTTCAAAACTGTCATTTATAAAGATTGCCGAAACAAATGTATACAGTATCTCTAAAACACAAATTACACGTTCAAATGAGAATATATTTTTAAATTTCTTCCCTCTACATGAAAGCGTCATACAACACGCAACTAATATAACAATCGATGCATAGATTTGCGACCTGCTTCCAATCGTGAAATACTTTGTGCCATTAAATACTAACAGACACATATGAATGCAAAATAGGATAGTTATAATTCTTGGCCACCTGACTGTCAATATATCCTTCACATATTCCCTCCTCCATCCATTCATATTTTTTAATACCTCAATAAGAACGGAACTACCTCTGCGTATCTTTTATATTCCATCGACGTCATTTGATTATTTTTCTCTTCGTATCTTTGCTGAAATTTTTCCATAACATTAAAAATATTAAATATCCTGTTTTTGGCCAAATGACATACGAAGATGATAAACAAAATTGCTCTTTGTTTGTTAGGGTAAAAATGCCACCTTGCAATAAATATATTTAAGATGATATCAAGTTTCCTCTCGTCCCCATTTTTTCTATGAATAGGGTTTGGAAAATGATCCACGACGAGACTTTCATCATATCCTATCCGTTTATTTTTTTTATAAATGAACAGGGCTGTGTACATTTCTTCCGAGCCAAATAAGAAACCTTTCGGGTAAAGCTCTTGTTCTCCCTCCCAAAAAGATTTCTTGATAAAATGTCCACCGCCTCGGTAGGTCAGGACATATTTCGAGGAATCATTTAAGTAGGGACTTACCAAATGTTTTTTATCGGAAGGTTGGTTAATATTGCACGCCAAGGCTACAAGAGCATCATCATTCTCAAGCAATCGGATTGCTTTATCAAACACATTCACATCTGCAATGACTGCGTCATCGTCCAGGAAGAAGCATATAGCACCTTTCGCCAGAGAAAACCCTAAATTCCTGCCTTCGGCCACTCCAAGATTTTGTTCAGAATACAAATATCTATAATTCTTTATTTCCGCCCCAAGAAACAATGAATCAAGGCAGGAATCGCTTCGTTGTTCTGAGGCGTTGTCAACAATTATATATTCGACATCTTTATATGTCTGCGCCAAACAGGAATTGATTGCTTTCAAAAGATCTGCCGTACGATCTCTTGTGATTATAACGACTGAAATCATAAAATTATCCTTTTCCTCTAATGTATATACTCATGCAGAAGCGGATAATACTAAAATTCATAGAAACGATTACACCGCAAGTAAAAATTATGTATATAAAACTTTTTCAAATAACATTTTGTAATGCTCATCCCTTCAATCTTTCCATCCCTTGTCGTACTAAATCACGAACGGATTGGTAATGAAATCCCGCTTTAACCACATATTTCATAGCAAGAATAAGCTGATGCTCTCTTAGCGCCCGATAAACAATTTGATAGTAATGGGCGTTACGGATCCGCTTTTTTTCACCTTCAGTATATTTCCCCATTTGCGGTTGCACCGCGCGAAAGAATTCTTCTTTTATCCTTATCAAATCCATAGCTGATGGAATGTTCATATCAGAATCAATATGAACTTTTACCAAATATTCAGGCACAATCGCACATTTCAATTTTTCCAAGATAACAATCAAGAATTGCAAATCTTGATGTCTTAATAAAGATTCATCAAATCTTCCCCATCCTACAATTGCGTCTTTTCGGACAAGAATGGTTGGCGTACCTACCTGCACCTCTTGCGAAAGGATTTTATATTGCAGATTATCTGCGGTATATTTTTCCTCCCTTCTAATAAGATTGCCATTTTTATGTATTTCCCACAGTGTCGTAACGATATCGACATTAGGATTATTTCTCAGCATGTCTATTTGTTTTTCAATTTTTGTAGGCATCCATTCATCATCATCATCCAAAAATGCGATATATTCCCCGCAGGCTGCATCCATCCCTGCATTACGCGCTGCTGCGCCATTTATGTGTGCCTTTTGTTGGATATATCGAACACGACTATCTTCGGCATATCTCTCCAAGAGGTTTTGCAGTTGTAAACTGTACTCATCATTTGGGTTATTATCATCCACAACACATACTTCAATATTTTCATAGGTTTGCCGGATTACGCTATCTATTGCCCTCGCGACCGTTTCGCAACGTCTGTAGCTTGGTATAATGCAAGATACCTTATCTTTTATTGCTTGGTAATTATGATTGTCCACTTGATGCAAAATATAATCTCCCTTACCCCTGAGTGCCACATCGAAACATTCTCTTGTCTCTGCGCGTCTCCAACCTTTAATGTGTACCCATGTTATAGCCGCCAGTAACAGTACCCCAGAGATTCATACTCCGCTTTGTCAAAGATGCCCTTAACATCCAACAACACTTTTTTCCCCTCCACAAAAAAGTAATCCATGTCTTCTCTTGTGAGAGCGGCGAATTCCTTGTGCGCTGTCGCGATGATGACCATATCCACGGGAGGAAGTTCGGCAACGGGAACAAGCCCGATACCGTAAAGACGCATTGTTTCGCCCGCGTCGGCAACAGGATCGGCGACGTACGGCTCTATGCCATAGTCCCGAAGCTCCCATATGATGTCAATCACGCGGGTATTTCTTACATCCGGGCAGTTTTCCTTAAAAGTGATGCCAAGTATCGCGACCTTTGCTCCTTGCACTTGTTTCCCCGCTCGAACAAGGAGCTTGATAGCGTTTTCGGCAATGTAGCGCCCTATGTCGTCATTGATGTGACGACCAGCCAAAATAACTTGGCTATGATACCCCATGCTCTCAGCCTTATGTGTCAAATAGTAAGGGTCGACCCCGATGCAGTGGCCACCGACCAATCCCGGCGTGAAAGGCAAGAAGTTCCATTTGGTCCCCGCTGCCCGAAGCACGTCCTTTGTATCAATGTCCATTTTGTGAAACATGAGCGATAGCTCGTTCATGAATGCGATGTTGATGTCACGTTGGCTATTTTCTACAACTTTTGCGGCCTCTGCCACTTTAATGCTCTCTGCCCGATGGATCCCCGCAAGAGCAACCATGGAATAGACTTTGGCGATGATTTCAAGAGTTTCTTCATCCATACCGGAAACAATCTTGACGATATTCGATAAACGATGCTCTTTATCGCCTGGATTGATACGTTCCGGGGAATAGCCGACCTTGAAATCAGTACCGCATTTAAGCCCCGAGCCCTTTTCGAGGATTGGCACGCAAATTTCCTCGGTGACACCTGGATAAACGGTGGACTCAAAGACGACAATGCTGCCGGGGGAAAGGTTGCGCCCAACGATGCGGCTCGCGCTTTCCACGGGAGAAAGGTCAGGCGTATAGTCGTCCCTAACTGGCGTCGGTACAGCGACGATGTGAAAACGAGCGCCCTGAAGGTCTTTCTCGTCATCAACGAATTCAACCGTGCATATTTTTATCGCTTCGTCTCCCACTTCACGCGTCGGATCGATTCCCTGCCGATATCGCTTGATTTTCTCCACATTCGTGTCAAAGCCGATGACGGATAATTGCCGGGAAAAGGCCACCGCAAGAGGAAGTCCCACATAACCGAGGCCAACAACGGAAAGTTTTGACTTGCCACTAGCAAGGTTTTCATATAAATCATCAAACAACCTGCTCACGCTCCTGTCTCGTATTGCGGCATCTCCTTGCGGATGAACGCAACATAAAAACAATTCCGCAAAACAACCGAAGCCACATAAATATGAATGATATTTCTCTCTAACGTTCCATGTCGTTGCGCCATAGGGTTTACCTAGTTATAAAATCCATCGCTTTACCTTCCCAACACAAACATCATCACATGATCCATCGCTAGATGCACATCCTCCACGATCTGCATATTGTCGATCCTCACATGAATGCTGTGCTTTACCAGTTGCTTCACTTTGCCGCCGTCGTATCCCACCAGTCCCACTGTGACGGCTCCCTTTTCGTTGGCGTATTCCATCGCCTTCACTACGTTCATGGAATTGCCGCTGCCGGAAATCCCTATGACCACGTCTCCTTGGTGCAGCTTGTTTTTTAAAAGCTCCACGAAGACGTCCTCATAGCAAATGTCATTGGCGATTGCTGTCAGGGTCGGAATGTTATCGCTCAGGCACTCGAAGTCGTGCCGCTTTTCTTTCCCTTCGCTTGCGCCCTTGTTGAAGTCAACGCAGAAGTGCGACGCCGTCGAGGCGCTTCCCCCGTTGCCGCAGACGAACACCCGCTTCCCTTGCAACCTCGCTTCCTCCAGCACATTCATCACGTCGCTGATTTCCTTTTCATCCAGCGCCGCAAGCACCTCGCGCTCCGTGTCAAGATATTTGCGGATTTCTTTGGTGTAATCCATCGTTTATTCCTTTCTGTGTAGGATGCAGTCCACCGCCGCCCTGAGGTCTGCGCACCGTTCGTCCGGCTCTGCGGGGTATTTCCCGTCCTTGCCGCCTTCCCCGGTCTTAAGCAGGATCGTTTTCATCCCCGCATTCTTTCCTGTCTGTATGTCCCGCGTGCTGTCCCCGACGATCCATGACTGCCCCAGATCTATGTTGAAATCTTTTGCGGCCTGTGTAACCATACCTGTTCCAGGTTTGCGGCAGTTGCAGGAAATCTTGTATTCTTTTCTCTCTCCCTCATAGCCTTTGTCGGGATGATGCGGACAGAAATAGACGGCGTCAAGGTATGCTCCTTGTTCACCCAACAGCATTTCCAGCTTTTGGTGAATTTTCGTCAGATCCTCCAAGGTGCAGAGACCACGTGCGATGACCGGCTGGTTGGTCACGGCAATCGCCAGATACCCGGAGTCATTGATTTCTCGTATGCCCTCAGCACTGTGTTCTTCCAGTTCCATATAGTCGGGAGAGGAAATCAGCCCCTTCCAGACGTTGATGGTCCCGTCCCGGTCGAGAAAAACGCATTTCTGCGGATGCTCCAGGTTCCTTTCCTTAAGAATCCCCCGCTCCATATCCCGCTCGACTTGCGCCAGCCGCTTCGGCGTACCCATGTCATGGATATATTCGCTGGTCGCGTAGGCGACCGCTTGCCGCTTGCTTATGAGATGTTTCAGGAAGTCCTTTTCAAAGTCTTTTTTCTCCGGCCTCTCAAAATCTTCCAAGGCGCTCCGGTTCACAATAAACAGCCCAGCGTTGACGCAGTTGTGGTAAAACTTTCCCGTCCGATCCCCGTTCTTGGAGAGGAAGCCTTGCACGATATTATTTTCGTCCCGGAGTACGAGGTCGCTGTCCAAGGGATGGGAATTCGGGTGCACCGCAATGGTCGCGTCGCGTCCGTGCGTTTTATGGAATTCCATCATGCGCGGAAGGCAGACGTCGAACAGCACGTCGCCATAGGCAAGGTATAGTGGCTCGCTTTCGACCGCCATATTTTTCACATAGAAAAGCGCCCCGGCGGAACCGAGCGGCTCCGCTTCCTCGGCGTAACGGATATGAACGCCGAAGTTTTTCCCGTCGCCGAAATAGTCCTTGATCGCTTCTTTACGATAACCGACGGTCAGGATGATGTCCGCGACACCATAGCGCTTGAATACTGCGATTTGGTGTTCAAGAATTGGTTTTCCCTTGATTTGAAGCATCGGCTTGGGCATGTCCTTCGTATAGGGCGCCAGCCGGGTTCCTTTGCCCCCGGCGATAATCACCGCCGTCATCGGTTGTTTTCTCCCGGCTTTCCTAACACGCTTTCCAGTGTCAAGCGCACCGCTTCGTCCGAGGTATGCGTGGCTTTCCATCCTTTCGCATGGACTTTGCGCAGATCGTAGGAGAATTTCGGCACATCACCCTTCCAGCCAGTTTTGCCGCCGGTGAAGTCGTAATGGACATTTTTGAGTCCCATCGACCGGCAGACCATGTCCGCAATCGTCCGGACCGAGGTACTTCCTTCGACGCCGATGTTGCAGATGTCGAAGGCCAACGTATTCTTGGGCACCAAGAAAAGGATAGCGTCGATAAGGTCTTTGACAAAGATGTACGGTTTCGTCTGCGTCCCGTCTCCCAAAATCTGGAGACACGCAGGGTTTGCCCGGAGTTTTTTGATGAAGTCAAAGATGACGCCATGGGTAAGTCGAGGGCCGATGACGTTCGGGAAACGGAAGATCAGGGAGTGCATGTCGTTCATATGGGCGAATGCACTGATCATCGCTTCGCTGCCGAGTTTTGCCGCGCCGTAATAGGAGACCGGTTCAAGCCCCGGCGTATCCTCGCTGAGCAATGCGTCCCCCTTGTCGCCGTAGACGGCGGAGGTTGACGCAAAGAAAAGGGAATGTATCTGATATTTGTGCATGCACGCGAGAATATTGAAGGTCGTAGTGTAGGTATTCCGGTATTCGATATCCGGCTGCTGGGCGCTGGCCTGAATGTCAGAGTTCGCCGCGAGATGGAAAACATTGTCCGGACGGATTTCCTTAAATACACTGTCCAGTTGCCCCATGTCCGAGGCGTCCGCTTCATACAGGCGGAATTTTGAAGTGCCCTCTAAATGCCGTATGTTTTCCTTTGTCCCGAGGGAGAAGTTGTCAAGGCAGAATACTTCGTCGCCTCGAGCAAGCAGGGCGTCGTCCAAATGACTTCCGATAAAGCCCGCACCGCCTACAACGAGAGATTTCATTTTCATTTACTCCTGTCTACCAGTATTTGTCGCCCACATAGATGACGGAGGAGCCGTCATGCTCAAAACGGAACGGGAAGCGTCGCAGGCCTATAGCGTCTTCTAAGCGACGTTGGTTCTGCTTTTCACAATAGAACAAAAGGAATCCGCCGCCGCCTGCGCCGAGAAGTTTTCCGCCCGTCGCCCCGTGTTCCAGTCCTCTTTGATACAGTTCATCGATCAACGCGTTCGAAATGGAACCGGCCAGTTCGCGTTTCCGAATCCAGCCTTCATGCAGGAGCGAGCCGAAATTGGAAAGGTCTCCGCGTTCCAGACTGGCTTTCATCTCCCGGGCCAGTGCGCACATTTTCCGAAGCTGCTCCGATTTGTCTTCCTTTGACAGGTTGTTTTTCTGCTCGGTCAGGATCGCATTGGCGTCATGCGTGATGCCCGTATAGAACATGACCAGGTTTTCTTCCAGTTCCTTGCGAGCGGATGGTTCCATGATCAAGGGCGAGACCGTCACATGATCGTCGGGGTGGAACTCGATGAAGTTCAGGCCTCCGTATGCGGAAGCATATTGGTCCTGCTTGCCAATCGGATGCCCCAATTTTTCAATCTCCACTTCGCAGGCTTCCGCCGCCAGGCGTTCCTTGGAAACGAATTTCCCCTTGTAGCAATAGAGCGCGTAAAGGAGCCCGACAGTGAAGGCGCTGGAAGAGGCCAGGCCCGTCCCACTCGGCACGTCGGCCGTGCTGCTAATTTCCACACCGCCAATCTTCATGTCGTTTAAGACCTGATGGAAGATGGAATGACGAATGTCTTTGATGTCATCGACGATCTCGATCTCGGAGTACCGAAGTGCCGTTTTCTTTTCAGTGAAGTACGGATGGATCGTGAGATAGATATAGCGGTCAATAGATGTGCTCAGCACGCAACCGCCATAGGTGCGATAGAAGTCCGCGATGTCGCTCCCGCCGCCGCAGAAGCTAACGCGGAACGGGGTTTTGGTGATAATCATTTTTGCTCCTAATTGTCAAGAATCTATTGCTGTCCGTAGCATATTTTTGTAGATAAATTTCGTAAACGACGGCGGAAATATATATAGCAACAGTTGCCCGCCTGCTATTGTCAAGAATTCCCCTGTCGTATTGAATCCTTTTTGCCAAGCGCTATAACGTATGCCAAGCAATGCTTTCGTTTGTTTCCATGACTTCCGTCGGCGATAGGTCTGCTCATCAAAACGAAAATAGAGCAAGGGGATATCTATATTCATGCACACGGCATTTCGGCTAAGCATCTTGATCCATAAATCCGTGTCCTCGTTGCTACAGTCTGAATAAGCTCCCACCGCTTGAACGGCCGATTTCTTGTACATGACTGTCGGATGGTTGAACGGATCCCGCAGCTTCGCGAATTCATAAATTTCTTCGTTGGAAAGGGGCACTTTCCGCTCGCCCGTTACGTTATCCATGGTGCCTATGAATTCTCGGATTTGCGTTCCCACGATGTCAAGCGAAGGATTTTTCTCAAATTCTTTGACCTGTAATTCGCATCGTTCAGGGCACGAACAATCGTCCGCGTCCATCCGGGCGACCAGTTCATTGCGGCATGCTTCCAAGCCGACATTTAAGGAAAGCGCAAAGCCCGGGTCAGTCGCAAGCGGTACTTCTGTGATAGAAGCGTTCCGTTTCTGCCGGTCATGAATGATAACTTGCAATTCTTCCGTTATCTGCCCACATTGAACAATGACAATCTCATCTGGCGGATAGGTCTGATTGATCATGCTGTCCAGTGCAATGGCGAAATATTCCGGATTGTCCTTTATATATACTGCCATCAGGACCGAGTACTTTTGCACGCTTAAACTTCCCTTTCCCGTAATATTTCCAATGCTTCCTGCTGCCTCGCTTGGTAGTATGTCTCGTCTATCTTGCCTATCCTAAACAGATAGTCCCCATAGTCCTCCGATGTGTCCATGCCTTCCGTATTGGTATTTTCCCGCTTTAGCACCTTGCCTATAGTTTCCCAGATGATTTTTGCATCTCCCGCAAAGGAAATGTTTTCCACATACTCAATATCCGCCGCGAGCCGACCTTCCCAAGAGAGCGCATTCCGTCCCCGAATCTGCGCTAATCCGCTGATGCCCGGCCTAACGTCATGACGCTTTCTTTCCTGTTCTGTCATGAAGACCATGTCCCGCACAAGCTGTGGTCGAGGGCCAATCAATGACATGTCTCCTTTCAGGACGTTGATCAGCTGGTAGAGTTCATCCATACTTGTAGATCGGATAAATCTTCCGAAAGAAGTGAGCCTGTCCGCATCCGGCAACAGGTTTCCATCCCTATCCCGCTCGTTGGTCATCGTCCTAAGTTTGATAATGCGGAAGATAGCTTCTTTTCCGTCTTTGCCTTTTTTCCCCGGACGCCATTGAAAGAAGAACGGGTTGCCTTTCATCATTACCGCTCCGACGACGATAAGAAAGAGTAATAACGGGGAAAGCAGCAATACCGCTATGCTTGACAATATGATGTCAAGGAGTCGTTTCCAAAATCCGGCGTACATATTGACTCCGTCCTACAGATTCCGATAGGCCTCGGCAATTATTGTTTAACACTTGCTGAAAAACTATCAATGATATATTCCACATCCTCATCACTTAGCTTCGTATGAAGAGGTAATGAAATTAGGTTATGGTAATAGGCATAGGCATTTGGAAAATCTTTGATGTCCCATCCCAATTTTTTATATGCGGTCATCATGGGGAGCGGCTTATAGTGAACATTACACGCAATCCCTTGCTCGCCCATTGCCCCTATGACAGCATTCCGCTGTGTTTCGTCGATGTTTGGGACTCGTACTAAGTAGAGATGACCGGAACTCTTATGGCCTTCGCCATAGTGATTGAGATGTTGCACTCCCAAGGCGTCCATCGCTTTATCGTATTTTTCAATGATTTCCCGCCGCGTTTGCAGAAGCGAGGGATACCGGTCAAGCTGACGAAGCCCTATCGCTGCCGCAAGATCGGTCATGTTGCATTTGTACCAAGGACCGACGATGTCGTATTCCCATGCACCGACTTTGGTCTTCGCCAGTGCGTCTTTGCTTTGCCCATGAAGAGAATAAATCTGATAGGCTCTGTAAATCTCCTCGTCGTCAATGCCGTCGATGGAACGCCACGTTGCCGCGCCGCCTTCGGCGGTGGTCAGATTTTTGACTGCGTGGAAGCTGAAGCTGGCAAAATCGCTGGTTGTCCCTGCGTTTTTCCCTTTGCGCGATGCGCCCAGGGAATGGGCGCAGTCGGCGATGATGGCGACTCTGCCGAGTGCGGCTTGTATCCTTTGTCCAAGTTCTGTCTGTCCCGAGGGACGGAACAGGTTTTTCTTGCGTTCGACGGCTTTCATAATGCGGTCGTAGTCACACATGATACCGCCAAGGTCTACCGGAATGATAGCTTTCGTCTTTTCCGTAATGGCGGCTTCCATTGCGTCGTAGTCCATTTCCCACGAATCAGGCTGCGAATCGATGAAGATCACTTTCGCACCGACATGAATGGCCGCTGCAGCTGTCGCCGTATAGGTATAAGCGGGTACAATGACTTCGTCACCTTCGCCAATACCAAGAATCCGTAAGTTCAATTCCTCGGCGGCAGTCGCAGAGTTCAGACAAACGACACGACTCGCGCCGATAGAGTCCGCGAGTCGTTTTTCCAATTCTTTCGTTCGCGGTCCGGTGGTAATCCAACCGGAACGTAGCGCCGCCGCGACTTCGGCGATTTCCGATTCGGATATGTCCGGTGGACTGAAAGGGATGTTTCGTTTTGTGCCCATAAACATTGCGGATTGCGTTTGCAATTCCAACTTCTCCTTTATAAAAAAAGCGTTTTCATTCCAAAGCAACATATACACAATAAAAAAGTTTTATATCTGTGGTATTTAATCAATACAGATTTGAATAGAGTAAACTCTTTTACTTATAACACAAATCCCAAATATTTTCAATAGAAACTTATCTCACTGTGCCCCATACCGCATTGATACGTCAATTTTAAACATACAAAAAAGCCGCCACTTTCGTGACGGCTGTCTATGCTACGATGTGAACGCGAGCATTACTTCGCGAGCGAGTTGACCTTGTTCGCGAGACGCGACTTCTTGCGGGCCGCGTTGTTTTTGTGGTAGACGTGATTCGCTGCTGCCTGGTCGATGGCCTTGCAGGCTGCGTGGAGGAGGGTAGTCGCCTCATCCGCGTTTCCAGCGGCAACGGCGTCGAGCACCTTGCGGGACGCTTTCTTGACGCGGGTCTTCTCGGCCACGTTCTTCGCATGACGCTTCGCATCGGTCTTGACACTCAGAATAGATGACTTGATATTCGGCAAATGTTTCACCCCCCTTTCCCTTTTTCGTTACCGATATATTGTAGCACGCACTTTTTGAAAAAGCAACAGTTATTTTTCGCTTCTTGCCCGCGCACTGTCATAATAATATTTTGACACAGGTATAAACACCATAATGGTATCACCTTTGCGATAAAATGTGGTAAGAAAAAATGTGATCGCATTGACAATACTTTGCGCATATCGTATGATTTGATAGAAAGTTACTTTGCGTATTATGTATAATTTTAGCAAAAAATACTTTACGCATAGTGTGTATTGCCGGAGGTTTCTATGAATATCAAAAGAAAAATAGAGCGGGCGCTTCTGGTATGGAAGCGGGAGACGACCGGAAGGAAAGCGCTGCTCATTGAGGGCGCTCGACGCGTCGGCAAATCCACGATTGCCGAGAAATTTGCGAAAGAACACTATAAATCATATATCCTCATTGATTTCAACCTTGCGCCGAAAAGTGTCACAGACAGCTTTGACCTGCTAAACGAGCCGGACGTTTTCTTCCAAAACCTGTCGCTGGCGTACAACACGCGGCTGTACCCACGGGAATCCCTGATTATCTTCGATGAAATCCAGAAATTCCCAAAGGCGCGGCAAGCGATCAAGTACCTTGTCGCCGACGGGCGGTATGATTTCCTAGAGACCGGCTCCCTGATTTCCATCAAGGAGAATGTGGAGCATATCACCATTCCCTCGGAAGAGCGAAAGCTGAAAATGTACCCGGTAGATTTCCCCGAGTTCATGGCGGCACTGGGCGAGCAAATGCTTTTAGACTATATCCGCGAGTGTTGTGCGCAAGGCATCGCACTCAAGCAATCGGCACACGCTAAGGCGATGCGACTCTTCCGAGAGTATATGCTGGCAGGCGGAATGCCACAGAGCATTGTCGCCTACGCGGAGAACGGACGGGACTTCTACGCCAGTGACGTGGAGAAGCGGGACATCCTCGACCTGTACCGCGACGACATCAGGAAAGCTTCCAAGCGCTACAATTCCAGAGTTGCCGCGCTATTTGAAAATATTCCCGGCTATCTCTCCACTCACGAAAAGAAAGTCGTCCTGAGCCGGATTGAGGCAGGCGCCCGCTATGCCCAATACGACGATCCGCTCTTTTGGCTCGATGATTCGATGATCTGCAATCTTTGCTACCGCTGCAACGATCCCAATGTTGGATTCGCACTGAACAGGAACGATGCCGCCGTCAAATGCTATATGGGCGATACTGGACTTCTGGTGAGCCTCGCCTTCAGCGAAAATGAACTGTCGGGCCGGCAGCTCTACAAGGCAATTATGGACGGAAAGCTCTCGCTAAACGAGGGGATGATTTATGAAAACGCGATTGCGCAGATGATTGCCACGTCTGGCAGAAAGCTGTACTTCTATAGCCGATACAGCAGGGAAAAACATCGGAACGACATCGAGATTGACTTCTTGCTCTCCAATGACAGCAAAACGAGCTTTCGTGTATTCCCAGTAGAGGTCAAATCTTCCAAGAACTACACAACCACCTCATTCCAAGCCTTCAAAGCGGCATTTTCAAGGCGCGTCGGTCAATCCATCATCGTCCATCCAAAGCCTTATTCCGCAGAAAACAACATAATCAAAATCCCGCCATATATGTTTCCCTTTTTACTGGAAAACGGAAATTTCGAGATTTCGCGGGATTGAAGGTACTTGTCAAAAAATGATATAATGATAGCACTTTGAATTTGCCTACGCAAGCAAACGAGCTATTTATATGGAAGGAAGATTTCATGCAGACGAAAAATATCCGCAACTTTTCCATCATCGCGCATATCGACCATGGCAAGTCGACGCTGGCCGACCGGCTGATCGAACGGACCGGCGTGCTCACCGAACGCGAGATGAAAGAGCAGGTGCTCGACTCAATGGAACTGGAGCGCGAACGCGGCATCACGATCAAGGCGCAGACCGTGCGCCTGACGTACAAGGCGAAGGACGGCGAGACCTACGAGCTGAACCTGATCGACACGCCGGGCCACGTCGACTTCACCTATGAGGTGTCGCGCAGTCTCGCCGCCTGCGAGGGTGCGCTTCTCGTCGTCGACGCGACGCAGGGCGTAGAGGCGCAGACGCTGGCCAACGTCTATATGGCACTGGAGCATGACCTCGAAATCATCCCGGTCATCAACAAAGTAGATTTACTCAGCGCCGATCCGGAAAAAGTGAAACAGGAAATCGAGGACGCCATCGGCCTCGACACGTCGAACGCGGTGCTTGCGTCGGCGAAAACGGGAGTCGGCGTCGATGAAATCCTTGAAGCGATTGTCGCGCATATACCGCCGCCTTCCGGCGACGAAACCAAGCCGCTGCGCGCTCTGATTTTCGACTCGTATTTCGACGCATACAAGGGCGTGATCGCCCATGTCCGACTGATGGACGGCCTGATCAAAAAAGGCATGGAGCTCCAGATGATGGCCACGGGCAAGGTGTTCGAGGTTACGGACGTCGGTTGTTTCCAGCCCGCCCCCGTAGAGGTGCCGCAGCTCGCGGCAGGTGACGTTGGCTTCATCGCGGGCAGCCTGAAAAACGTTCGGGACGTGCGCGTCGGCGACACCGTGACGGCGACGGCAAATCCCGCGCCGGAGCCACTGCCCGGTTACCGCGGCGTGACACCGATGGTCTACTGCGGCCTGTATCCTGTAGACAGCGCCGACTATGACAATCTGAAGGACGCGCTGGAAAAGCTTCAATTAAACGACGCGGCCCTCGTCTTCGAGCCGGAAACTTCCGTCGCGCTGGGCTTTGGCTACCGATGCGGCTTCCTTGGCCTACTCCACATGGATGTCATTCAAGAGCGATTGGAACGCGAGTACCATTTGGAGCTGATTACCACCGCGCCCAGCGTCATTTACCATGTGCATACAACAGCAGGCGAAATGATCGCCGTGGACAATCCGGCGAAGCTGCCGCCGCCGCAGAACATCGACTTCATCGAGGAGCCGTTCGTCAAGGCCACGGTCATCGTACCGAACGACTACGTCGGCGCGGTCATGCAGGTTTCGCAGGACAAGCGCGGCGAGTACAAGAGCATGGACTACCTCGACACGAACCGCGTCATGCTGATTTACCATATCCCTTTGAGCGAAATCATCTACGACTACTTCGACCAGCTGAAATCGACGACGCGAGGCTACGCGTCTCTTGACTACGAACTGGCCGACTATCAACCATCGAAACTTGTGAAGCTTGACATCCTGCTGAACGGCGAGCCGGTGGACGCGCTCTCGACGATCGTGTTCTCCGACCAGGCCGCGCACCGGGGCCGACAGCTCGCCCAGAAGCTCCGGGAGCTGATTCCGAAGCAGATGTTTGAGATTCCGATCCAGGCCGCAGTCGGCTCGAAAATCGTCGCCCGCGAAAACGTGCGCGCGTATCGGAAGGACGTACTCGCAAAGTGCTACGGCGGCGACATCACGCGCAAGCGCAAGCTGCTCGAAAAACAAAAGGAAGGAAAGAAGCGCATGAAGGCCGTCGGCAGCGTCGAAGTGCCGCAGGAGGCTTTCATGGCCGTGCTGAAGATTCACTGATATGGAATACGGCGTTTACATTCATATCCCGTTCTGCCGCCAGAAATGCTCGTACTGCGATTTTCCTTCCGTCGCCGGGCATGAGGCGGACATGGAGACATACACGGACGCGCTTTGCAAAGAGCTCTCGGCGAAAGGCGCAGAGCTTTCCGCGCGGGGCAAAGCGTCGACCATTTACATTGGCGGCGGCACGCCCACCGCATTGCCCGTTCCATTGCTCGCCCGTATCATCCAAACCGCGCAGGCGGTGATTCCCTTCGCGGACGATTATGAATTCACCGTCGAGGCGAACCCTGGCACAGTCAGCCTCGAAACGATGACCATGCTCTCGACGCTCGGCGTAAATCGCGTCAGCATCGGCGCGCAGGTCTTCGACGACGCGATTCTGAAGCGCATCGGGCGCATCCACACATCGCAGGACATCCGCGACGCGGTGCGCTGGGCGCGGGCCGCGCTGATCGTGGACGTCAGCGTCGATTTGATGTACGGCCTGCCGGGGCAGACGATGGAAGATTTGAAATGGAGCGTCGGCTCGTCGATGGACCTGGCCGTCACGCACATCTCCGTCTACGGCCTGACTGTCGAAGACGGCACGCCTTTCGCGCGGGAAAAAGCCGCCGGTACGCTCGATTTGCCCACCGACGAAGCAGAAGAAGAAATGTACGACTATCTCGCGGAAACGTTGCCGAAATTCGGATTCCGCCGCTACGAAATCTCCAATTACGCGCGGCACGATTTCGTCTGCCGCCACAATCTCGGCTATTGGCAGGACCGCCCCTACTTCGGCTTCGGCGCGGCGGCGCACTCATACCATGACGGACAACGCTCCGCGAACGTCAAGGACATCGGCGTGTACATCAAAGCCGTCAAATGTGGCGACTCACCGGCACACACAGAAGAAAGCGTCACCCGTGAAAAGCACATCGAAGAATTCTGTTTTCTCGCTCTCCGCACGGCGGAAGGCGTCGACCGGGAAATGTTTTCCAAAACTTTCGGCTGCGAAGTGGAAAGTCTTTACCGAAAAGCCATCGACGAATTAAAAACGAAAAACTTCCTAGAGGAAACGCCGACGCATTTCCGTCTGACGCCCCTCGGCATGAAATTCGGCAACCAAGCCTTTGCGGCGTTCCTGCTGTAATACAAAACGCACAAAACGCACGGTACATCTTGACAGTACCGTGCGTTTTTCATATACTAACCCTAGTTTCAAACTATAGATTATAAATGGAGGCGTTGACGATGAGCTATAAACTTTGGGACGTGCTGGGAGAGCTTCGTTCCGACGCGTATGAATGGGTAGATCTGACGCACCTGATGGACAACAGCAGCCCGTATTGGGCCGGTATCCCCGACGGCTCGGTGGAGCTTTGCAAGACTTGCTTCGATTGGGGCAACGAAATGCTCGATTGCCTGATCCAGACCTTCAAATTCCCGGGGCAGTTCGGCACGCATATCGACTTTCCGGGGCATTTCATCAAGAACGCGCCGCTGTCGGAAAAATACGGCGTGCGCGATATGATTTTCCCGCTTTGCGTCATCGACATCACCGACAAGGTGAAAAAGGATGTCCATTACGCGGCGACGGCGGAGGACGTCAAAGCGTATGAGGCGAAGTACGGCGCGATTCCCGACGGCGCCTTCGTCGCGCTCCGAACCGATTGGAGCAAAAATTGGCCGGATATGAATAAGCTTTCCGGCATTGCCGACGACGGCAGCGAGAATTTCCCCGGCTGGTCGCTGGACGCACTGAAATATCTCTACGAGACGAGAAACGCTGCGGCCAATGGACATGAAGCTCTCGACACCGACGCCTCCGCCGAGGCCGCGAAGGCTGGAGATCTCGCCTGCGAGCGTTATGTGCTTTCCAAGAACAAGCTCCAGATCGAGGTGCTGCAAAACCTCGACCGTGTAACTCCGGCGGGTGCCCTGCTGGTGGCCGCGTGGCCGAATATCAAGGGAGCGACGGGAATGCCCGTCCGCGCCTTCGCGATTACACCGAAAAAATAAACTACGCACAACAAAAATCCCGAAAGCTCATAGTCAAACGAGCTTTCGGGATTTTCATTCGTTTTATCAAAATGTGTTATTGTCGCCGTTCAGCCGCCGTCATGACGCGGATGATGTTTTACAATCTCAATCGCTTTCGCAATTTGCTCGACAATTTGGATCGAGTTCTCCATCGACATCGTTTGCAGCTTCATGAAGAGGCTTCCCTTCTGCGAGGAGATATATTTCGGCGGCAAATGGTTCAGCGCGAGAATGGCGATATCCTGACGGCACCGATCGCATTTGCAGCAATCCGGATATTTTTTAAGCACATTGTCCAGATTTTCCAAGACCAGCGTTTCCATATAATTCTTGAGTTCCATGATGCCCTCCCTCAAATGGATTCCCGCTCCGAATTTTCTTTATTATAGCATCGCGTATGATACCGCGCAAGAAGAGGATGTAAAAGCATTGACACGACGCGTCAAGTATGGTACATTATATGTTGTTGTGTACGGGATATGCCAATAATCCCTGTTCGCAGCGAATGATACACTACCGAGTAGGGTATGTCATTCAAGCCTTGGAGAGTTGTCCGAGTGGTTGAAGGAGCACGCCTGGAAAGCGTGTGTACGGCGAACACTGTACCGAGAGTTCGAATCTCTCACTCTCCGCCATTGATATTTACAGCGCACCGCATTGCGATGCGCTTCTCTATTCTTTCCAAGGTCGGACCTCAGCGCTTGGGTCCCGCGCAATGGAGCCTCGCGAACCCCGTCAGGTCCGGAAGGGAGCAGCGGTAAACGAATCGTTTCATGTGCCGCGGGGGCGCCTGGGGGCTGCGGTCCGACGTTGGAAAGAGCATACGGAACATAAAGGAGGCGGCGCACGAAGAACTTTCGTGTGCCGCCTTGTTTATCTATCGGAAAGGAACGCATGATGGCGCAAAAAAAAGTTTACGCGGTGAAGCGCGGACGCGCGACGGGGCTCTTTGCCACATGGGACGAGTGCAAGAAGCAAGTGGACGGCTTCACGGGAGCGGTGTACAAAGGCTTCTCCTCGGCGCAGGAGGCGCAGGCGTGGCTTTTCGGCACAGGTGGAATGGCTTCCCTGTTTGAAGACGAGCCAACCGCAGTTCTGAAAAAGTCCCCTGTGCGTGAGAACACACGAAGCGCCGCCGCCCCTGCCGACTACACCGTCTACACTGACGGCTCTTGTCTGCGAAATCCCGACGGTCCCGGTGGTTACGCGGCAGTGATAATATCTGCGCAGGACGGGACAACAAGAGAACTATCCGGCGGCGAGCCGTCGACGACGAACAACCGCATGGAGCTTCGCGCCGGTATCGAGGCGCTGTCCGTGCTGCCGTCCGGCTCCACCGTCGATTTTTACACGGACAGCCAATACATGAAAAACGCGTTCACGAAATATTGGCTCCGCAATTGGAAGCGGAATGGCTGGCGAACGTCGACGGGCGAGCCGGTAAAGAACCAAGACCTTTGGCGCGCGCTGGACGAGGCGTTTTCCCGCCATACGGTACGTTTCCACTGGGTCAAGGGACACGCGGGCAACCGCTGGAACGAGCGATGCGACGCGTTGGCCCGCGGCGAGGCGGCGAGATTCTCATGAGGAACAACGCATTTGCAAGAACAGGGCTGCTTCTCGGCCCGGACGGCCTCGCGCGGCTCGCTGCGGCACGCGTCGCCGTATTTGGGATTGGCGGCGTCGGTTCCTTTGCCGCCGAAGCGCTTTGCCGCGCGGGCGTCGGCCATTTTCTGCTCGTCGACCATGACACCATCGACATCACGAACCTTAACCGTCAAATCCACGCAACGACAAAGACTGTCGGACAGAAAAAAACGGACGTCATGCGCGCCCGGATGCTGGAAATCAATCCGGAAGCGAAAATCCAGACCATCGGTGAATTTTACGAACCGAGCCGTGCGGAAATGTTCTTCGGGGAACCGTTGGACTATATGATTGACGCAGTGGACACGGTGACCGCGAAAATCAGCCTCGTAATGGAAGCGACACGACGTAACATTCCAATCATCAGTGCCATGGGCGCGGGCAACAAGCTCGATCCTACGCGCTTCGAGGTAGCGGACATTTCCGAAACCAGCGTCTGTCCACTGGCAAAGGTCATGCGAAAAGAACTAAAACGGCGCGGCGTTTCCCGACTAAAGGTGATCTATTCCCAGGAGCCGCCCCTATCCCCCGCGTCTTTGCCGTCCGATGAGACGCCCTCGCGGAAACAGACGCCCGGCTCCGTCTCCTTCGTCCCGTCCGTCGCCGGGCTGATTCTCGCAGGCGAAGTCGTCCGCGATTTAATAGGAGTAAAACGATGATGAATAAAACGATTTCTGTCTTGGGCTGCGGCCGCTGGGGCTCGTTTCACGCCTGGCACGCCGATCATATCGGCTGCGACGCACTGCTCTGGGGGCGTCCCGGCTCAAAGCGGCTGACACAACTCAAAGCCGAGCGTAAAAATGAATACCTGACGCTCCCCGAAAGCGTGCGCCTTTCTGATTCCCTGACGGACGCGCTGGAACATGCCAACGTCGTAATTATTGCCGTCGGCGCGCAAGGGTTCCGCCCGCTCTGCCGCGAAATTGCCGCGCTGCCCCGTCCGCTTTGGGAAACGAAAACGTTCGTCCTCTGTATGAAGGGACTGGAGCTGAATAGCGGCAAGCGGCTGTCTCGCGTATTCCGCGAGGAACTGGGCGATGCGCCCGGCGTCGCAGTCTGGGTTGGACCGGGCCATGTGCAGGATTTCTACGCGGGCATCCCCAATTGCATGCTGCTCGCCTCGGAAGACGAATCGCTGCCCCCCCGTCTTTCCGCACTTTTGGAAAGCCCGCTGATCCGTTTTTACTATGCTTCTGACCTGCTTGGCGTGGAAATCGGTGCGGCGGCCAAAAACGTTGTCGGACTCGCGGCGGGCATGCTGGACGGGCTCAACCTGCCCAGCCTTAAAGGGGCTTTGATGGCACGCGGCGCTGCGGAGCTGGCGCGGCTCGTCGGCGCGATGGGCGGCGAATCGATGACGATTTATGGTCTCTCCCATCTCGGTGATTACGAAGCGACGCTCTTTTCCCAGCACAGCAATAACCGCCGCTTTGGTGAAAATCTCGTACGCGGTCTTCCGTCGGAAAAATTGGCCGAAGGCGTCTCCACTGCCGACGCGCTCTTGATTCTCGGTGCAAAGTACCATGTGGAATTGCCCATCACCCAAGCCGTCCACGACGTTATCCAGGAACAGGCCAACCCTCACGAAGCCCTGTTGCAGTTGTTTTTGCGCAAACAAAAAAGCGAATAACACCAAGGCATAAAAAATCGCTGCCGCAATTTTCATGCGGCAGCGATTTTTTATGCCTTGATCAAGAATGATGTGTGATATTGAGTTTCGGCTCCGGTGTGCCCAACGGCGTTTCCGTCGGAGCTTCATTCAGTCCGGACACCTCGACGGAAACCGCCGGCGTCGTCGGGATTGGCGTCATCAGCGGTGTATCGTCCTGCGGAGGTTCTTCTTCCGATTTTGGACGTTCCGTAATTTTGC
>CACYUQ010000004.1 GCA_902777615.1 uncultured Selenomonadaceae bacterium
CCTCGCGCGCGGGTTGAACCCGATCCATGTGTTCCGCCAGATGTCCCCGGCTCTCGCCGTGGCGCTGTTCACGAAAAGCTCGGCGGGCACGCTGCCGGTCACGCTGGCCTCGGCGGAACAGAACCTCAAAGTCAATCCCACCGTGTCCCGCTTCGTGCTGCCGATTTGCACCACGATCAACATGAACGGCTGCGCGGCTTTTATCCTCGTCACTTCGCTGTTTGTGATGCAGAACGCGGGCTTCGAGCTGACGCTTCCCACGATGATGACTTGGGTTGTCATCTCGGTGCTGGCGGCTATCGGCAACGCCGGCGTCCCGATGGGCTGCTATTTCCTGACGCTCTCGCTGATGTCCTCGGTGGGCGCGCCGCTGGGCCTGATGGGCGTGATCCTTCCGATTTACACCATCATCGACATGATCGAGACTGCGGAAAATGTCTGGTCCGACTCCACGGTCTGCGCGATGACGAATCACGACCTCGAAGGAAAACTCGGAGAAGCTGCATAATAATTTCCCTATGGAAAACGCCTCGGCAAAGTGCCGGGGCGTTTTTCATAGACAGCAACGCAATCATCCGTCCAATGGCAAGAGGTCTATCCCATAGTAAGGCAGAAATACCGCTTCGTTCCATCCCTTCAAATCTTCCAACGCCCTTTTTTTGACAAAACCGTTGGGAAAATCCAACGGCCCGGCGAACGCTTTCCGGTGCGTTTCCACGCGTTCCCTTGCCGTCGCTAAAAGCGCCCGCAAGGGAATCCGGAAGGGAAGCCTGCCCCCTTGCTCCGCCAGGGACAGCCGCGTCAAATACAAAATCGCTAAATACACGTCGCCCACTGTGCCTCTCAGAAGCGTCGATATGCCTTCCGAGAGCGCTGATCCGGCATCGAGCGTCTCATTCGCGGCGTAAATCTCTTGAAGCGCTTTCCATGTATCCGTCGGCGCGTCTTCTCCGGCGAAATCAGACTGCGGAGTCTTGCGATAAGCTCCGTCGCCCCGCAGGAACATCGCGACCTCGCCCTGCGCCATTGCATCACGGAAATCCTTTCCTTTTCCCAGCACCATTTATTCCCCCTGCAGCCGCGTCACCAAAATGCGGGACTTCGGCACAAGATCAGAGACGGCTTCGGGAACGCCGCCGGACGTATAGCCGCCGGGGAGCCAATACGCATTCACACCGGCCTCGTTTCCCGACGGGATCCTGATATGGAGGTCCGACACCTCTATGACGTCGATGCGTACCAGCCCGCCGTGGCCCTGGAAATAGCCCGTCTCAAACCCCAGCGCCTGTTCGTAGACGGCAAGATTGCCTTTGGCCGCTTTGGCAATATCGTCACAGACGGATTTGGGCATGACGAAGCAGGTACCGTCCTCTCTGCCGATGGCTTTCCGCGTCAGCACATACATGACGTAATTGTCCAGTCCCATGACAAAGGACGCGCCTTGGCGGAACTCCTTCAAATGCTGCCGTATATAGTTCTTGTCAAGATACGTTGCCGGATCGGGACGTTCCCCTTTGGGTGCCGCTAAAATCGCCTGCGTCTGCTCTGCTGTCAAAGGAGCTTTCCCAAGCCATTTCCATGCGGGGACAGCTGCCTCGGCCACGGGGGCACTCTCCGGTGTGCCTGCCGCAAACGCTTTTTCCGCTAAAGCCGGATTGCCCGCACCCGAAAGCAGAGTCACTGTGAGCAGGAGCCATAGTCCCACGGCGGACAGCCATTTTTTCATTCGTCTTGCCTTGCCCGGGAATTCATTCGCCTTTACCGTATTCGACATGATACATCCTCCTTTGCTTTCGTTGTCCCCAATATTTTCCCATAGTGTCAAAGGGCTTGTCAAGAATTGCCGCCGTGAAGCGGATGAACAGAGATATTGGAGCCGCTATAAAAACAACCCGTTGGAAAGAAATTTTCCCAACGGGTTGTTTTTATCCAATTTACTCGATAATCGTTATACGTCCTTGGCCCTGCCAGTTCGCGTATTCCTCGCCGATTTTCGCGTTCAGATGGTTCTGCACATACTCCATGATCATGTCCGCGTCGGTCAGGGAGCCGTCGTCGATCAGCTTCGTACCTTTGAACATCACCATGCCGTTGCCGCCGTCCTTCAGCACATAAGTCGTGCCGCCGACCGTGTAAATCTTCGCCGGGTCGATGGGCACACCGCCGACCATGACGTTCTTGACGCGGCGCTCGCCGTTCACGTCGACGAAGCTGCCGTGCGCGTCCAGTTCCACCGCCGAGGGAATCGTCGCGTCAATCGTGTAGCTGAGACCGGACACCTGCAGGAAACCGCCGTTCTCCTCGGGCAAATTCATCGCGCCGAGCTCCAATGCGTCGATAATCGTCTGTCCCGTGGCTTCCACCGCCGCGCTCATGTTGCCGAAGGGGAACGCGGTCAAAATGTCCTGATAGGTGAATACGCCTTTTTTGATCTTGTTGCGAAGAGAGCCGCCGTTTACAAGAGCGATATCCGTATTCAGCACAGAGCGGAAAGAATCGGCTACGAAATCGCCCATGTTCGTCTCCTGGCTGCGAACGCGGCGCTTGTCCGTCGCCGGATCCCGCTCGCACAGATCGACAAGCGATTCGCCAACCGTCTGCTTCAGGATCGGCTCGAATTTCTTGTTTTCCTTTTCAATGGCTTTCAGGATTTTCGGGTCGGGGCCGGGCAAGGTCTTGTCCGTCTCCAACGTCGAGGTCATCGTGCCGTCGTCGTGCAGCACCAGCTTGCCGACAGTCTCCATCTTCGTGCCGGTTTGCGTGATCAGGACGTCTTTGCCTTCCGTATTTTTCACAGACCGATTTTCGTACTTCTCATGAGAGTGTCCGTCGATAATGGCCGTAACGCCGTGCGTGTGCTCGGCAATCGCCGTGCTGGACCAGCGCGGGATTGTGCCGTCCATGCCCAGGTGTCCGACGAGGATGACGAACTCTGCGCCTTCCTTCTTCGCCGCGTCCACGGCTTTCTGGATTGCCGCGTAGAGCTTTTCGCCCGTCTCGTCCTCGCAGAAGCCATAAATGAATTTTCCGTTGTCGTCTTGGAAATATTTCGGAGTCGAGGTGGCCAGCGTCTCCGGCGTCGTCACGCCGACGAAAGCAATCTTGTGACCGCCTGCGTTCACGATTTTATAGGACTGGAGCGGATGCTCGCCCGTGCGCAGGTCGGTGAAATTGCAGGAATAATACGGCGTCTTCTGCTTCTTCAAAAGCTCGAAGAAACGCGTCATGCCGTAGTCGAACTCATGATTGCCCGGAATCAGGAAATCATAGCCGACGGCGTTCAGGATGTTCACGATCGACTCGCCCTTCGAGAGCTTGCCGATGGGTTCGCCCTGCACCGCGTCGCCTGCGTCCACGAGCAGCACGGTTTGGCCCTGCTTTTTCAAATCCTTCTTGTACTGGGAGAGCCGCGCAATTCCCACATTTTTCTCCACACCGCAGTGGATGTCGTTCGTGTGCAGAACAACGACGTCCGCCGCCCAAGCGCTGGCCGAGAACGCCAGAGCGAAGGCAAGCGTCAGCACAAGAGAAAAGAACCGATGAAACTTCTGCTTCATAAAATCCCTTCCTTTTTCATAAAATTTAGAACTGCTTATTATGATAAAAGATTTCATTGTAAAAAACAAGGGAAAAACGGTGGATATTTTGTGTATACGCAAACGCGAAAATACGCGCAAGGGAAAAGTTTTCCACATGGAAAACCTGTTTTGTGAATAAAAATGTGGGTAAGTCGATAAAATTGCGTTCTTTTTTCCGTTTTGGCAGGATTTTTTTCATTTGCGTCGTAATCTTTTAATAATATCCATAAAAAGGGAGAGGAGCAGATTTTTCATGAACCATCTTTCTATCGCGAAAAAACTGACGCTCGCTTTTGGCATCCTGTTCCTGCTGTTCGCAGGCTTCGGCTTCTTCGCCGTGCGCTCGGCGGAGAACATCGGCAAGGAAGTCCGGAACATCGGCGATTGGATGGAGTCCCGTGACCGCGTGGCCAACATTTCCGAGACCGCGTCGGGATTGCACCGCGCGCTGATGTACCGCATTACCGTCGACGATCCTGAGGCACAAAAGGAATGGGAGAAAGCGGAAAAGGAACGTATCGCCACGGTAAATGAAGCCTTTGCCGAGTACGAAAAAACGCTGAACGAGACGGAATACGATACGGAAGAGGAAAAAGAGAGCGACTTCAAGATCCTGAACGCGGAGAAGAAGCTCTGGGAAAACTACCGCGCCGAAGTGGCAAAAGTCGATAAGCTGCTGGACGCCGGTGACCGCAAGGCGGCGGACAAGCTGCTGGAGCAGGAAACCGCGAAGGCGTTTTCCGCGCTGATTGACGCGATGGATGAAGATGCCCAGAGCTGCCGCGAAGGGACAGCGGAAGCTCTGGAAGCGGGCGAGGCAGCTTACCAGACTGTTATCAAGCTGGCAATCGCGGCCAGCGCCCTGATTCTCATCATTTCCATTCTCGTACTGGTCGCGCTGACGAAGACCATCAAAAATTCAGTCACTACCATCACCACCACCGCGAAAAAAGCGGCGGACGGTGACCTTTCCCGTAACATCGATCTCGAGACGGAGGACGAGTTCGGCGAGATTGCCAACTATTTCAATGAGATGCTCGACGCGACTCGCAGCGTGCTGCTTCGGATGCAGGGAACGTCCGAGGAGGTCGCGCAAAGCTCCGAGCGCTTGACCGAGAATGCGGAGCAGTCCGCACAGGCGACCCAGAGCGTGGCCGAGGCTGTCACGAACGTTTCTGCGTCCGCCGCTATGCAGATGGATGCACTGACCTTGACCACCGAGCGGGTTGGCCGCTTGCAGGAAGGCATGACGGACGTCGTCGGGGTCGTGCGCTCCGGCATGAAGAGCGTCAACGACGCGGTGGAACACGCCAATGAGGGTAACACGCTGGCGGCAACAACCGTCCAACAGATGAACCGTATCGCGGAAACCGTAGCGGAGTCCGCAGACACCGTCGCAAAACTCGGTGAAAGCTCGAAAGAAATCGGTTCTATCGTCGAGGTCATCACCGGCATCGCCGGACAGACGAACCTCTTGGCGTTGAATGCGGCCATCGAAGCGGCCCGCGCCGGCGAGCACGGCCGCGGCTTCGCCGTCGTTGCCGAGGAAGTCCGAAAACTCGCCGAAGAGTCGCGTACGGCAGCGGAGCAGATTGGCGAGCGTATCCGCGCGATCCAGCAGTCCACCGACGCGGCGGTCCGCGCCATCGAGCTGGGCCGCGACACCGTACAGGAGGGCAAGGAAAACGTCACGCAGACCGGCGATTACTTCCAGCGTATCGTCACGCAGGTCGAGGCGGTCCGCGCGTCCACGGAAAACATCATGACGACCATCGAGGGACTGCAGCGGCCTGTTGCCGAGATCGCCGAAGAGGCGGACAATGTTTCCCGGCAGGCCCGTGCGGTAGCCGACGAAGCGCAAAGCGTCTCGGCGTCTTCTGAGGAGCAGGCGGCAGGCATGGACGAAATCGCCTCGGCAAGCCGTTCACTGGCGAAGCTCTCCGCTGAGATGCAGCAAATGGTCAAGCAGTTCCGGCTGGAACAGAAGAGGTAATTAGGAGGAACACTGCATGACATTGGAAGAACTCACCGACAAGATGTACGACGCGAGCAAAGAAAGAATGCGGAGCCAGTCGGAGGTCCACGCCCGTTACGTCAAATCTCTCGAACAATATCGCCAGCTTTCCAAGCAGGAAAATCCTTCGCGCGAGCAGCGCATGATGCTTTTCGCCGAGGTCAAGCTGCTGGGCTGGGTGCTCGGCAAGAAAGACAAAGACGTGGCGAATGAATTGAATCAAATCAGTTAAGGAAGGAATTGCAATTTTCATGAACGAGCTTGTCAACTTTGTTTCGACGAATCCTAGCACTGCGCTTGGCGCGCTTGGCGCAGTAATCGCCCTCCTCCTCATTCTCGTCATTTATCTTTTGATCAGCCTTTCTTCGTTGAAAAGCCTCTATCAGAAGATGATGATGGGCGAGGAATCGGGCAAATCCATGGAACAGATGCTGCTCTCCCATATTGAGGAGACGCGCCGCGTCGCCGAGGAAAACGCGAAGCTCCGGGAGGAAAATGCGCGCATTGACGCGCTGCTCCAGACGGCGGTCACCCGGGTCGGCGTCGTGCGCTTCTCCGCGTTTCAGGACATGGGCAGTGACCTCAGCTACGCCGTCGCGCTTCTTGACGCGTACAACAACGGTGTCGTATTTTCCAGCATTTTCGCCCGCGAGGATTCGCGAAGCTATGTGAAACCCATCGTGGACGGTCATTCCACCTACACGATGACGAAGGAAGAAGAACAGGCGGTCAAAGATGCCATCGCGTCCGCAAAGTGAAAAATTCCCCGCAGGATTGCCCTGCGGGGATTCACTTTTTTCCGAGGGGGGTATGGCAGCGCTTCGCGCGGCTGCTGAGGAAAGACTCTCGGAGCCGATGGGCGTGTGGAAAAAGCGCGTTTTGGCGCGCAATCTGATTGGTGTTCTCGGTCCTGCCATTGAAAGTATGCTTCAGGCTGCGGGACTTCCCGTTCACCTGCGCAGCGTTTCCGCCGTCCGAATTACGCGCGGCGTTCGGGAATATGGCTCCTGCAATATTCCGCGCGCCAACGATTCGGAATGTCGGCTCGCGTTCAGCGGGCATCTTTTCTTCACGGGCAATGCCGACGCATTGCTCGATGTCGTCGCCCATGAGCTCCTGCACGCGTGCCTGCCGTCCCGCGAGGGACACGGCACACTTTTCCATCAGGGAATGACGATCCTGAACGACACGCTTGGGCTCCATATCGAGGTCCACACAGAAAAATCCGCGATCCGCCAATCCGAAACGCTTTATCGTTACAAGGTGGTCTGTGCCGCTTGCGGAAACACGTTTTATTATTTACGGGCGGGCGCGGTGGTCAAGCACCCGTCGCGCTATCGGTGCGCGAAGTGCGGGAAAAACGCGTTTGAAATTTATCGTATCACGGATGTTGAAAAGGGAAAAAATGGCAGATGAAACGAGCGGGAAACGAAAAAATTTCCCGCTCGGTTTTTGAAAAAAACGGATCAAACAATAAATATTTTCTTGTCAAATACTTTTGTCAATGATATGATGATTTCGGTTAAATTCTTTTATACAGAAGGGAGCGTTTTTCATGCCGAGAGGAGTCAAAAAAGCCGCGCCGGTTGTTCAGGAAGAGGGCAATATCTTAGAGCCGTTCAAGAACATCGGAAAGATGGATAAGAACCGTTTTGCGAAGACGGCGGCGAAGATGGGCATCGCTCAGGAAGAGCTGTTGTCGCTGATGATTCAGGCGGTCGCGAAGGGAAAAGTTAAGTTCGTGACGAAGACTACCTATGAAGTGAAATAATTGATTGAAACGTCCCCGAAGAAATTCGGGGACGTTTTCTTTTGCCTTTTTTGATAAACGCATTGTTTTAGGGATAGCAAAAAGGATTTTTTATTTTTGAGGCGAATATATTTTATGAGTTCTTGATGATGATAACATATTTTTCCTAGAATGAGGTGCTTCCATGAAGCTGGATATACGACGCAGAGTGCGGCTCATTGCTTTATCGGGCGGAGTGCTGTCTTTTGTCGGACTGTTATTGATCGTAGGTGTCGGCATGATGCTGGCAGGCGAAAAAGTCGACGAGCGGCGGCGCATCCTTGGCGAGTCCGCCGCCGGTTTTGTCGAGAACTTTGCAGGCGAACAGACACGGCGGCGCCTTTCGGACCATGTGGCGGAGAAAGCGCAGCTCGTCGAGCGCGAGATCGAGCATACGCGGCAGGATGTGGAGTCTCTGGCGCAGACGATGACCCTGATCCTTTCCGATTCGGAGCACTATGAGGTACGCACGTTGCCCGATCCCCACAGGGATGAAATCGTTTCGGGTGTGCCGTACCTGAATCTTTCCGACGCGTTGGCGGCGGGCGCGGGCGACGATTTACGAGGGGAAATCGGCCTTGCGGCGAATATCGCCGATACGTTGACTCCGCTCGGGCGTTATTATACCGGAGTTTTTGTCGGCTCCCGGCACGGCTGGTTGATTGCTGCGGACTCGAGCCCCGACGGCGGCACGCTCCGATTCAGTGATAAATTCCTCGAAAGCTATGACCCGCGGGAAATGAATTGGTACAAATTGGCGGAGAAAGCGGGGAAAACGGTTTTTACCGACCTTTATGTGGATACGAACGGCAACCGATGCATCACTTGCGCGGCGCCGTTTTACGATGCGCAGGGCTTTGCCGGCGTCGTCGGCATCGACTGCAACGCCGAGGAAATATATCGGCAAACGAGGAGTGCGACGTCGGGTGGTTTTTCGTCCGCCAGCTTTATTTTGAATCGGGACGGGGAAATATTGTTTTCGTCCAAGACGGAAGGCGTACTCGCCGTTACTGACAAATATCGCGATCTGCGGCAGTGCGCAGATAAAAGCCTTGCCTTCGAGGCGGCGGCGATGACGGACGGCAAGAGCGACGTCCAACTCGTGACAGTGGACGGAGTTCCGTATTTTCTCGCATACTCGCCCATGGAGTCTTTGGGGTGGAGCTTCGGACAGCTTGTCGGACAAACGGAGGTGAGCTATCCGGCGCGGTACGCACGGGACAGTTTACATGATCAGATGGCGGAATTTGCCGAAGACCTTCGTGACGTACTCGTGCAGCTTACGGTTGTCGGCGCGATTCAACTGCTCGTCCTTTTGGCGTTCGTCCTTTGGATCAGCGCAAAGGCGGGGGATCATTTCGTACGTCCGATTCTTTCGCTGGCCGAAGGTATGAAGGAAATCGCGCAGGGCAATCTCGACAAAAAGCTGGAGATCAAGACCGGCGACGAAATCGAGCTTTTGGCGAACAGCGTGAATGCGATGACCGTCGACCTCAAGGCGTATATGGAAAACCTGTCGCGGGCGACGGCGGATAAAGAACGTATTGCCACCGAATTGGCCGTCGCGCGTAAAATCCAGGCGGGAATGCTGCCGAGCATCGCGCCGGATTTTGCCGGTCAAGAAACGTTTGACCTCGATGCGGGCATGACCCCGGCGAAGGAAGTAGGCGGCGACTTCTACGATTTCTATATGCTGGACGAAAACCACCTCACGGTAACGGTGGCAGACGTGTCGGGCAAGGGCGTTCCCGCCGCGCTGTTCATGGTTGTGGCGAAAAGCGTGCTGCAAAACTTCGTCATGGCGGCGAAACCGACCGACAGTCTTGCCGAAGTAATGGCGCATGTCAACAACCGGCTTTGCGAAGGGAACGACCAGATGATGTTCGTGACGGTGTTCTTCGGCGTGCTCGATCTTCAAACGGGTCGGTTCGACTATGTGAACGCGGGCCACAATCCGCCGCTTGTCATGCGGTGTGACAATGAAGCGACGTACCTTGTGCCCGAGGGGAAACCGGACAAGCCCCTCGGCGTCATGGAAGATCTGACGTACCATCAAGCGACGCTGAACCTCGCAGCCGGCGATATGATTTTCTTTTACACCGACGGCGTCACCGAGGCGACAAACGAGGCGGCGGAACTTTACGGCGAGGAACGGCTGAAAGCCGACCTGACCCGCGCAGGAAACGAAGCCCCTGTCAAAGAAATCCTCGCCGACATCGGCGCGTCGCTCAAAGCCTACGTCGGAAACGCGGAACAGGCCGACGACATCACGATGCTGGGACTCCGCTATCTGGGAAAACCGTAACATTGACGAAAGAAACTTTTCGGCGGTATAATTCCGGCAAGAGGAGTTTTCTCTACCTACATTTTCAAGGAGTATGCTTTTTGAAGAACCTTATTTGCACAACGGAGATTGTGCTGTAAGCGGGGGCTTACGGAACAATCTGCGAGCCTCCCGCCGACGGACGAATTGAAATCGGCAAAATTTGAGGAGGCAAAAACAAATGAATACTGATGAATTTATCATTCGCAGGGAAACTTCCGAGGATTTTCGTATTGTTGAAAATCTTGTCCGCGAGAGCTTTTGGAACGTCTATCGGCCCGGCTGCGTCGAGCATTTTGTGCTGAAATGCCTGCGGGATGCAGAGGCGTTCGTGCCGGAACTGGACTTCGTGATGGAGAAGGACGGACAGATCATCGGACAGAACGTGTTCGTGAAGGCGGAGATCCGCTGCGACGATGGCGCATCGTTTCCGATATTGACGATGGGGCCTATTTGTATTGCGCCCGAGTATAAACGGCAGGGCTATGGCAAGAAGCTGTTGGACTATTCGCTGGAAAAGGCGGCGGAGTACGGGGTGAAGGCCGTTTGCTTCGAGGGCAATATCGACTTTTACGGCAAGAGCGGTTTTGTGGTCGCGTCGACGCTCGGCGTCCGTTACCACGGCTTGCCGGAGGGCGCGGACGATTCCTTTTTCCTTTGCAAGGAATTGGCGCTGCATTGTCTTGACGAAATTCGCGGCGAGTACGCGACGCCCGCCTGTTATTTCGCGGCGGAGGAAAACCCCGCCGCGTTCGAGCGATACGAGGCGATTTTCCCGCCAAAGGAAAAGCAGAAGCTGCCCGGCCAGATTTTTAACGAATAACGCATCATAAAACAAAAAATTGCGCATAAACGAATCGATCGTTTGTGCGCAATTTTTTTTTTATCGAATAATCTTATCGACAATCTTTCTGCCGCTTCCTATTGCGTGAAACAAAATTCTGTCTTATCATATATTATAGAAATAAATCCATAGAAATAAATTCCGAGGGGGAAATATCATGGAAATCAAAAAAGAACAAAACGGGACGTCGCTGACGATGGTCCTTTCGGGACGTCTGGACACAGTGGCCGCCGCCGATTTCGAGAAGGAGCTGGAAGCGTCGCTGACGGGTGTAGAGTCGCTCGTCCTCGATTGCGCTGAGTTGACCTATGTGGCTTCGTCGGGGCTGCGCGCGTTCCTGATGGCGCAGAAGCGCATGAACAAACAAGGCAGCATGAAGATGCTCCATGTGCAGGAGGCCGTGATGGAAGTCCTGTCGATGACGGGCTTCGACGACCTTTTGACGATTGAAAAATGAGGACGGAAGAGCTCCGTATCGAAGCGAAGGTGGAGGCGCTGCCCAAAGCGATTGAGTTCGCGACGGGAACGCTGACAGACGCATGCTCGATGCGGGAACGGTTGCATATCGAACTGGTGACGGAGGAAATTTTCGTCAATATCGCAAGCTACGCCTATGACGCGCCGGGCGGCTTCGTCCTCATCCGGCGGAGCGGCGGCGAAGGCCCGGAGGGACTCACGCTGACGTTCATAGACGAGGGCGCCCCTTACGATCCTCTCCAGCGTCCCGATCCGGATTTGACACTTTCTGCGGAGGATCGACCGATTGGCGGGCTCGGCGTATTTCTTGTGAAAAAAATCGTGACCGAGGCACACTACGAATACAAGGACGGGAAAAACATCCTGACGATCCGCAAGGTGATTGGCGGCGCATAACGGAGGAATGCCCATGAAACGTCGTGCGATGATGGCGCTTGTGCTTTTCCTGGGCGCGTTTTTCTGCTTCGGCTGCGGCGCCCGGCGCGAGTCCGCAGCTATACGGGGAAGCGCGGAAGAGTATCAGCCTGTGCGTCTGGTGATGGAAATCAATGGTACGGACAAGGGAATCGATACGACCACGGCCCGACGGTTTGCCGAGCTGGTAAAAGAAGCTTCGGGCGGCAACGTGACGATTGAAATTTACCCAAAGGACCAGCTCGCCGGAGGCAATACGACAAAAGGCGTCGCAATGCTGGCCGACGGTTCGGTGGATTTGGCGGCGTACACGTCGGGCAATCTCTCGATGCTCAATCCGCGCCTCGCGGTGGCAACGTTGCCGTGGGCGTTCGAGAATTTCGAGACTGCGGGCGCGGCCATCGACGAAGGCGGCGGCGCTTACTATGAAAAAACATTGGCGGAGCAGGGGATTATTTATCTGGGCTACGTCCACAACGGGATGCGCCAGATTTCCAACCGCGTGTGGCCCGTGCGCACGCCTGAAGACTTGAAATTTTTGAAGATCCGCATTTCGGGAAATGTGGAGCGGTTCCAATTTTTTGCCTCCTTGGGCGCATTGCCGGTGCCGATGAGCTGGAGCGAGCTGCCTGCCGCGCTCCGGCAGGGCGTCGTGGACGGCTATGAGACAGGCTTCATCATGTCGCATTCCGCAGAGTTGGAACAGTACACCAAATACACGACAGTCCTAAACTATGCCTATGAAACGTATCTTTTCATAGCGAACAGCAAGGCCTTCGACCAATTAGAGCCAAAAACGCGGCAGCTTTTACGTGACAAGGCTGACGAGGCCTGTGCATGGGGCCGGCGGGAAATAGCGCGACAGGAAGAGGACTCGAGACAAATTTTCGTCGAGAACGGCATTGTCGTGACGGAGCTTTCGGCGGAAGAACGGGACGCTTTCAAGGAAAAGTCCCGGGACATTGTCAAGTATCTGAAGCGGGAGTATGGCAAAGAAGCGTGCCGCGCCTTCGGGATTCCTTTTGAACCGTAAGGTTTGTATAGACGTAACAGCGTTGGCGCATCGCGAATAGTGGTGATTTTGTGAAACGCGACATTTTTCGTGGACTTTTGGCAATCCTGCTATACTACGGCTTCGGTTGGATTTCGAAGGCGCTTTTTGTGATGCCGAATGAAAATCCGGTGATCAATATGGCGAATTTCCTGCCGCCGCTTTTGGGCGTGATGTGGGGCCCCTCCGCCGCCGTCGGCTCGATGGTCGGCGCAATGATTGCCGAGTATACCGTTTGGCCCGAACTGTTGGAAGTGCTGAAAGAAAAAGGCCTCGCCGTATTTCTTTTCGAAAGCCTCCGCACGTTTTGCAACTGCGCCTTCTGGGCGTTTCTCGATGCGTATTTGCCTTGGCGGCTTTGGCATTCCCTTCTCGTCGAACCGGACGAGCCGCTGTTCGCGCTTCGCCCGAAAATCATCCTGAAATATTTCCTGATTTTGTTTATCACGATCTTGACGTCGTCGTTGTTTTGTGCGATGTGCGCGGACGAGACGTACACGCTTCAATATATCGGCAGCGCAGCGCGGCATTTTGGCAGCGCCGGAGGATACGCGCTTGTCATTTTCAACAACGATTTCGCGATGCCGGTCTTTTTCGGCCTGATCGCGTTTTTCCTTCTCGTCAGTCGTGATTATTCGTTTTATTGCCCTGTGCCCGTAACGGAGGTACAGCCCCGGCGTCAGCATGCGTTTGACATCCTCTGGATTTTTTCCGTCTGTCTGACGATATTTCTCTGCCATCCGTCGATGCTGGAGCGGACGGATTTCCGGCTGGCGGGAGGCCTTTTGCTCTGCGCTTATATGTTCCGCCCGCTTTCCCCGTCACCGCGGGAACTCAGCGCGCGGGAAAAGGCCGCGCTTCAGGATGAGAGCGGCGCGGTGCAGCGAATTGCGGCAGTGTTTTACGGTTTCCTGTTCGTGCTGTTCCTCGTGCTGGATCTTTCCGGCGTGATTTATGGATTGGAAAATATCGACACTTGGATGCAGTTCAATTTTGAGTGCCTGATGACGATGAACGTGGCCATTGTCGCGCTGCTTTATATCGTGCTCAAATACCGCCATTCCATCATGACGGATTTCGCCATCCTCGAAGTTGCGACTGTTTTTGTCTCAGCCCTTGCGTTGGGCGGCGTCGGTGTTTTCGTCGTCGACCGCGTCACGAGTCAGAACGTCGAAAACGAACTGTCGGAAATGACCATTATCTGCCGGGAACGGCTGAAACGCACCTTTGACGGTGTGCAAAACGCCGCCGAAAGTTTCCGCAATCTCGCGCTGTCGGAGCTGTCAAGCTATGACCGCCTCGCGGGGGATGAGACGTACCGTGCCGCTTATTTGCAGAGGACCGAAGCGCTCTTTCGCGACGTCGCATTGAACGCCGACGGATGCATCAGCTTTTATTACCGCTTGGTTCCGTCCTTCTCCGGGCCGCAGGGCGGCTTTTCCTGGGGGCGGGCGTCGAACCGCTGGGAGGGTGCGTCGACCTCCTTTTACCGCCGCCGTCCGATAGACCTTTCTCAATACGAACCGACGGACACGGAAACCGTCGGCTGGTACTATATCCCGGCGATGCGCCACAGCGCCACATGGATCGAGCCGTATGTCGATCCGGTCCTGGACGTCTATGTGATTTCTTATGTCATCCCGCTCTATGCGCAGCAAAAATTTATCGGCGTAGTGGGCATGGATCTTGACTTCGACTACCTGATTCACGAGATCCGGCGCATGTCCATTTACGGTTACGGCCACGTCTATCTGAAGGACCGGCAGGGACGCGTGCTCTACCATAAAGATTATCGACAAGGTGAAAAATTCCAGTCGAATCCCGAATTCCACGAAATGGAAACGTATCTGACCAACGGCATCTGGATGGGTATCGCGACGCCAAAGCGCGACATTTATGCCGAGCGGAACAATCTCTTGATGCACCTCGTCTGTGCAATGCTGACCGTGGCGATTTTCGTATCGTCCCTGAGCTTGTTCTTCGCTTCGCGTGGCATACGGCCGCTTCTCGCGCTGAACGAGGCGGCGCGGAAAATCGCCGGCGGAAATCTGGAAGTGGAGCTGCCCGCCGAATCGAAGGATGAGCTGGGTACGCTGGTGCGGAGCATTCGGGATATGGTCGGAAAGCTTGAGGTTTTCGTGTACCGCGATATGCTGACCGGTTTGTTGAATGCCGCCGCCTACGCGCGCAAATGCGGCGAGCTTTCGAAACGTGGGGAGGATGACGCGCCTTATGCCGTCGTCGTGTTCGACGTGAATTTCCTGAAAAAGATGAACGACGAATACGGACATGAAGCGGGCAACGAGCTTTTGCGCTGCGCGGCGGGCATCATGGCAAAGATTTTCGCTGGGAGCCTCGTGTATCGGATTGGCGGCGATGAGTTCGCGACGATCCTCGAAGGCACCGAATACGAACGACGGGCAGAATTGATTGACGCTTTCGATCTGGCCGTGGCGTCCAAGCGTTTCCAAATGCATAACTCGGAGTTCACGCTGTCCGTGGCTCGCGGCCTTGCCGTCTGGCGCCCCGGTGCGGATTACGCCGAGATTTTCCAAGAGGCAGACGACGCCATGTACGCACACAAGGCGGCGGTCAAGGAAAAATTAGGAGAGAATTTGCGATAACGCCGAATGAGGCAAAGCAAAAAAGATGGGACAAGAAAGGAAGAAACGGCTATGAATGAAACGACGGTACGCTTCAATATGCTGCCGGAAAGCGACAAAACGCGGCTTTGCGAGGTCTACGGTCCGCAGCCGCAGAAAGGCTATGCAGCCTATAGGATTGATCATGTCCGCGAACTGACCCCGTATGAAGCTTGGTTCTTCGGGCGCGGGAATTTCCTGTCCCCCTGCTTTTTGACCCAGACGCTCTACAAGCTGCAAGGGACTCTGCTGCCGCTCCGCTTCACCCACGCCCTCAGGAAATTCAGCCTGGAGGAAGATGTTTTACGGACAAATTACTGCGACATGGGAGACCGAGTCTTGGCAGTCGTGACCAAAGAGCGGAAAAACACGGAAACCGTTTTTTATCAAAACTTACAGGGGCATTCGCCGGAAGAGATCAACGCTACGCTCAGGAAAGCGACGGCGGCGCTGCTCCGTTACCCGTTCAATATCGAAAAAGGCGAATTGCTTCGGATTGTCGTTTTCCACACGGGCAAGGACGAATATGCAGTGCTGGTGACTGCGGCGCAAATAATCCTGGATCGTTTCGACATCCGCGAAATCATCCGCACGGCAATGAACATGCCGGCACGCCCGCGCCAGGTCGTGAGCCCTCCTGATTTTGGCGAGCAGATGGAAAGCAAGATGGCGGAATATTGGAAAAAGCTCCTGACTCCGCCGCCGAGTCGTACTCCGCTTCCGGGAGAGTTGGCAGATGTGCCGCCGCATCCGTATCGTCAACGGGCTTATCGTAGCGTTTTCCCCGCAGCCCTTCTTTCCGACCTGAGGACCGAGACGAAGGACAATCGCATGATGATGGTGGGAGCGTTGGCCACAGCGTGGGGCCTCTTCCTGCAAATCGACGGGCGGCTTCGGGATCTTTGCTGCTGCTTAGTTGTGCCGAAGCGGGGAAAACAGGAAGAGAGTGTTTTGAATCCCGGCTTCATGGTTCCCATGCGTCAAACAGTCGACAGGAAGGAAACCGTCGACAGCATCCTGAAGCGGCAGTTTCAGCAGTTCCTCGTTTCCCAGCCATACGCTTGCTTCAATTGGGAAAGTTTCGGCCATCTCCTGGGGGACGAGGAAAAGCCTTTCAATTATTTCCTCGATTTCTACGACTTCCTTTCCGAAGAAAAACCTTACACGGCACAGGCCGCCGATCCTGAAGGCCGTATCGTCTCGCAGCACTCCTGGGACGCGCAGAGCATGAAGATGAGCCTTTATTTCCGATACAATGGTTCGGAAGCGTTCATCGCTTTCCTCTACGATGAGGACTCCTTCACGCCGGGGACGGGAGAGCGTATCGCGAAAACGTATTTCCTGACGCTGAAGCAAATGCTGATGGACCGTCATGAGACCTTCGCCGCCTTCGAGGAACATCTGAAGAGCAAGATTCGCGCCGAAAAAGTTCTTCAAACGGCATATCAGGAAGAAGAAAAAGCGCGGCTGCAACACGCGGTTTCGTCCATCCGGCTGCTCCAAGGCTCGGATGCCGGGACGACGCAGGTTTTCATGCAGGAAGCGACGCTCCGGACCTATTTCGAAGGCGACCGCGTCGAGGGCATGAACAGCGAACTGCTCTTCGTCGCGGAAGGCAAACTCGCTCGCAGCATCGAGGATAACGAGGGCTGGTATCATCCCCTCGGGATTGCAAAGGAAGGCGCGTGGCTCAACGAGGCGGTATTCCTCAAAGAGCGGAAAGCGGCCATTTCCGCCGAGGTTTTGTCCGAACGCGCCACGATTCTCGCCGTTCCGAAAGCGGCGATGGAAAAAATCCTCGTCACCTATCCGAGCCTCTGGAAAAACGTCATTTCCTACGCGCTTTCCCAGCTCGAAACGTACCAACGGCTTTGGGCGCAATCGTAAAATGTGAAAGGGGCGGACGTTTTGAACGATTGGAAAGAGTATTATGATCCGAGGAAAATCTTTATTTTTGGCAGATTTATGTTACTGTTCAACGTCCTCGTATTCATAGCCAATTTGCGGCGATTGCCGTTTCTCGCGGCACTGTTGGTTCTGGTTTCGACGGTGTCCTGCACATTGCCGTTCATGCTCCAGCATCGACAGAAGGGAATCGGTGACGCGGTATATTTGCGCCGTGTCATTGTGCCGAGCTTCCTCGGGCTGACAGTATCGGTACTGTTTCTCTCGCTTCTTGGGCAATGGTTGGCGGGCTCCTATGGCATGAGCCATCGCGAGGTGATGGGAATGTTCTTCAACAATCACGGAATGTTTTTCCTCGTGATGTCGAATTTCATCTTCGTGCAGATGATTGTGAAGGCCGCAATCCCCGAAAGGGACAGAAAGCCGTACTGGGCGCTTCTGTTGATTCCGGTGCTGCTGCTGGCCGTGGTGTGACGGAAGCGTGAAACAGCGCATATAGAGAAAAGAAAACTCCTGTGAGGCATTGTCTCACAGGAGTTTTTTATAGAAACGTCACATTTTTATTCCACGACCTCAGCGTCACCGGTAAAGCTTGGAACGGTGGTTTTCAGCGCCTGCTTTGCTTCGATCTCGTCGTTCTGTTCGACAGCCGCCTGAAGCACTGCCAACTTCTCGGCGATTTCCGCGCGCGTTTTCGGCGTGTCCTTCTCGACGAAAATCAAGTCGTTTTCCGTCTTCTCGCAGGACTCGCCCTGAATGTGCAGCTCCTCGTAGAGCTTTTCACCGGGGCGCAGGCCGATTTCCACGATGTCGATATCTTTGTACGGCTCGTGTCCCATCAGACGGATCAGCGCTTCCGCGAGATCGAGGATCTTAATCGGCTCGCCCATGTCGAGTACGTACAGCTCGCCGGATTTGGAAAGAGCGCCGGCTTGCAGGACGAGCTGGCACGCCTCCGGGATTGTCATGAAGTAACGCGTGATGCGCTTGTCGGTCAGCGTCACCGGGCCGCCCGCTTCAATCTGCTTGCGGAAGAGCGGAACGACGCTGCCGCGGCTGCCGAGTACGTTGCCGAACCGCGTGCAGCAAAAGTTCGTTTTGCTGTCGATACGGCTCTGGAAAATCATTTCGCAGACGCGCTTCGTCGCTCCCATGACGCTGGTCGGATTGACCGCCTTGTCCGTGGAAATCATCACAGCTTTTTCGACATCGTATTTCTCGCAGCAGTCCGCCACGTTCAGCGTCCCGAAGACGTTGTTCTTGACCGCTTCGACTACGTTCTTTTCGAGGAGCGGCACGTGTTTGTGCGCGGCGGCGTGGAATACGATGTCGGGGCGAATCCTCTGGAATGCTTTGTCCAGCTGTCCCCTGTCGCAGATGGAGAGGATTTCCACCGCAAGGTTCAGATTTCCGCCATATCCGGATCTCAGTTCCTGCTGGATGTCGTAGGTCGCGTTTTCATAAACGTCGAGGAGCACGAGGCGTTTAGGGTTCATGGCGGCAAGCTGGCGCGCGATTTCGCTGCCGATGCTGCCGCCGCCGCCGGTGACCAGGACAGTTTTGCCGCGGTAGTAATTTTCCACCTGGCTTTCCATCAAATACCGTGGCTTGCGGAACAGCAAGTCCTCGATGTCAAAAGCGCGCAGACGACGCGCGTCTTTCTTGAAGTCCTCGACCGACGGATAGTCATAAATCGCAAGCTTGCAGCCAAAGGGTTGATACCGATCGTAAAAGGCTTTGCGCCGTTCGACGGTCATGTCCGAGATGGCGAAGATGAAAGTGTCGATGGCAAGGCTTTGCGCCAGCGAAGCCGTCATGTCGTCTTCCGCGTAAATGCGGATGCCGTTGATTTGGCGGCCGATTTTTTCCGGGTCGACCTCGATGAAGCAGCAGGGTTGGTATTCCGCGCGGCGGTTCTTCAAAAGCTCGTTCATCAGATCCGCGCCGAGACGTCCCGCGCCGACGATAGCCGCGTTGGTTTTCGGCTTCTCCGTGTCCGGCTGGATGTCCACGCCCAACAGGTCTTTCGCCAATTTGCGGCTTTGCAGGATTTTCCACGATTGACGGGACGCGTTGTCCACCAAATATTGGTAAGTGAGGCGCATCCCAATGGAAAGCACCAGATTGAAAAGCCCGATGCCTACCAGCGCGGGGGACAGGATCTGCGGGACGTGCGTACCCAATGCGTAAAGATGGGCAAGAAAACCTGCCAACGTATCTGCGATGATTAACCGCAAATACAGCGCGGCGTTTCCATAGCGCCAGATATGGCTGTATATGCCAAGTTTTGCGCGGCTCGCAAACAAGAAAATGCCCCAGACCGCCGTATAGAGCAGAAATTCCCGGACTCCGAACTTGGAAACCCGGATGTCCATCAGCATCAAGAGCGCGCTCATCGACACGAAAAGCAGCGCCAAGTCGTATTTTATCAGCTGCAGCGAATGTTTATGAAGTTTCATGTTGTTTCCTTCCGCGTACAAATTTCCTTACCAATATAGCACATTGACCTGTGATAGGCAACTTTTCCCTTTTCGGCAGACATGGTATAATGGAAGCGACCGAAAAATGTGAAGGAGGGGTTTTATGAACACTTGGCGACGGAACTGGGGACGCGCGCTTGGCGTGCTGCTCCTAGGCATCTGGCTGGCGATGCTGCCCCGGGCGGCATTGGCGGAGAAGACGGATTGGAAGGATAAATCGTATGACTTTTCCCGGGTACGACGGGTGCTGGTCTACGATGTCGACCTTTCGGCGGCGAGCTTCAACAGCGACCTGAAGGCGCACAAGTACGCGAGTGATTTCCCTGAATATGCGAAAAAACTTGGATGCGAGGTCTTGACCGAAGAGGAAGCCCGGCGGCGCATTTCGCTGGCCATCGGCGTCGACCTCGACACGGTGACAAAGACCGATCCGGACAAAGCACAGGCGCTCTTTGCGGAGAATCTTTCCAGGGCAGCCGACGCCTATGTCAAAAGCCGCGTGCTGAAATGGGAGAACAGCTATTACATCCAACCGGAACATACGGAATGGGAGCAGAAGCGCGTCGACCGAAGCTACCGCGACCGCAACGGGCATTGGGTCAACGACTACTACTATATCACGGTGCCGGTTACCTATCCGCCGCGCCGTGTCGATGTCTCGACGCTCAACATGAGTTTCGAGGCGTATGATGCGAAAACGGGCAAGATGATCTTCGGCCGCGAGGACGACCGCGACCGTCAGGACTACGACGCACAGGACGGTATGTATGAGCGCATCTGCAAGTCGTTTTTCGGCGATTTCGGGAACAAACTGCATCATGACGAATAAGGGGGACTTAAATATGAATAAATGGATGAAACTTGGCGGACGTGTGCTGACCGGCGCGCTTTTGTGCGGCTCGATGATGTTTGGTACGGCAGGGGCGGAAGAGGCGCCCGCCGTCGACGGCATGGAGGCGTTCCGCGAGGCGATTTCGGCGCCTGCGCAACAGGACAAGCGGATTTTCCGTCAGGACCTGCAATTTTTCATCCCCGCCGTGCGGGCCGATCTCGGCATGACCGGCTATACAAAGGGGCACAATCTCCGCGTCTCCGGTGATTTCGAAATGGTCTTTATCGGCGACGACGGCAATACGGTGGACACTGCGATGCCGTTTTACCTCGACCAGCAGAAAAAGGAAATGACGCTGTACTTCAAGCCGGAAAAGAAATGGTACAAGTTCCAGACGCCGACGCTGGCGGCCGCCGCCGCAGACGGAATCGCGACACCCGACGAGCAGGACGTCGCAGCCATCCTTTCGTCAGTCAAAGCGGTCACGGTGCTCCGTGAGACGGATACTCAGCGCACGATGCTGGTTCAGCTTGACAATGAGAAGCTGGCGGACCTGATTGCCCAGTATGGCAAACAAAACCCGCCTGACAAAGGCACCGCCGACGACATTGCATGGCAAAACTCCTTCATGGGCTATCTGGAGCAAGGGATGCGCCGTGCCAATCTTTGGTACACTTGGACCGTGGATAAGACAAATTGGCACACGATTACGATGAGCTATAACCTGTCCTCGCTGTTGCAGGAAACGGCGAAGGTGGCGCTGGAGCAGCCCCATGAGTGGCCGAAGGAAGTCGAGAATCTCGTGGAGCGCGTCGCTTATTACAGCGATATGAGGACCTATACGATTTTCCTGAGCGACAAAGCGAAAAAGCGCGTTGAATTGCCCGAAGAGGCAAAGAGCGCCGAAAGCGTAGACGACCTCTTCATGGACGATAAGACGCTCCCGGCAAACGCAGCGGAAAAATAAAGCAGTATGAAACAAAGCGAGGGGATATGGCGTTATTGCCATATCCCCTCGCTTTGTTTCATATCATCCTTCGTTGTTATTCTCGTTGCCGTAACAGTAGCCGCCGCCATATCCTCCGCCGCAGCCGTAACCGCCGCGTCCGCCGCGATGCCCACCGTAGTAGCCGCCTCCACAGTGGGCGTAGCTTGCTTCGACGCACGGGGCGTTGCCCCCGTTCCAGCAGTCCGCCGCGCGCCCCGGGGCCGCCATCGCAGTCGCGCCCGTCATCATCACTGCCGCCGCCATCATTGCCATCATCGTTTTCTTCATTTGAAATCATCCTTTCTTTTTGTATCGTTTTTGATTGCATCTCTTTGATGGTTCGTAGTATAGACCCCGAATGTGTCAAACTTGTGTCGGGACGAAAAAATTTTAAAAGTTTTTTCACATGGCAAAATGACGCTTCCGCTTTCTGTATTTTTCGCGCGTTTCGTGCTATGATACGGACAGAATACAAGTCGGAGGTCGAAATTCTCATGATGAAATTTTTTCAGAAGCTCGGCAAGGCACTGATGCTGCCCGTGGCGTGCCTGCCGCTGTGCGGACTTTTGATGGGCGTCGGCTATCTCCTTTGCCCCGCGTCGATGCAGGGCGGCGAGGTGACCGGGTTCGGCCCGCTGGTCGGACTGTTCCTTGTCAAAGCGGGCGGCGCGTTGATCGACAACATGGCGCTGCTGTTTGCCGTCGGCGTCGGCGTGGGCATGTCGGAAAGCCAGGACGGCACCGGCGGTATCGCTGCGCTGACCTCATGGTTCATGATTACGACTCTGCTCTCCCTCGATTTCGTCGTGAAGCTGGCGCCGTCGGTGGCCGGGGAAGCGAGTCATGCTCTCGCCTTCGCGAAAATCGCCAATCCGTTCATAGGCATCCTCGCAGGCGTCATCGGCTCCTTTTGCTATAACCGCTTCAAGGACATCAAACTGCCGGAATGGATGGCCTTTTTCAGCGGAAAACGGTGCGTCGCCATCGTGGCGGGGCTAGTGTCGATTCTCGTTTCCGTCGCGCTGCTTTGCGTCTGGCCGCTGCTTTATCAATCGCTGATTGCCCTCGGACAGTCTATCGCCGGACTTGGCGCGATCGGCGCTGGCGTCTATGCGTTCCTGAACCGCCTGTTGATTCCCCTCGGACTGCATCACGCGCTGAACAACGTGTTCTGGTTCGACACCATCGGGCTGGGCGACCTCACGCATTTTTGGGCGGGGAAGACCAGCGCCGACGTGTCGTGGCCGCTGGGCCTCTATATGTCGGGATTCTTCCCCTGCATGATGTTTGGCGTACCGGGCGCGACGCTGGCAATCCTGCAGAGTGCGAAGCCGGAGAAGCGAAAGGCCGCAGCGGGCGTCCTGATCTCCGCCGCCGTTTGCTCCTTCGTCTGCGGTATCACCGAGCCCTTTGAATTCGCGTTCATGTTCGCCGCCCCGGTGCTCTATGTCGCTTACGCGGCGCTGTACGGCGTCTTTACCGTCGCCGTCGCTTATCTGGATTTCCGCGCGGGTTTCGCGTTCTCGGCGGGCGCGACGGATTTGCTGTTCTCCGCGAGCCTGCCGGCGGCGCAAAACACTTGGCTGATCGTGCCGCTGGGTGTGGCGGCCTTCGCCGCGTTTTATCTCGTGTTCCGCATCATGATTGTGAAATTCGATTTAAAAACACCGGGGCGCGAGGACGACGACGAGGCTCCGGAGAAAAAGGACGTCGCGCCGAAAAATCGCGCGTTCGTGGAAATCGCCGAAGTTGTATTGGTCGGCGTCGGAGGCCGGGACAATCTCGTTTCCATCGACAACTGCGTGACGCGTCTACGACTGGAAATCAAAGACCCGAAGCTCGTGGACGAAGCGAAGATCAAATCGTCGGGCGTGCCGGGAGTCATCCGCCCCAGCGCGGAAAACGTGCAGGTCGTCATCGGGCAAAATGTGCAGTTCGTGGCGGAGGAACTGAAAAAGCTCTGCGAGTAGGTCGAAATTCCGCCCAAAATTCTGCGGTAAGAAAATCAAGAAATCAAGAAAAATGATTATCTTACCACAGAAAATTTTAGGAGGCATCATGATGGAAAAATTATTCTTGCTCGCCGCCGTCATGCTCGCAATGACGCCCGCTTATATCCGTACCGTCGCGGCGGCGCCCCATCCTCGCGTGACGGTGCTCGCCACCGGCGGGACCATCGCAGGCCGCGGCGCTTCCCCGTCGGACGTCACCGCGTATCGGGCGGGCGTCATCGGCGTCGACGAAATGCTGGCCGTCGTGCCGGAAATCCAGGGCGTTGCCGATGTGACCGGTGAACAGCTTTGCAATATCGACAGCAAGGACATGAACGACGAACTTTGGCAGCGACTGGTCGTCCGCGTCAACGAGCTTCTCACCAGAGACGATGTCGACGGCCTCGTGATCACCCACGGTACGGACACGATGGAAGAGACCGCCTTTTTGCTGTCCCTGACCGTGGACAGCAAAAAAACCGTGGTACTGACCGGTGCCATGCTTCCCGCCACGGCGCAAGACGCGGACGGCCCGCGCAATCTCGTGGATGCGGTCCGCGTCGCGGCGGCCCCGGAAGCGGCGGGCAAGGGCGTGCTGGTCGTAATGAACGGTGAGATTTACGCCGCAAAGGAAGCCGCCAAATTGCATACCACCGGCGTCGCCGCCTTTACCTCGCCGGACGCCGGACCTCTAGGGCATATCGGCGCGGGCGGCGCTGTCTTTGACCGCGAGCCGCGCTGCCACAAGCACCCGACATTTACTTTCGAGACGCCGCTGCCCCGCGTCGACATCCTCTACGGTCACGAAGGCGACGACGGCGTGCTGGTCGAGGCCGCCTTTCGCGCGGGGGCGCGCGGAATCGTCTACGCCGGGCTGGGCAACGGCAGTATCCCGGTCGAAACGGAAAAGCGACTTGCCAAAGCCGCCGCCGCAGGAGTCATCGTTGTCCGCGCCTCACGAATCAACGGCGGCGCGGTCGTCCCCGCCGACCCGTCTTACACGGCGGCAGGCTTCATCGACAGCGGCGCGCTGAACCCACAAAAAGCCCGCGTGCTGTTGCGGCTCGCATTGGCGAACACAGGTGACCGCGGGGAAATACAAAAAATGTTTCAGGAATAGAAAAAACGCGATGGACGGAAACCGCCATCGCGTTTTTTCTATGATATAATAATAGGATACTACATCGAAAGGAGAATTGACGGTATGATTTCCGACGCGGAGATCCAGCGGATCGCAAACGAGGCGTCTTACCGCCGCGGCTGCCGGTACCAAAGAGACGGCGCGGTGACAATCACGAAAGCGGCCCCCGCACAGTCCATCGCCTATTATGAGGCGGAAGTGAAAGGCTCCGGGGCGTTCGCTTATTTCGTGACGGCCAGCCTGTCCGGGAACCGGGTCGTTGGCTACGATTGCGACTGCCCAGCGGCGGACCTTTACGACGGCGCGTGCAAGCATGTCGTCGCTTTGCTGAAGGAAATCCAAGCCTCGGAGACACGGCGGACACGGCGTGGCGGCGCGCTCTCCGAAGAAGCACAGCGCCTCTTTGCCGCTTACGCGCAGGATGCGGTTCGACCGGAAGCTGCCGCTCCGCTCCGCCTCATACCGAAATTCTGCGTGGGATTCGAGTATCGTTCCCAGACCATGTGGCTGGAGTTTCGCATCGGGCGGGAAAAACTCTATGTGCTGCGCTCGATTCAGGATTTCCTGCGGCAAATGCACGGCGACAACACGCCCATCGTTTTCGGCAAAGACCTGACGGTTTCCCCCGCCTCCCTCTCTTTCGAGGACGGCGCTTCTGCCCGCCTCTGGGAAATGCTTAAGGACGTCCACCGCGACGAGGAAAGCATGTACACCTACAGCACCTATTTCCGCTTGCCGTCGTTCCAGACCGTTTTCTCCGGCAAGCGGCTAAAGCTGTCTCCCTCTCTTCTGGGGCGTTTTTGCGCCGCCATGGGGAATGAGACCTTCGCCGTCGACGTCGAAGGCTACAAAACGATGGAGGGCCGCGTCGTCGAAGGCGCGCCGGAACTCTCAGTGGAGGTCGAGGACCGGAACGGCAGCGGACGGCTGGAAATCGCGACGGGGGGACTGCTTCTGAATCTGACAGCGGACGGCGAATGGGTGCTGCACGACGGGCAAATCTGCCATGTGCCGAAAGAGCGGCGCGACGCTCTGATGCGCTTTTTGGCCGCCTTCGACGGCACGCGGGGCGTCGATGTCGACGCGTCGGGCATGGCGGACTTTTTCTCGCAGGTTCTGCCGCAAATGCGGAAAGCTGCCGAAGTCCATGTCGCCCGCTCGTTCGCGGAGCGGTACAAGATGCTGCCGCTGGAAGCGGAAGCGCGGCTCGACTATCTCGGGGACGGCGTCGCGCTGGAAATCTCGTTCCGCTATGGGGAAATCACATTCAATCCCGCCGGGAAAACGTCAAAAAAGCCCGCGCCAAAGGGAACGGGCCTGATCCGAGACGCGGAGGCGGAGCGGGAAATCCTCACGCTGCTGGACGTCTGGGGCTTCGAGAAGGAAGACGGGCGCTTCGTGCTGCCCGAGGAGGAGCGCGCCTACGACTTTTTGCGCGAGGGGCTGCCGGAGCTTTCCAAAATCGCGGACGTACTGTACAGCGACAGCTTCACCCGCCGTCCGGTGCAGACCATGCCGCCGGTGACGCTGGGCGTCTCGGTGAATCAGGAGAGCCTGCTGGAACTGACCTTTTCCGGAGGAGACTTCAACTTTGACGAACTGATTGAAATCTTGCGCTCCTATCGCCTGAAACGTCGCTACCACCGTTTGAAGGACAACTCCTTCCTGGCATTGGACGGCGAAGGGCTTTCCGCGCTGTCGGAGTTCGCCGAGGAAACGGGCCTCGCGAAGCTCAAAGGCGGCAAGGCGGAACTGCCGCTGGCGGACGCGCTCTATATCGACACGCTGGCGAAGGAGACCGAGGGCTTTCGGCTGTCTGTCGGCAAAGGCTTCCGCGCGCTGGTTCGCGACATCCGAAACCCGGCGGAAGCGGAGCGCGAAATCCCGCCGGAACTCGTCGGCGTGCTCCGCGACTATCAGGCGACAGGCTACCGCTGGCTGTCGTCGCTGGCTGCCCACGGGCTCGGCGGTATCCTCGCCGACGACATGGGACTCGGCAAGACGCTCCAGACCATCGCGTTCCTGCTCTCGCGGCGCGGCCCGAATATGCCGCCGGCTCTCGTCGTGACGCCAACCTCGTTGATTTACGGCTGGCTGGACGAAATCGCGCGGTTCGCGCCGGATCTTCGCGCGGTCGCCGTAGCGGGAACGAAGTCCCAACGCGAAGCGATCTTGGCGGACGCCTTCGCGGGCCCAATGAACAAAATCGACGTGATTGTCACGACTTATGCGACGCTCCGCATCGACGTGGAAAGTTACGCAAAACGCCGCTTTTCCTGCGCGATCCTCGACGAAGCGCAGCATATCAAGAACCCGACGACGAAAGCGGCGAAAACGGTCAAGCGCATTCAAGCCGACTGCCGCTTCGCGTTGACCGGCACGCCGATCGAAAACACCTTGACCGAGCTCTGGTCGATTTTTGATTTCCTGCTGCCCGCCTATCTCGGCTCGCACAAAACCTTCCGGCAAAAATACGAGACGGGCATCGTCCGGGACGGCGACGCCGGAAAGACGGACAATCTGCGGCGGCACATCGCGCCGTTCATCCTGCGCCGCCTGAAGCGCGATGTGCTGACGGAGCTGCCGGACAAGACCGAGAGCCGCCTGACGAACGAGATGACACCGGAACAGGAAAAAGTCTACAAAGCCTATTTCGCCCAGAGCCGAAAAGAACTAGCGGCAGAGCTGAAAAATCGAGGTTTCGACGCCAGTCGTATCAAAATCCTCGCGCTCTTGACGCGGCTTCGACAAATTGCCTGCGACCCCGCGCTGTTCCTCGAAAATTACGACGGCGGCTCCGGCAAGCTCGATTTGCTCGAAGAGCTGGCTCTTGACGCGGTGGCGGGCGGCCATCGCCTGCTGATTTTCTCACAATTCACCGCGATGCTCCGACGCATCCGCGAGCGACTCGCCGTTTCCGGTCTCGACTGCGATTATTTGGACGGCGCGACGCCCGCCGCCGAACGGCTCCGCCTCGTCAAGGAATTCAACGCCGGAACGAAGCCGGTATTCCTGATTTCGCTGAAAGCGGGCGGTGTCGGGCTGAACCTGACCGGCGCGGACATGGTGATCCATTACGACCCGTGGTGGAATACATCCGCGGAG
>CACYUQ010000005.1 GCA_902777615.1 uncultured Selenomonadaceae bacterium
AACCCCCACGATGGCACATGCTGCTTTGTACGAAGGTTTACCTTTGTCTTCAGGTCGCGGTTTACCCCTTCCCCCTGCCACCTGATCAAGCTCGTCCTCAGAAAGAGTCATGTTCTTCATCTGGTCCTGCTCGTATTCCTTTAATTCCTCAAGGGTAAATGGCAGGCCAACTTCCTTTGCCAGCGGAATAATAATAGCCTCAACTGCCTTTTCACGCATAGCAGCGTCATCTGCAGAAGTCCCGTTCTTCTCAGCAAAATCCTTGTCCAGAGCATTGAGCTTTTCTGCCAAAGCTGCGTCCTGGGCCAACTTCTCATAAAACTTTCCTACATTTTCCTTTGCCATGATGTTTTCCCCCTTTTATTGTTTACCTTTTTTATCCGGCAACTGGACCATTGGAGCCTCCTAACAGTAAGCAAAAAGCAGTTTTTCCATCCTTTTTTGTCCTGCCAAAACCTACGCCAATATAGGCACAGGCATTAACACCATTGCGGCTATTCGTGTTTTTAGGCACTCCTCCTGCCACCTGTTCCAACTCATCTTCAGAAAGGTTCAATCCCTTCAGTTGTTCCTGCTCGTATTCCTTCAACTCATCCAGAGTAAAAGGCAATCCAACCTCCTGTGCCAATGGAAGGATAATAGCCTCGGCTGCCTTTTCACGCATAGCAACATCCTCTGCAGAAGTCCCGTTCTTCTCAGCGAAATCCTTGTCCATTTCATTAAGCTTTTCAGCCAAAGCTGCGTCCTGGGCCAGCTTATCATAAAACTTTCCTACATTTTCCTTTGCCATGATGTTTTCCCCCTTTTATTGTTTGCCTTTTAGCTCGTTCATCTGTATATATGCGCAAGCCGAAAAATCCTGACAAGTTTTGAAAAAAAGTGCCTCGACTAAGCATCTAAGAAAATCATCTTGACTCATCAAAAGCCAGCTTCATGGCAGCCAAGGTGTTTTTCTTAGATTTATTTTTCCCCGTCCTTAATGGGGCGGGGAAAAATAAAATCCTCAATCCCTCAGATCTTTTCAAAGATCTTGGAATGTGCATCCATTATAGATCTTGTTGAGTCTCTGTTTGATCGCGGGCAGCTTATCCGCCTGTACGCCGACATGGAATTTGGTGCTGATGCTTTTGGCAATTCCCAGTTGCGCCGGCGCCTTCCCCGCGAGGATCCCTTTAACCTGCTCGGGCGTCAGCTCATCGGTGGCGCTGACGATATCATATTTCCCGTCCTTGCGCTTCATGAAGTACGCATACCCGGCGCCGCCCGCCACGTTGTCCAGTTCCGTGTCGGTCATCACTTTGTCCATCAATTCGTTCGTCATCGTCTTCTCCTCCCTTCAGTTTTGCGCGTAAGACACAATAATCTGACAGCCTTGCTTCCTGTTCTTCGCGATCAATCCCGAAAGATATTGCATCTACGTCTCATCATCCCTTGTATTTCTCGCGGAGCATATTCATGATTTCCTCGTGGTTATATCTCTTCCCCTTGATGGTGTACCAGTTGGGTTTATAGACATGCAGTGAGGAACGCGTCTTGTCGATCATTGAGACAGGATACTTTTCATCCCATTCGACCCCCAGGTCTTTGGCCAACAGGCCACGAATCTTGTTGGCCACATCTATCCAATTCTTGGCTCCATCCCGGCAGTCGTGCCCATGGTCCTCGTAAAAATACATCAGTTCATGGATTTCAGCTTGGGTGCCGCCCGCCACCTTGTCCAGCTGGCTGTCGTCCATGATCTTATCCATCAATTCCTCGTTTGCCATTTCCTTCTCCTCCTTTGCTTTTTCCGAGAGAATCCGTACGTCAGGGGACAACACGGTTCAACCGGGAATCGGCGGCTCGGTCACCTCGATGACCTTGTAGCCCCTCTTGCGGAAATTTTCCTTGACTCTTTCGAGATACGGCTTCTTGATCATACGCACTTTTCCCCATTTGTGCAGCTTCCTGATGCCGGCCACGTTGCCTTCCTTCAGCAGCTTATCCAGCGCTTCCTGGCTTCCCTGATAGTCGCCGAAGTAACCGTCAATCAGGCCCAGCCTTGTATGGGTGATAATCATCACTTTCGCTCCGCCCACGACGTTGTCCAGCTCATCCTCTGTCATGCGCTTGTCCATCAATTCGTTTGCCATTTTCGTTACCCCCTTTTTTCATGTTGCCGTTGTTTTTCCTTTCATCTGTATATATGCGCGAGCCGAAAAATCCTGACAAGGTTTTGATGAAAAAGAAATCGTCTTCCTCAATAAATCACCCCTCCGCCTGCAACAGATGGAGAGGTGATTTTGACGTCGCCGGGCTTACGCCGCCTGACTTACCAGTCCCTCCGCGTAACGCACCATTTCGATATAGAGCCGCTTGCATTCCTCGTTCCTTCCCTGGTTGATCAGCGCGAGGCAGGGGCGGATATAGCGGCTGAGCAGCTCTTCGCAAAGCTCGCCGTAATTCGGGGAGTCCTTCATGGCGCGAACGATGCCGGGGGCGATCTCGTAGTATTCCTCGATCAGCTCCACGCCGCCCGACTGCTTCGCCAGCCACTGATCCCGATAGGCGCGCAGCGTGGTCAGCTCCTCGCAGTCGTCCGCCTTGCCCAGATATTCGCAGACTGCCGTGGTGAGGAAGCATCCCTTATGTTTGCCGCCAGGTTTGAATACTTTACCTCCCGCCACGGCGTCCAGCTCCTCACCGGTGAGCTTACCGTTCTCATGCTCCGCGAGGTACGCCGCCGCCTCTTCTGCGGTCAGCTCGATGCCGTTCTCCTTCGCGAGGGCTACGAGATCCTCCGCCGTCTTGCAGGCCTGCGCCTTTTCCAGCATTTCCTTCGTGATCTCTTTGCCGTCGGTTTTCATGATGTTTTCCTCCTTCTTAAATTCAAGATTATTCAAGATGAACTCAATACTGCTTTATGTCGTGCACAATCACTTCGTAGCCGCGTTTTTCCCATCGCTCCTTCAATTTGTCGATATACTGCGGATTCACGTGATGCCAGACCTTATAGCCCTTGCTGTTTTTCATGAGCTGGTCCACATATTGGAAATTGCCCAGTTTGGTGTGCTTAATGAGCTCGTCCATATCTCCCTGATAATCCCCGCCGATCGCGAAATTCGGCCAGACATTCCGGAACAGGACGACTACCTTTTTGCCGCCTACCACATTCTCCAATTCATCGTCCGTCATCTGCTTGTTCATCAATTCGTTTGCCATTTTCGTTACCCCCTTTTCCAATACCTAAGATATGTCATTTTTCATTTACGTGTCCTCGAACTGCCGGAGCGTTTTTCTCCGACTTCGGATATATGGTCCGACACGCCCCATCATCCCTTGTATTTATTGCGGAGCATTTGCATGATCTCCTGGTGGTTATATTTCTTTCCCTTGATGGTGTACCAGTTGGGTTTTACGTTATGCAGCGCGGAACGTGCCTCGTCCATCTTTGAGACAGGAATCGATTCATCCCATTCAACCCCCAGGTCTTTAGACAACAGATCACGAATCCCATTGGCCACATCTATCCAGTTCCTGGCTTTCTCCCGGCAATCGTGCCCTTGTTCCTCATAGAAATACATCAGTTCATAAAATTCAGCTTTGGTACCCCCTGCTACCTTGTCCAGTTGGTCTTCGTCCATAACCTTATCCATCAATTCCTCGTTTGCCATTTTCTTCCCTCCTTTGCCTTTTCCGAAAGAATCCAAACTCAGGGAACAAGGATTTAATCGGGGAGCGGCGCTTCATTCACCTCAATGATCTTGTAGCCCCTCTTACGGAAAAGCTCCTTCATGTTTTTTAGATATCGCTCATTAATCATACACGCTTTCTTCCATTTCTGCAGCTTCCTAATGCCGGCCACATTGCCTTCCTTCAGCAGCTTATCCAGTACTTCCTGGCTTCCCTGATAGTCGCCGTAGTAACCGTCAATAATCCCCAGCCTTGTATGGGTGATAATCATCACCTTCGCTCCGCCCACGACGTTGTCCAACTCTTCCTCCATCATCTTCTTTTCCATCAATTCGTTTGACATTGTCGTTGCCTCCCTTTTGTTTTTGGGTTGTCCTTCTTCATATTATTTTTACATCGTCGCTTACTTTATACTTCTGCCTCAGCAATGATATGACCTGATCGTGGCTAAGCTGCCTGTATGTGGTCTTTCCGCCTTCCGTGACCTTCTGCCAATAGGTGTTGCCCATGACCTCATCCCAACGAAGGCATGAAGCAGGGGAGTTCGGGTCCCCCGGGCAAGTCCAGATAAGGCCGATGTCCTTGGACAGTTGTTCCTTAAGTCTGTTCATCCCTGCTTTCCCTCTATTCGGCAGGACAGCTACGTAGTCATAGAAAGAATCCAGATCATATATTTCCTTGATAGAGCCTCCGGACACTCCGTCCAATTCCGCATCGTTCATGCGCTTGTTCATCAATTCGTTTGCCATTTTCGTTATCTCCCTTTTGTAATGTCGTATTCTCTTTTTCCTTTCATCCGTATATATTTGCGAGCCGGAAAAATGTGACATGTTTTTGAAAATGCAGTGATTCTTTTATTTCCCGTACTTTTTGTGAAGCATATCCATGATCTCTGCGTGAGAATATTTCTTGTGCCTGTCATAGTAACGATTCTTGGAATCGTCGCTGTTATCTTGAATATTCAAGGCAACGCTGATGTCAAAATCACGATTCAGCAAAATGCACGCTTTCCTCGCCGCAGCCTCGATGTTGTTCGGCATCTCAATCCCTTTCGACTTGTAGAATTTGATGATATCATACGTCTCTATCCTCGTCCCGCCGGACACCTGTGCCAATTCGCCCTCGTTCATCGTCTTGTCCATCAATTCTTTGTTTGCCATTTTGCCCGCCTCCCTTTTACCTTTTATCCTTTGTATTTTCTGTCATCATCGAATTGCCTGCCGCCGCCACTTCATCCAGCGCCTCGTCATCAAGCCGCTGCGCCCAGAGACTTCCGCTTCCCTTTGCGATCCTCCCTTGTGAATATCGCAAGGAAAGGAGCTTGTGCAGCAACGGTGCCCGCACTGGGGAGAGCTGCGAGAAATCAAATTCTCCAAGTCGTCCTTCCATTTCCTTGTCATCCATCTTCGCCCTCTCCTTTCATTTTTCTTTTCACTCTTATATATGCGTCAGACGAAAAATCCTGACAGGATTCTTGAAAAAAATATCGAACAGTTTGATTCGTCGTTTCCTATGTCCGTCATCTCTATTCGCCCGCCGGATGATCGGCGATCGTTCCTTCTTGCGTTTTTCCCGCATGAATTGACGCTTCGTCCAGCGCTCTCCGATTGGATTTCCCGTCTTCCGTCGCGGCCACGTAATGCGGCACGTCCATATCCACCGGAACGCCCATCGCCTTTGCGAGCGCAGCTTTGTTCAGATTATATTCATAGAGCGCGGTGTAATAATTCGTCCGAGCCTGGGTCAGTTTGTCCTGCGCGTCAGTTACCGCAAGCAGGATATCGACGCCCTCCTGGTAGCGGACTTCGGCAATCATATAGCGCTTCTCGGCTTGCTCGACTGCTTCAGCGGCGGCATGGATGTTTTCTTCCGCAGCTTTCATTTTGATATAGGCGCTTTCCGTCTGCAGGCGGACGTTCCTGAGCAAGAGCTCCGCTTCGGCCTGCGCCCGCTCGGCCGTGGATTTCGCCGCGTTGACGTTCGCCGCCGTCACCATGTTGTCAAAAATGCTCCAAGAGAGGGAAAGCCCCGCCTCCCATGCGTCGCTCCGCTCCCGCCGAAAAGGGTCCTTATCGGCGATATTCGTTGAGGCAACGGCGGCAAGGCTCGGACGATAGCCGGCCTTCGCCGCATCTTTCTGCGCCTCCGCCGACTTCACCGTATACACTGCAGCCGCCGCGTCAGGACGGTTTTCCAGCGCGAACGCCTCGCATTCCGGAAGCGTCATCGAAAACGGCTCGTAGGAAAATGCGTCCGTAGCCTCGATGTCCGCGTCCCTGGGCAGCCCGACATAAGCGAGCAGCGTTTTCTTCGCGACGGCCAGAGCGCCCTCCGCGTTGACGAAACTTTGCCGATAATTCGCCAGCTGTACCTGCATTTGGAGTACGTCGGATTTCGCCACCGCCCCCTCGCTGAATTGCGCTTCTATCAGACGCAACTGCTCACTGGACATCCGCACCGCGCTCTCGGCGACTTTGACGAGATTCTTCTGTTGCAGCACGTTATAATACGCCTCGGTGGTCTGATATTTCACTGTCTGCTTCGTATTTTCCAGCGTGAGATCGGCCGCGGAAAGGCCATGCCTGCGCGCCTCGATGGTGTTCTCTATGCGTCCGCCCGTGTAAAGCGGGAATTCGGCGGAGAGGGCGTTTGTATAGCTGTATTCGTAAGGATCGTCCGTCAGCCCCATATTGTAATACTGACGACGAGTCAGGTAATTTCCCCCGCCCATGGTGGTTGCGGAGGAACGCCAACCGACATTGAGGCCGAACGCGCGCCGCGCGGCGGAAAGCTGCCATTTCGCCGCATTCTTCCCCGCCTCGGCGGCTTCGATGCTCTCGTCGCTTGCGAGAGCCATATCGACGCTCTCGGAAAGGGATAAGCAGAGAACCGGCGCTTTAGCGCCGTGTGAATCGCTTGTCCCGAGAGGATCGAGGGGCAGCGACACGGCGGCCTCGGCAAGCCCGCAGATCGACGCGAGACATATCGCCGCCACAAATCGACCCGTCTTTTGCCATATCGTATTCATACGCCTTGTCCTTCTTCCAAATATTTTTTCAACGTCTTCCGGCTCCGGGAGAGCACGGCCCAGACGGCGTCCGACGTCATGCCCAGTTCCTCTGCGATTTCTCCCGCCGACATTTCCAACCAGTAGGTCATGGTGAGGATTTTCTGTTCCCGTTCCGAAAGACGCGCCAGCGCCTGATGAAGTTCCCCATCCCGTTCCCGTTTCAGGATCCGCGTTTCGGGGCTGTCCTTCTCCGGCGCGGGCGGATCGAAATTCTCGTCCCACTCGGCGGAAAGGGAGCGCCCCTTTTCCCGGAACATCATACGAAGCTCATTGATTGCAATCCGAAACAACCATGTAGAAAACGCGCCCCGGCTCTCGTCGTATTCGGAAAGATGGGCGTACATATTAAGGAAGGTCCGGCTGACCGCCTCATCTGCCATTTCTCCGCTGCGCGACTTCGACAGCAGGAATTTATAGACCACGGGGAAAAATTCATTGTAAAGCTCAATGAACGCCGCTTCGTCTTTGACGGCCAACACGGCCAGTTTGTTCCAATATAAATGTCGCTCTTCGGTGGATTTGTCTTTTGTCATACTCGATTCCTCATGACTAATACTCAAAACGTGCCTTCCCCTCTGGGGTGAGGCAGTCCAGTGGACTGCCGAATGGCAGCCGAAGGCTGACGGATGAGGTCTTACGACGTAACGATTAACGCAAACGCAACCTCGTGAAACCTCACCCACCGGCTGTGCCCGAAACGTGCCACTGGCACGTTTCGCTCCTCCCCATAGGGGAGGGCAGGAAAATACTATGCCACTTGCCTTTTTACCAGCTCGGCGAAGATTCCGCCTTTTTCCACCAGCTCGTCGAAGCCGCCCTCTTCCGCGATGCGCCCTTCATCCATGACGATGACGCGGTCGCAGCCGCGAATCGTCGAGAGTCGATGGGCGACGACGATTCGCGTCGCCTTCAGCTTGTCAAGACTTTCGGTGACGATGGCCTGCGAACGGTTGTCGAGGGCGCTTGTGGCCTCGTCGAAGATCAGGATGGCCGGCTTATTGACAAGGGCGCGGGCAATCAAGAGCCGTTGCCGCTGTCCGCCGGAGATATTCGAGCTGCCTTCGCTTATGACGGTCTGCATGCCCATCGGCATTTCCGAGATGTCCTGGGCAATGCCCGCCGCCTCCGCCGCCTCCCACGCGTCGTCCTGGGTCAGGAGCCGCGTGCCGACGATGTTCGTGAAAATGTCGCCGGTCATCAGCTGGCCGTTTTGCAGCACCACGCCCATCTGCGTACGCACCGACGGCAGCGAAAGGTCGGCAAGATTCCGCCCGTCGTAAGAGACGAAGCCTTTCGACGGCATCTCGAAGCCCAACAGGCAGCGCACCAGCGTGGATTTTCCGCAGCCGGATTTGCCGACGATAGCGATATTTTCTCCCGCTCTAACACGGAAGCTGACGTCGTGCAGCACTTCCTCGCCGCCCTCGTAAGCAAAAGACAGATGGCTGACCTCCATGGCGCCGGTCAGCGTCTCGGCGTCGATCTTGTTTCCGGTGGTTTCCGGCACTTCCTGCAAAATCGGCCGCAGGTTCTCCAGCTGCGGCTGGATGCCGAAGAAGGTGCCGATGAATCCCATGATGCTGCCCAAGGTTCCGTTGAAGGAGGAATAGGCCGCGCTGAAGGCCATGAACTGCGCATAGCTGATGCCCTGCTGCGCAGCTTTGCCGCCCGCTGCGTCTCCCGTACCGTTCACCGCGATGTAATAAAGAAGCATATTCAAAATAAAAGGCTGAATGCTTGAAATGATCGAGGTGTAATTGTTCTGCCAGCGGAGCGCCAACGCATAGTTCCATTGTTTGCCGAAGTCGCGGCTCCAAAGCCGGTATGCCTGCTCCTCGGCGCCCTGCACGCGGAATTTCGCGAGACCCGCGAAAATCTGCTGTACCGTGCCCGCCGTCTGGTTGCCGGCCTCGATGATTTTCCGCTGGAATTCCAATACCCGACGAAAGACGAAGAACTCGAAAACCGCGTAGACGATCCATACGGCAATCGCCGCCGCCGTCAGTTTCAGGCTGTAATAGCACATCAGGAAGACGCTCCAAAAGGAGAAGATAAAGCTGAACACCGTGCCGACGAAATTGCCGGAGACGAGGCCCTTCGCCACGCCGAGGCCGCCCATGCGTCCCGCCAGTTCGCCCACGGTATAACGGCGGAAAAATTTCGGTGGCAGCGACAAAAGCCGCCCCCAAAGCGCCGCCTCGGAGCTGATCTCGATTTTCGTCGAGATACGCATGATTGCGATGGAACGCACGATGGAAAGCGCCGCCAGCGTAAAGCTCGTGACCATCAATGCCTGGGTGACGGTGGCCAGTCCCTGCCGATCGAAAATCGGGATGATGTCCTGGAAGACAGTCTCGGTGATGATCGGCGTGACCAACGGAATCAGCCCCGCAATCAGGCTCGTGACGATAATCGTGCGATAATCCGCCTTCCAGCACTGCTTGAACATGAACTTCAATAAATCCATGAGCTTCAATGCCCGCGTTGGGAAGCCGGCGTAGCAGGCAAAGGCGTCCTTCGCGATTTCCCTTGCCACTTCGTCCGTGACGGAAATGCCCTCGGGATGTCCCATCGTCATGATCCGGTAATGGTCGGATGTGTCCGGAATCAGCGCAGCGAGCCGCTTTTCCTCGCCCCAATAGCCGAGCATGACGCCCACGTCCTGCCGGTGCCATCCTTCGGGAAGCGTCACAAGACGGAGCTGCATATTGCCCTTCTGTGCGAGGCGGCGAAGAAGTCCCACCTGATCCAGCCGTTTCGTCATATCGGCGGAAACATGGATATTTTCCGTCGGCATTCCCATTGCTTTAGCGGCCTCGGCAATGACAAAGGCCGCCTCGTCGGCGACGGTTTCCTCCCCGGCGCCTTCATACAGAAGCTGTTCCTCGCCTAACAAGCTGCGGATGGAGTTCTCGACGAGCATCCGCTTGCCCCACGCGCGAACCTTCACACGGCGCGAAAGCCGTTTGTCCTCGGAGCCGAACCGCATGCCGAGGAGCATCGCAAAAATCTGCTCGCTCTCCGTAAATTCCGCCATCAACTGTTCATGGGCGGCGGTCTCTTTCAGCACCGTCCCGTCCCGCCAGGACTGGAGAATGTCGTCGCCTTTGTCGGCCAGCAGCCGAAGCCAGGAAATCTCGCCGAGATTCTTGAACCAAGTTTTCATCAGCGGCTTCAAATCCTCCGACGTTTTATCGTCAAAGGAAAATTCCTCCAACTCAGCGTCCTCCAGGGCGCAGAGCACCACGCTGATTTCGTTGAATTCGTCAAGAGCGGGAAACACCGCCTCCCCCTCGCCGACGGTCATCAGGAAGAACTGCCGGAAGGTCGCGTCACCCGTCGTGACCGCGTAGGCCTCCAAACTGCCGGAAGCCACGCGCACATATTTATTGTTGTCCGTCAGTTCTATTCTTTCCCCTGCGTTGAGTTTCATAGAAGTGCCCTTTCTTCAATAAAACCTTGCCTTCCCCTCGAGGGGGCTTTGGTTCGAAATCATTCTGCCGCTTCCCTTTCCTCAATCAGCCGCCTATACGGTCCGTCGTGTTTCATCATGTCGCGGTGCGTGCCGCGCTCCACCACCTCGCCCCGCTCCAGTACGATGATCTCGTCGCAGTCGCGGATGGTGGAGAGGCGATGGGCGACGATCAGGCAGGAGCAGCCTCGGTGCCTGATGTTTTCCAGCACCGTCTTTTCCGTAATCGGGTCGAGGGCGCTGGTGGCCTCGTCCAGTACCAGGAGCGACGGATTCACCGCCAAGGCGCGGGCAATTTCCAGCCGCTGCCGCTGGCCGCCGGAGAAGTTCAGTCCACCTTCGGCCACCTTCGCCTCATAGCCGCCGTCCAGCTTCAAAATGTCGTCGTGGATGCAGGCATCCTGCGCCGCCTGCACAATATCGCTCTTCTGCACCGAAGCGTCGAACAGCGCGATATTATCCGCCACCGTCCCGGTGATCAGGAAAATGTCCTGATCCACTGCCGCCACGGAATTCAAGATCACGGCCCGTGGCAATTTCCTGCGGGAAATGCCGTCAAAGGCCACCGTGCCGCTCCATTCCTCGTAAAGCCCCGTGACGATTTTCGCCAGCGTCGATTTTCCGCTTCCGGAAGCGCCCACCACGGCCACCCAGCCGCCGGGCTTTATGTGCATATTGAAACCTGTGAGCAGAGGTTTTTCCAACGGGCTGTATCCGAAATTCACGTCCGTGAGCGTCAGCTCCCCGGACAGCCTTTCCCTCGGAAAGGTCCTCGTCGACGCGCATGGCTGCGCCGCCTCTGTGCCGACGGCATCGTCTGCGGGGAAATTCAGTGCGTCCACTTTGTAGCGGCGCACATCGTTCAAGCGCTGCATCTGCATTTCCGTCGTCTGAAGCGTAGCGCCGAGCCCCATCAATGCGTTCACCGGCGCCTGGAAGCTGCCCATCAGGTTCTGGAAGGCCATGAACATGCCCGCGGTCATGGCGCCGTCCATGATCGAAAAGCCGCCGAAGGTCATGATCAACGCACCGTTGATGCCGCCGAGCAGCGTCGGCAAAAGCGTCACCGACATCGACCACATCGTCGTTTCCTGCGATGCCGACAGCACCTTCGTCTGATAGCCCGACCATTTCGTGAAGAAATCCGCTTCGTCGCCGTTGGCCTTAATGGTCTCGATCATGCGAAGGCCGTTCATGGCAACGCCGTAAGCCTTGCCCGCGTCCTGCTGTATCCGCATATTGAGGTCGGTCAGGCGGCGGCGCATGGCGAAAAACATGATGATGCCGATGGAACTGAAGGCCACGCCGATCAGTGTCAGCGTCACGTTGTACTGCAAGAGCAAAAGCAGGTAGAAAATCGCGACGAGCAAATCCAATACCGCCGTCGCCGCCGGACCTGAAAGCACGCCAGCGATGGACTCGTTGAACCCGACACGTCCTGCCACCTCCGCCGCGTACCGCTGGTGAAAGAACTGCATCGGCAGCCGCAGGAGATGCCAAAAATAGCTGGACGAATCGGCCAGCGTCAGCTTCCGCTGCCAGGCGGTCAGCACCACGGCCCGAAGCAATGAAATCGCACCCGTAACGAGAAATGAGAACGTCATGGCGAGGCAGAAATTGAACATCCAGTCGGGATGCTTCCGCGTCAGGATGTCGTCCATGAAAATCTGGCTCATGACCGGAGACGCGAGACCGGGAATAATCGCGCAAAGCTCCAGGATGACGATGAACGTCGCCGCCCATTTGTCCTCCCGCAGCTTTGCCCAGATGTCCGCGAAGACGTTGTACCGTTTGCCTTCCTTGACGAAACCCTCCCCCGGCTCAATACGGAGCGCGACGCCCGTATAGGAAGTGCGGAACTCCTCAAAGGGCACGGTGCGCCGCCCCATGCCCGGATCGTTCAGGTAGCAGACGCCGTTTTGGATTCCTTCCAAAACGACAAAATGATTGAATTCCCAATGGATAATCAGCGGAAACGGATTCTCCGGCAAGAGCTTCAAAATATCGGACGCTGTCCAGCGATAACCGTCGGCTTTGCAATGGCGCGCCCGTGCCGCACGAAGCACGCAGCTCGCCTTGGAGCCGTCGCGGTTCACACCGCACTCCTGCCGGAGCATTTCCAAAGGGATCCAAAGTCCATAGTGGGCCAGCACCATGCCGAGCGCCGCCGCGCCGCATTCGGTGGCCTCCATCTGGAGCACCGTCGGCACTTTCACCCGGGAACCGCCTTCTTTTGAAAAAAGCCCCGTAATTTTATCCAACACGCTCATAGGCTCACCTGTTCCTGAGCCACTGACTCAGCTTGTGAAAGACTTTCTCGATCGGCGGCTTACGCTCGATGATGATGCTGCCCCGACAAAAGCTGCCCGCCGTAATCGGCTTGTGGGTGCCCACCGACGAGGTCCAGAGATAGCCGGATTCGGAATTCTCGTCTTTCACTAAATCGAATGTGACTTCCATCACCGCGCTCTGCTGCACCTGTACAATCCACTGAGCAAGCTGGTCGTTGCCGAGACGTTTCTGCATTGCCTGCATGGTGATCGGGTACTGGGAAACGGAACGCACCGTGCCGAGGAGGCTGCCCGACTGGGAAACGTCCACGCCGTTGGGCGCGAGCTGAATCGTCATGCCCGGCTTGATTCGCTTGCCCTTTTCCACCGGAACGTACAGGATTCCCTTGAGATCCTTCCGCCCGCCGGAGAGCCGAAGCGTACAGACCGAAGAACCGGCGCCGATGGTGGTGCCCTCTTCGACGAGGATTTCATCGACAAGCCCTTCATGGCTGCTGTAAATGTATTCCGAAGCGTCCTTTTGACTGCGTCGCATATCGTATTCCTGTACGCGGTTCATCGCATCCCGCCCGCTGGTGGCCAACTCCGGTCCGTACTGCGCCATCCGCGTCGCCGCGTTTTCCTGAACCATGTCGATATGCGCGATACGATCGCCCTTTTCCACCTTGTCGCCGGAATGGACGTAGATTTTGTCGAGCCTGCCGCCAATCACCGAGCTCACATTCACGACGCCGTTTGGATCCATGATCAGCCCCATGCCGTCGGCCTTCACCGTAAACGCCCCGAAAATCGACCAGAGAACTACCGCCACCATCATGACCGCTACGGCAATCAAGCCCATCCAACTGACAGGCGATGTGATCGGCAGCACCGTGTCCAGCTTCTCCGGGGAACGCATCTTGTCGAGGGCCTCTTGGCTAAAAATGCCGCTGTCCTTCTTGCCGTAACGCGCAGCCGCTCCGGTATCCGTTATGTTTTCCGCCGCCATCAGCCCTTGCCCCCTTTCCGCTCCTCCACGGAGACATTCACCTTGACGCCGTCGTCCAAGCCCTCGAAGCTCTCGACGATGACTACGTCTCCCTCGACCAGCCCGGACAGGATCTCGATATATTTCCCGTCGTTTGCCCCGGTCACGATTTCCCGACGGTTGACCGTCCCGTCGGGCTGAACCGCAAACACCTCTTCATGGGAGGCGTCGGCCATCGCGGCCAGCGGAACGGCGAGGCACTCATAGTCCCGATCCATCCGTATGGAGACGCCGTTGTAAGTCAGCGGCTCCAGCACCCGCGCCCGATTGTCGATCTCGTAGAGTACGCGACGGATGCCCGCAGGCTCCGAAAGCGGCGGCGTGATTTCCTTGACAGTGGCGATAATTTTTTCCGCATGCCCTTGGTTACCCGCGGCATACTCCGTATCGTAGGCTTTCTTCAGGGCCTGCGCCGGGAAATGCAGCAGGACCGTGCCGCCGACGGAAAGATACCGCGTGTGTTTGTCGTCCAGCGTTACCGAAAACAGCAGCCGGTTGAAATCCCCGACGAGTGCCAGCGGCGTTCCGCCCTGCACATAAGCGCCCTCGCGCTGGTAAAGCAGCAGCACGTTGCCGTCCACGGGGGAAATCACATCCTGGCGGCTCTCCTGCACCTGATACTGCGCCCGCTGGGCCTCGGCCTCGGCCAATGCCTCCTGCGCCGCCATGTATTGCGCCTCCGCTTCCTCATACTTTTCCTTTGAGGTGGCCTCTTTCGCCATCAGACGCTCCTGCCGATGGTAACTGTTGGTGGCTTGGGCAAGCACCGCCTCCATACGTCGGACGTTGGCGGAGGACTGCTGGATCTGCAGCGGGATTTGGTCGTTTTCCAAACGCATCAGCACGTCACCTTTATGCACGGCGCTGTTCTTCGTGACAAACATCTCGACAATGCGCCCGTCAACCAATGCCAAGGCGTCGGCCATATTCTCGCTGTACAGCCGCACCGAATCCATCGTCACTGACGGCTTCATGCGCCGTTTCTCCGCCCGCACCCCGGTCAGCTGAAGCGCGCGCTCATCCATCCGCCGCGCAATCTGATGCTCGTCGCTGACGTTCAGCCAAGTGCCGTAAGCGACCAGCGCCACGGCCAGCGCGAGAATCACCGCTATGCCTATGAAAAAATATCGCTTCATCGAGCTTCCCCCTCATGATCAATGCGCGTACATTTGCCATACGGCCCAACAGCGTCAAACACTTTTGACAAAAACGCCCGGTAATGTCAAACATTTTTGACACTACCGGGCGTAAAAAATCTCCTGCCGAAGGTGTCTCTTTTGAATTTTTCTATCCGCGCAGCACATACAATCACCGCACCCCCGGAAATCATTGAAACATCGTCGGTAAAATTACTCCTGTCCGCTGAGCATAAAGTACGCTATATTCCCCGTAAAAAAGCGAGAATAGGACAAAACACCTTCCAAATGATGCAGTCGTAGAATCCTTGGATTTACAAGGGCCATCGCTCCATCAAAATTTTCTTCATTATAGCACATTTTATACACATTATAAAGAATTTTCAACCTTGAGCTGTAGGGAAAAAAGCGCACTATATCCCCGTTTTTTATATATACTTCTGCATTGTAAAAGCCCCCGATGTCAATTATGACACCGAGGGCTTTTATATGAAAGGGGGAGGTATATATCAATCAATGATAAAATGACCCGAATAAATATGATTCAACCGCTTCTTATTGCCGCTGCACGAGCCATACGCCGCCTTGGGCGTCCTTATAAACGAATTGGCCGTCCCCGCGCAGGGAGAGGCTGCCGCCTGCGATGTAGCCCGTACCCGTCTCCGCGTCAAACTGGATGGGATACTTCTTCCCGGTGGGATCGACGAGACGCAGGGACTCGTCTTCCCCCTGCACGACGTCCAGGGAAATCTCCGTCCCTTTCGGCATCACTGCGTCGTTCAGCGCAAGAGCGGAATAGGAACCCACTAAGGCAGCGTGCCGCCTATGATGCCCATCCCTCGGAGGCGGGTGATGGCCGTGATGCGTACCCCTGTGATGTTCGCCGCGCCGCGCCTCACGCGGAGGCTCTGGGTGACGACGATGATGATGATTGCCATCGTCACAGCCGGCGAGCAATCCACACACGGCAAAAAGGGCGACGGCGCCGGCAAGTTTCTTTTGATTCTTCAACGCAAACATTACGGACCCCTCCTGTCTTTTGAACCAACCTGTTCCTCTTGGCTGTATCATACCGGAGGGAAATTGGAGAATCCTGAGTGCAAGATTAAAATATCATAAAAAGTGCGGTCGGAGGGAGATCCAAACTCTCCCCGACCGCACTTTTTATAACCGAATCTTCGGGATGGCCGGTTTCTTTTTTTCCTCGCCGAACAGCAATCGGATGAACGCCGAGCGGCTGATGACGCCCGTCAGCGACCCTCTCCGAGTGACGAAGACCCGCTTGATGCGCTTCTCGAACATGAGCTTGCCCACCTTATTCACATTGTCCATCTCGTCCACCGTCAGCGCGGGCGAAGTCATAATCTCCCCCGCGGTCCGCCCCATATACTTTTTCGCCGCGCGGATGCGTTCCTGTACTTTTTCCGCGTCAAGGAGCCCTCCCAGCAGCACTTCCCACGCGCTCGGCTCGTCTTCCTTGATTTCCTTAAGCATGAGGTCCAGCTCGCTAACCACGCCCAGCACATTCCCGAGCCTGTCCACTACCGGGAAGCCGGAAATGTTGTGCTTCAACATCAATTTTGCGATTTCCTGCGCCGGGGTTTCCCTCCGAATAGAAATGACGTCAGTTTCCATTAAGTCCTTAGCCAGCATGAGCGCATCCTCCCAATCCGTTTCGCACTCCTATTTTACCACACAATAGGCTTCGCGTTCATCCTCCGGCACCATGCTTCCGCCCGTGGCCCAGACCAGATGGCAGGCCGAGCGCAGACGTTCCCCGTCCAGTCCGTTCTGCGCCAAAACGCGTCTCATCTTGTGCATCTTCACGGCTCCGTGGAAAGCGGCGCAAGCCGACGGCTCGATGAAAATCCTCTCGCTGTCCAGCAACGCCCGCAGATAGGCGTAAAGTTTCTCATCCTCTACGGTAACGACGCCGGACACCAGCGTTTCTATCGTTTTTCCCACGAATTTCGACGGGCGTCCCACCGCCAGGCCGTCGGCTTCCGTCCTGCCCGTCAGGCCCACGTCCCGGACGCAGATCGCATCGTGCAGCCCCGTAGCCAGGCCGAGCAGCATACAAGGAGCCTGCACCGGTTCCACGAAAACACAGATAACGTTATCGCCGAATTCCTGCTTCAAACCGAAAGTGATGCCCCCCGGCGCACCGCCCACGCCGCAGGGAAGATAAACGATCAGCGGATGGGACGCGTCCACGGCAACGTTCTTTTCCGCAAGCTGCTTCTTGAGACGCCGGGCGGCCACGGCATAGCCGAGAAAAAGCGTCGAGGAGTTCTCGTCGTCCACGAAATAGCTGAACGGATCTTCCGCCGCCAGCTTTCGCCCCTCCCGTACCGCCGCGCTGTAGTCGGAAGTGTATTCTTTGACCGTGACGCCTTTTGCGCGTAAGAGATTTTTCTTCCATTCCCTGGCGTCCACCGACATGTGTACGGTGGTCCGATAGCCGATGGCGGCGCCCATGATGCCGATGCTGAGGCCAAGATTTCCGGTAGACCCCACATGGATTGCGTATTTTCCGAAAAAGGCGCGAGACGCATCGGAATCAAAAACGGTGTAATCGTCATGCAGCAAGCCATGTTCCAAAGCCAAGTCTTCCGTATGCTTCAACACTTCGTAAATGCCGCCCCGCGCCTTGACGGAGCCGGAAACGGCCAGATGGCTGTCCTGCTTCAACAAAAGCCGCCCCACGATGCCGGCGTCATAGTTTTGATTGAGCACCGACTTCATCCGGTCGATTTCGACCAAAGGCGATTCGATGATACCATGAAGCGGCGCGGTTTCCGGAAATTTCTTGGCGATGAAGGGAGCAAAGCGGGCGAGCCGCTCTTCCGCGTCATCGAGATCCGAGGCCGTCAACGGAAGCGTTTCCTTGGCTTCGGCAAACGGGCGGGCTTTTGGATTTTCCCAGACGGTTTCCTTCGCCTCCCGAATGTTTTCCACGATCGGCACTTTGGCAACGATTTCCTCTATGTTCATGAGACGCATCGTCCTTTCCTTATCATTTGGAGATTTGCCTATCCTTATCTTACCATCACAGTAGGGGGTATGACAAGAATCGCTGTAAATTGCCGTCAGGATTTTCATTGACAGAAGGTGCGCGAAGACTCTATAATGAAGTTAAACATGATATGTTCATAATTCTATTCACGATATTTTTGGGGGAAACGGGATGGAGAAACATCATTCGAAGCTGACTCGGATGCACTATGGCGCAGGGTATACGTTAAACGAAGAGGTGCGCGCGGCGACGCCGTCGCTTTTGCGCGCGTCGCAGATTGGGGTGCTGGCGCATGACGAGCCGTCTTTGGCAGGTCGTGAGGATAAAGACGCGCTCCTGGTCGTATCCTATGGCGTAGCGCGGCAGGAGTCACGCCGCGCGGCTGTGGAGCCGCTCTTGGACGCCATCGCTGAGGCGAATCCCGAGGCGGATCTTTTTGAAGCCTACACTTCGCAGGTGATGCGCAAAAAGATCCAAGAGGCAGGGCTCGAAATGCCGTCGGTGGAGGAAGCGCTGGAGACGCTTCTGGCCAATGGCTATACGCGGGTGGCGATAGCGTCGCTGCACCTTTTCCCCGGCATGGAATACGAAGCCATGCTCGAGACGTTCAACGCGTACCGTTCCCGCTTCAAGCGGATGGTGCTCGGAGCTCCGCTTCTCTATTGGATGGGACAGGAAGATCAACGGGACGACGCCGCGGATTTTGTGGCGGCGCTGCGCAAGGAATTTCCCGAACAGGGGCCGGACGAGGCGATGCTGTTCATGGCGCACGGCACGCAGCATCCGTCCAATTCGTTTTATATGCTGCTGCAAACGCGCATGGATACGGCCGGATGGCAGAACGCATTCGTCTATACGCTGGCGGGCTGGCCGCGGATGGAGCATATCGTGCCGAAGCTCAAGGAACGCGCTATTCGCCGCGTGAAGCTGGTGCCGCTGATGCTGGCGGTGGGAGCGCACGTCACGCGGGACATGGCAGGAGACGCACCGACGTCGCACCGCTCGCGTTTCTTGGAAGAAGGCTTCGAGGCCGAGGTCCTGCAAAAAGGGCTGGGCGAGTTGCCCGCGATACGGGCGCTGTACGTCGAACGGGCAAACGAAGCGTGGGACAAATTACAGGAAAAATAAACTTGGATATTGCAAGGCGGAAACATTTGCGGCGGCTCACCCAAAAGCAAGGGAGGACCGCCGCAAAACTTTTTTTGCCTATTTCGGCAATATGCCGTATAATATAAGGGACCAAAAAATTAGGGAAGGATGTGTCTCTGATGGTTCCAATGAAATATAAAGGATTGGGTTTTGAGCGGTATGATTCCGACGCGTACAACAAAGAGGCGGTAAAGGCGATGAAGGCTCTGGTCGCCGATACGGCGAAAGGCGCGTTCGTTTACGGGCCTCCGGGAACGGGAAAGAGTATGCTGGTGGCGGTTTTCGCGAATGAGAAGACAAAGACGGGAACGGATACGATGTTCCTAACGGCAGCGGAGCTGTTCTCGGAGACGATCGGCGCGGCGAACGAGACGGCGCGCATCAAATTCACGGAAAAGGCGGAAATGATCCCGTGCCTCGTCGTGGACGATCTGGACGCGGCACATTTGAATCAGGAAGCGGGCGAGACGCTGATCGGGCTCTTGAAGGTCCGCGAGGGAAAAAAGCTCCAGACGATCGTCGCAAGCAAGTTCCCGCTGGCGGACGTCCCGGCAAAGACCGAAGGGGTCGGCGAAGAGCTGCATGAAAAGCTGGAAGCCCTCGGCGAACATATCGTTTTGAAATAAAGATAACCGGAAAAACTCCGCGGGAAATTTTCCCGCGGAGTTTTTTTAAGAAAATCTTAACCTTTTTTAGAAACTTTTTGTTTGCACAGACGAAAAAAAAGCGCTAAAATAGATATACGTCGAAATATCGGCAAGGGGGAAGCATCCGATGAAAAGCATCAAAAAAGTACAGAAGAAGCTTGCGGCGCTGGCCGTCGCGGGAACGATAGGCTTTGCCGCTTTGGGGACGGCAGAGGCCGCGCAGATCGTCGAGCTGACGCTTCAGCAGAGCATCGACATGGCGCTGGCGAACAATCGCACAATCAAAGAGTCCGCGGAGGATCAGGCGCAGGCGTACTGGGCGCATCGTGAGGCGCGGAGGCAGGCTGGCCCGACACTTTCGTGGTCGGATACGGGGACGTATGCACTCGGCGGTTATACGCAAAGATCTGCAGAATTAGGTGGTTTAAAAAACAAGAGTTATTATCAAAATAAAGTTTCAGTCTCTTTTCCGCTTTACACTGGCGGGCGGATTGAGAACACGATTGAGGCGGCTGAGTTGGGTCGGGACGCGGCGGATTTGACGCTGGAAGCCACGCGGCAGGCCATCAAAGAGCAGACTACGGAGGCCTATTTCCAGATCCTCCAGTTCCGCAATCTCATCCAGGTCAATAAAGAAGCGGTCGATACGCTGCAGGCCCATCTGGACAACGTCAACGCGCAGTATCGCGTCGGCACCGTCGCGAAATCGGATGTACTGCGTTCCCAGGTCGAGCTGGCGAACCAGCAGCAGAACCTCGTGGACGCGCAAAACAATTACGACGTCGCGGTGGCGACCTTCAACAACGTGGTCGGTTTGCCGACGGACACCATCGTGGACGCGAAGGAAGACCTTTCCTATACGAAATATGATATTTCCCTGCCGCGTTGCACGGATTATGCGTTGATTCATCGGCCCGACGGGATCGCGATGGAGCGCGCATGGAAGAAAGCCGAGGCCACGATGAAGGCGGCAAAAGCAGGGTATCGCCCTCAGCTAAATGCGGCTGTTACACGTTCATGGATGGGTGACGAGCCCGTTTCAACGAATTTGGGTGGGTTGGGTAATTCAAACTATGATGGTACGGCGGGAACGCTTCAGATGAGTTGGAACATCTTCGACAACAATGTGACTGAGGCGCAGGTCCAGCAGGCCAAGGCGTCCATGCGGAAAGCCGAGCAGAAGCTTTACGAGACGCAAGAGGACATCCAGCTTGACGTTCGGAAAGCATACCTGAACCTTCTCGCGGCAGAACAGAACATCCACACGACGAAAGTAGCCGTGGACCAGGCGCAGGAAGACTACAAGATCGCGCAGGTCCGTTACAGCGCCGGCGTCGGCACGAACCTCGACGTCATGGACGCGGAGGACAAGCTGATCCAAACCCAGACGACTTATATCACTGCGCTTTACAAATACAATACCAGTAAAGCGGCGCTTGATCAGGCGATGGGTCTCAAGGTGGATTTGGACGTGGCGAAATACTATAAGGAAGCTATCGACGAAACAATCCCGGTAAGGCCTTCCCTCGACACGTCAATGAATCTCACGGCGGAAGACGCAGGCGTCGCGTCTCCGGTCATCGTCCATCTGCCGAACGCCGAACGGCCTTCGGATACGGTCATGGCAGGCATCAGTGCGGCGAAGATAAAGCTGCAAGCGGCACAGGAAGCGCAAGAGGCGGCAGCCGAAGCGGCGGAATAACACGAGTGATTTTGGGGCGGGGCGTCTGTAAAGCGTCCCGCCCATTTTTATGAATTTTATTTGATGAAATTTCAAAATGTGATATAATAAGTGATAATAAACAGAAAAATCGGCAAGGAGGTTTTGGTGTGTCGGTTTCTGCGGCAATGATATACGAGAAAATTTATAGCTTGGCCGAAGCGGCACTGCCCGAACCGGACGACTGGCGGCACGCGCTGACGCTGGCAGGCGTCATGCGATGGTTCGCTGAGTTCCGCGGCTTTTCGGAAGCGGCGGGTCAATGGGCGGCGGCAGGGCTGGCACGACGCGCGGGACTGGACGGCAAGACGCTTTGCAAGGCGGGAATGGACGAGGAGGTCGTCCGCCTTGTGCGGCGGGAAAACGTTGCCGACGCCGACGCACAGGCGCCTCTGACAGCGGAAGCGCAGCTCGGCTGCCTCGTCGTAACCCTTGACCATCTTTCCGCGCTGGTCGTCGCAGCCGCAGCGACTCGCCCGAAAGGCAGCGTCAAGGATATGAAGGTCTCCGCCGTGCAGAAAAAATTCAAGGATTCCAAGTTCGCGCCGGAAGTCAGCCGCATGACCATCCTGCAAGGCGCGCGCCGGATGCGCTGGGAAATCGGCGACTTGACCTCGAAGACCATCAAGGCGGTGCTTTCCTGCGAGGAAGAGGTCCGGGAAGCAGGCCGGAAAATCGCATAAAGGCAATAAAAAAGCTCCGCAAGCGCGGAGCTTTTTTATTGCCTTTTTCCTCAGAACGCCGGAACAATCGCTCCGCCGTATTTCTTTTCGATGAAGTCCTTGACTTCTTTCGACTGGAGCGCCTTCATCAGCGCGACAATCTCGGGGCGCTTCTCGTCGCCTTCGCGGACCGCGACGATGTTCGCATACGGCGAGGTCTTGTCCTCGATGAAAATGGCGTCCTTCGTCGGATTCAGGCTCGCCTGCATCGCAAAATTCGTGTTGATGACAGCGATGGTCACATCGTCGAGGGATCGCGGAAGCTGCGCGGCCTCGATTTCCTTGAATTGCAGGTTCAGCTTGTTCTCGGTGACGTCCTGCACGGTCGCCTTGACGCCAAGGCCCGCTTTCAGCTTGATGACGCCCGCTTTTTCAAGCAGCAGCAGCGCGCGGCCGCCGTTCGTCGGGTCGTTCGGGATTGCGACGATATTGCCGTCCTTCAGCTCGTCGAGCTTCTTGACCTTCTTCGAGTAAACGCCCATCGGCTCCACATGGACGCCGCCGGCATTCTTGAGCTTCAGGTTCTTGTGCTCGCCGATGAAGTTCAAAAGATACGGCTCATGCTGGAAGAAGTTCGCGTCCAGCTCCTTGTCGCCCAGCGCCATGTTCGGCTGGATGTAGTCGGAGAACTCGACGATCTTCAGGTCGATGTTCTGCTTCGCCAGCACCGGCTTGATCTGCTCCAAGATCTCCGCGTGAGGCACCGGCGACGCACCGACCTTCAGCGTGACCTTCGCGCCGCCGGAGCTCGCAGGTGCTCCCGAGGACGCGGGCTTTTTGTCCCCGCCGCAGCCCGCCGTGAAAACGACAAGCAACAGCGCGGAGAGAATCAGCAACAATTTTTTCATTTGACTTTCCCCTCCTAAATAGTATATGAAATTTCCTCCTGTATCGTAAGGCAAAAAAAGCAGGCTGTCAACCACGACAGCCTGCTTTTTTATATTCCTATATATCCTTCTTGTTCAAGCTTTTCGCCAGCGCGTTTCCTGCAAATTGCACGAGCTGCACGAGGGCGATCAGCACGATGACCGTCGCCAGCATGATTTCCGGGCGGAAACGCTGGTAGCCGTAACGAATTGCCAGGTCGCCGAGGCCGCCGCCGCCGATGGCGCCCGCCATCGCCGACTCGCCGACGAGGGCGATGACGACCGTGGTGAGCTGGGCCACGATGCCGGGCAGCGCCTCCGGCAGATAGACGCGGCGAATAATCTGCATCGGCGTCGCGCCCATAGCGAGAGCCGCCTCGACGATGCCGTAGGGCACTTCGCGAAGCGAGGTCTCGACCTGCCGCCCGATGAACGGGATAGATGCCAGCGTCAGCGGCACCATCGCCGCGGTCGTGCCGATGGACGTTCCGGCGACGAGCCGCGTGAACGGGATAATCGCGACCATCAGGATGATGAACGGGATCGAGCGCACGGCGTTGACCACGGCACCGACGACGCGGTTCAGCGTTGGACAGGCCAGGACGCCGCCTTTTGCCGTGACGACCAGCAGCACGCCCAGCGGCACTCCGATGGCCGTTGCCGCAACCATCGCGACGGCGACCATCGCAACAGTCTCGCCGAGCGCTTTCATCAGAAGCGGTAACGTGTCAGGCGACATAGCCGATCACCTCAATTCTCAAATCTTTTTCGCGCAGGAACGCCAGCGCGTTTTCCACAGCCTCCGCCGTGCCGGACAGCCCAAGCAGCATCCTGCCGTAAGGCGTGTCTTTGATGGAGTCGATATTGCCGTAAAGGATATCGGCTTCGACGTCGAATTTCCGGATCAGCGAGGAAATGACCGGCTCCCCCGCCGACGAGCCGACAAAGGTCAGCCGCACGAGCAACCGACCGCCGGGAATCGGCTCGGCGGAAATCGGCGCGTTCTGAAGCTCGGGCGGAAGCCCGCTGCCCATCAGCACACTGATAAATTCCTTCGTGATGTCCCGCTGCGGATCGGTGAATACGTCGATGACGCGGCCCGATTCGGCGATGACGCCGTTTTCGATGACCGCCACCTTGTCGCAGATGTCCTTGATGACCTGCATTTCATGGGTGATGATCACGACGGTCAGGCCGAATTTTTGGTTGATGTCGCGAATCAGTTCAAGGATCGCTTTTGTCGTCTGCGGGTCGAGAGCTGAGGTCGCCTCGTCGCAGAGCAGCACCTTCGGCTCGGAGGCCAGCGCACGGGCGATACCGACGCGCTGCTTCTGTCCGCCGGAAAGCTGCGACGGATACTGATGCGCTTTGTCATCCAGCGACACGAGAGCCAGAAGCGGCTCCACCTTCGCGCGAATCGCGTCCTCGTCCATTCCGGACAGACGCAGCGGAAACGCCACATTGTCGTAGACCGTCGCCGACGACAACAGATTGAAATGCTGGAAAATCATGCCGATGGACTTGCGCGCTTCGCGGAGCTCCGCGTCGGACAGCGCCATCATATCAAGCCCGTCCACGACGACAGAGCCCTTCGTCGGCCGTTCGAGCAAATTGATGCAGCGGATCAGCGTCGATTTGCCCGCGCCGGACAGGCCGATGACGCCGAAAATCTCGCCCTTGGCAATGGTGAGGCTGACGTCTTTCAGCGCCGCCACCGCACCGTCCGGTCCCTCATAGGTCTTTTCGATATGGGAAAGGGTAATCATGAACATTGTCTCCCGTGTAATGAATTGCCGTGAAATACGGTTTCTACATTATAATATAAAAAGCGATTCCCGACAATCGAAAAAGCTCCGACGTCAAATTGACGTCGGAGCTTTTTCTTATCCTGATTTAGATAAGCTTCAGCTCGTTCACCTCTCGGATGGTTGCGGACTTGATGGCCGCGGGGGTCGCTTCCTTGACGAGCAGCGCCTCCTTGTCGATGATCGCCTGCATCACCGGCTCGACCTGCTCGCGGGAGAGGCCGTTTTTCGGCTGGGCGAGCCCCAGCGTGGTGAGCTTGCCGTTCGTCAGAGAGAAGCGCATATTCAGCGTCTTTGCCATAACGATTCACCTCCTTTCCTAAAATAATGTTGCGTCGGAAAAATTACTCGTTGGACAGGACCGTCAGATCCTGGCGGGCGATCGAGGCTACCGGATACGCCTGCAACGCGCCCACAGCCGACGCGACCGCGTAAGCGTCCTCGTCCGCAAGAGCCGGATTGACGTTCTTGATCGAGCGCTGGCTGTACTTCGCCGAGCCGTCCGCCGCGACGCCGCTTTCCACGGTCAGGACCAGTTTCGTGCCCTGCTTCGTCGTTGTGACTGCCATCGTGCATCACCTCCTTTCGCCCATAAACATGACGGAAGTGAAAACATATACAACACACGATCGAAAAAATTTTTTAAAAAAATCCCAAAAAAATTTTAAAAAAGGTATTAAGTTTTTCGGAAAAAATACGATATAATAAGTGCAAGGACAAAATACGGAAGCTTAGGCGTCGAATTGCTTTCATGGCGCAGCAAGGCGGCGAATAGGCCTAGTAGGGGTCCACCGAGGGGGGAACGGAATTTCCCCACAAAAAATAAGGAAAAGGGCATGAAGCCCGATCAAGGAGGAAAACATCATGGCAGGTATGGTAGTAAAGAACAACATGTCGGCGATCAACACTCTGAACACGCTGAACAAGAACCACAGCGCTCTCGCGAAGAGCCTCCAGAAAGTCTCGAGCGGCATGCGCATCAACAGCGCTGCTGACGACGCTTCCGGTTATGCGATTTCCGAGCGCATGCGCGTCCAGATCCGTTCGCTGGATCAGGACAACCGCAACACCCAGAACGGCAACAGCATGATGAAGGTTGCCGAGGGCGCGGTCTCCTCGACGGTTGAGATTTTGAAGACCCTGAAGGAAAAAGTCATCAACGCGGCGAACGACACGAACACCGACTCCGACCGCCAGCAGATCCAGAAAGAGCTGGACCAGAGCATCGACCAGATCAACGACAACGCCAACGTCACGTACAACGGCAAGTATCTCGTCGACGGTTCCCACAACCGTGCGGTCAACTCCACTGGTGCTGACGTAGCTGAAGGCACGCATACGCACCTGACGAACGAGTCCATGCTCCAGACTACGACTTGGGACACGAAGATCACCGATTTGCATACCCGCAGCGGCGACGCCCTGAACATCCATCATGGCGACACGGTCGAGGTCTCCATCGTCAAAGACGGCAAGACCTTCACGACCTCGTTCAAGGTCGATACGTCAGGCACCGGAACCAAGATGTCGGAGATCATCACGAAGGCCGCCGGTGCGAAGTGCGGCAGCGAGACGCTGGGCGATGCGCTCACGAGCGTTTCTCCGGTGGAGAAAGATGGCAAGAAGCAGGGCTGGGAGATCGGCAGCGGCCCGTCCGCGACGACGGTTTCCACGGCTGACCTTGGCTCGGCGCTGAGCATTGCGGCGAAAGAGGCAGGCGTTGAAGGCCAGATTTCCGGCTTCACGATCTGCATCACCGACAAGGATGGCAACATCAACAAGTCGGCGAACGCGATCCTCGACAACTTCACCGAGTCCATCCGTGCGCAGAACGCTTCGCAGGACAACGCGATCGTTCTCCAGACGGGCACGAAGGCGAACCAGGCGATCAAGATCGGTCTGACCGACATGCGCGCCCAGGCTCTCGGCCTCCAGGGCAAGGATGGCAACACGCTGAACGTCTCGACGCAGAAGAACGCGAACGCGGCGATCAACGTTCTCGACAACGCGATCCAGAAGGCACTCGATCAGCAGACGACGATCGGCGCGATTGAGAGCCGTCTCGAGTACACCTCGACGAACCTGACCACGGCAAGCGAGAACGTCACGGCTTCCGAGTCGACGATCCGCGATGCGGACATGGCGAAAGAAATGACGGAATACACGAAGAACAACGTTCTTCTGCAGGCCGCTCAGTCCATGCTCGCGCAGGCGAACCAGAACTCCAGCTCCGTCCTCTCGCTGCTCCAGTAAGACTGGTAAGCACAGCAGGACACAGCATTACCAATCACCTAATATTAGGCGCCATAAAAAAGCCCCCGCTTTTGCGGGGGTCTTTTTTTAT
>CACYUQ010000006.1 GCA_902777615.1 uncultured Selenomonadaceae bacterium
CGGCAGAGGAAAAACAAAACAACACGCGACGATATATACGCTCCGTCTCGTTGAAATGCCCAGAGGAGAGTTTGTCCTTGACAAACTCTGACCAAAGGCATTATATCTCAGCGGATAAAATCCGCTTCGATGAAATGCCACAGAGGAGAGTTTGTCCTTGACAAACTCTGACCAAAGGCATTATAATGCTTTGGTCGAACAGGTTTGAAATGTTACCTAATATTTTAAGCCTTCCCTGCTTGTCCACGAGGCAAGCCATTAGTCCAAAGAGGAGGTGATTTCGTGAGAAAGTACGAAGTCATATTTATCGTGAGGCCGCTGGAGGACGAGGCGACGGAAGCCGTCATCGGAAAGTTCTCCAAGCTGATTGCAAACAACGGCGGCACCATCGATAAAGAAGACCGTTGGGGCCGGCGCAAGCTCGCCTATCCGATCAAAGACTGCACGGACGGCTACTATTGCCTGTTCTATGTGTCCTGCGAACCGGACTGCGTCAAGGAATGCGATCGCGTGATGAAAATCACGGACGATGTGCTCAAGCACATGATCGTCAAGTCCGAAGGCGTCGCGGAAGAGACTGCCGAAGCCGCGTCCGAACCGGCAGCGGAGGAAGAGTAATAAACGGTCAGGAAGGGGCATTGCCATGAACAAGGTAATTTTAATGGGCCGCCTCGCGCGCGATCCCGACGTTCGCACGACGCAATCGGGAATGCAGGTTGCGCGCATGACGATTGCCGTTGACCGCCGCATCAGCCGCGCGAAAGCACAGGCCGGACAGCAGACGGCGGACTTCATCAATTTAGTGGCATGGGATCGCACGGCGGAATTCGCTGGGCAATATCTCGCCAAGGGACGCCAGATCCTCATCGAAGGACGCATCCAAACCGGCAGCTACGAAGGGCAGGACGGTACGAAGCGGTACACCACCGACGTCATCTGCGACCGCATCGAGTTCGCCGATTCCCGCCCGCAAAACGGCGGTATGGACGGCGGATACGCGCCCAGAGCGGCAGCTCCCGAGTCTTCGGCTCCGGCTGCGCCGCCCTTTGACAACGCCCCCATCGCTGACGATGATATTCCGTTTTGATAGGAGGAATGAATCGTGATCAGACGTGACAGAAGCCGTCGCCCCCGCAAGAAGGTCTGCTCCTTCTGCGTGGACAAGGTGGATCACATCGACTATAAGGACGCGGGCAAACTCCGCCGCTTCATCACGGAGCGCGGAAAGATCCTGCCCCGCCGCATCTCGGGCAACTGCGCCAAGCATCAGCGTCAGGTGACGCTCGCTATCAAGCGCGCACGCAACATCGCCCTGCTGCCGTTCACGGCAGAGTAAGAACGAAATAAGTAAGAGAGCCGAAAGGCTCTCTTTTTTTGCATCATTTTGCTTTTCCTTCAAATTTTCCAATCCGCTGCGGTTTCCGGCGAAAGTTTTCTCAGATCGCCGATGACGACCACGCAGTCCGGACGAACCTTCTGCATCACGAAACGCATATCGGCCACAGGGATAGCGACGCACCCGCCCGTATACGGCTTATACGGACCGAAGCAGTGAAGGAAGATGGCAGAGCCGAGGCCCGGCGTTCCGGCTTCATTGTAGCTGATATTCATGGCGTAAGTATAATGCGGATCGTAGTCCACGATGTGCTCGCTGGCTTCGGTATCAAGGCCGGGCAGTTCGCGGACGTCCGCCATTTGGTTGTACTTCATGCCGGGACGGTCGTCGCCCGACCAGTAGATATTCTCGTCCACCTGCGTATAGGGAATGGCGCAGCCGGGGTCCTCCGCGATGCCGAAAGCGGCGTTGAATCGGAACGTTCCCACCGGCGTCATGCCGTCGCCCTCTTTCGTCTTTCCCAGCCCTCCCTTGCCGATGAATCCGGGGGTGGTCATCAGTACGTGCCACTCGCCTGCCTGATCCTTTTCGTGCAGGGAAATCCAGGCGGTGGTCTTGCCGACTCCAGCGACGACAAAAAGCTGGTTTGCGGTCTTCGCCTGCGGCAGTTTCGTCACCCACTCCGGCGACGCCGCCGACTCCGCGGCTCCGGCAACGCTGAACGCTGCCAAGACCAGCAACGCACACAATACCGCAAAAATATTCTTCATATTTCTGTCCCTCCTCGCAGAATCGCATTGCGTTTTCCTATTACATAGTGGATATATATCGTCCGGTTCTTATTCGTACGACTATGACGAGAATGTCCGCCGTGCAGGTTTGGCCGAAGCTTCATGAAGCTTCGGCGGAAATAGGAATCGGATAAGATTTTTCCATGAACACCGACTCCGAACAATGTTTCACGTGATTAGAAACGCTTGGAAGCGTCAGCTTGTTAGCGAGTCTTATGCAGGCGAAGCCTGTAACAATCGAACACAGCTTGAAATTTTGCTGAATTTATATACAACTTGTTATAAAAAGGGGATGCCGGACGGCTCCCCTCTCTTTTCGCCTATTTCCCCTTAAACACCGGCGCACGCTTTTCTGAGAACGCTTTGACGCCTTCTTTGAAGTCCTCGGTGCCCAAGAGCGCGGACATGGCCATCGCCTCGTAAGTCAGCGTATCGTCGAGGGAAGCGCCGTAGTTGTTGATTTCCTTCTTCATCATCGCGAGGGCCAGCGGCGCTCCCTCAGCGATTTTCTTTGCCACCGCCATGACGCCTTCCCGCAATGCCTCGGGGCTGAATACGCCGTTGACAAGGCCGATGGCCATGGCCTCGTGGGCCTCCACCGGGCGCGCGGTGAACATCAGCTCTTTCGCCTTCGCTAGGCCCACCGTTTTCGCCAAGAAATAATAGCCGCCGCAGTCCGGCGCGAGACCGACACTGGCAAAGCTCTGGATGAATTTCACGCCCTCGGCGGCATAGCAAAGATCGCAAGCAATGGCGATGTTGAAGCCCGCCCCCGCCGCGACGCCGTTCACCATCGCAATGACGGGTTTCGACATGGCGTGAATCAGTCGCACGATCATCCCGGCCTGCGCGACAAACCGGCGACGCTCCTCCGTCGTCTTCAGGTTGTCCAGCGCGCCGAGATCGCCGCCTGCGCAGAACGCGCGCCCTTCCCCGGTCAGCACGACAACGCGCACTTCCGGGTCATGCTCCGCCTCGTGGAGTTTCGCGATCCACCCGTTAATCAGATCAAGGCTCATGGAGTTCAGGCTCTTCGGGCGGTTCAACGTCAGGATGGCGATACCGCCCTCCTTTTCGTATTTGATGACTTCTTCCGGCATAAAGTTTCACTCCTTTATTGATAATTGAAAATCAACTGTTACATTCATAGTTCGACGCAACGAAAAAAAATCCTTTCAAGAATTACAAATCCCAAAAAACCGCAAACCCCGACGAAATTTCGTCGGGGCTTGCGGTTTTAATATGCCTTCTCTATAATCTAAACTTTTAGAACGTCCAGGTCGCGCCGAGCTGCACACTACCGCCGCGCTGCTTGCCGGCCCAGCCGGTCACGCCGAGGTCGAGCTTCAGCGGACCGTCGCCCGGCTTCACCTGCCAGCCCAGCTCCAGCATGCCGCTGCTGCCTTTGAGGCTCGGACTCGGTACGCCGTTGCCGCTGAAATGCGCCTGCGCGTCGCCTTTGAACTCGTACTGGTACGCGAGGCCGCCGTAGAAGCTGTTCTTCTCGTTGACCTTATGGGTGAAGCGCGCGCCGATGCGGATGCGGTGGCTGTCCACTGCGTCGAAGCTGCCCTGCTCGTCCGCTGCGCCCGCCACGTGGATCGTGGTGTCGTCGCCGTTCTGGCGGCTGTAGAAATATTTGCAGTAGCCGTCAATGGAGTTGCCGCCGCCAAGGGAAAAGACCTTGCCCGCGCCAAGGTGCGCCGCGATGTAGGGCGACGCGCTGTCGTATTCCACCGCGCCTAAGCCGTCCAAGTTCCCCCGGTAGTCGCTGCTCACCCGTCCGCCCCGCAGGCTTCCCTCGTAATAGAATCCGTCGTGGTTCACCTGACGCGCCATGAGGCCGACGCCGAAGTAGTTGGACTTGCCGTCGCCCCTTGTACCGTCGTCAAGGTGGCTGTCGTAGCTGCCGCCGCCGTATTCCACCATCGGGCCGAAGAGGAGCCTCCCCTGCGCGTTGGAAATCTCACGGGCGAAGCCGATGTTCAGCCCGAAGCCTTTCGTATTGACATAGGAGCCGCTTTCCGCCCGCATGCTCGATCCGCCGAAGGCGGCAAAGGGGGTGAAGCCGCCAACGTTCTGTACAACCGGTGCGCCGTTTTTCGCGTTCTCCGCCGCTTCGAGGGCGACGGCGTTGGCCGCCTGGGCGAAGCCCTGGGAGGAGAGCATATCCGCCCCAGCGTTGATGAATGTTGTCGTGGCCGCGCGGGTTTCCACGAGGGACTTTGCCTGTTCGTTGGCGCTTTCCGTCACGTCGCCGACGGTGGCGGTGATGTCGTTGGCGGTTTGCGCGAAATTGAAGGTATAGGATTTGTCCACGGTCAGGCTGGTGGCTTTCGGCGGCGTGGTGATGGTCTTCATGGCGGCGGGTGTACCGGTGAGGCCGTTCGCGTTATGGAGCAGGGTCACGCTGTCGCCTTTGGAGAGAGAAACGCCCGTCAGCGCCGCCGCGCCGATGGTCACGCCCGTCAAGTCGCCTTCCGTGACGGTCAGCATGGTATCACCCGACGCGATGCCCTGCGGCAGATAAAAGTTCAGGTTTTGCACGCCGTAGAAGCCGTACTGGAAGGTGACGTCTTTCGCGGCGATGTTCAGCGTATTGCCTGAAACGGTGCCTGTACTGCCGTAAGGAACGCTTGCGCCGTTGACGCCCTGCAAGGTCATAGAGGCAAGAATGTTCACGGTGTTGTCTGTGGCGTTAGCTGTGGTGCTATTCACCATACCGCCCGTGACCATGCCGCCTGTAATCGTGCCGCCGGAAATCGTGACGGTGTTGCCCGTAACGTCGCCGCCAACAACCTCGGCCTGCTGCTACTGTCGCCGTTACTCATAACCCCACCATAAACATTCCCGTTTATCGTGCCGCCGCTAATATTGACGACGTTTCCTGTAACATTGCCACGTGCACTCATACCGCCACGAACATTCATCCCGACAGTGCCGCCGGAAACATTGACTATGTTGTCCATGACATTGCCGCTATTCGTGCTTTCTCCACCGGAGATGTTGGATATACTTCCGTCCTCCATGTTCACTGTATTGCCGCTAACGGAATAATGAAGAACAAGCGCAGAGTAGCCACCATGAACAGAACCTAAAGTCTTTGTGGTATTAACGGTAATCGTGTTGCCAACCGGATCCGACTCTGCGACATCTTTAAGATCCTTAATATTTCCAGTGTTATTTCCATATACAGCATAACCTTCTGCGCTGTCCGCCGCGACCCTCGCATCGTCAACAGTCGTATCTTGCGCCGCCGTCACACTTGGCAAGCTAAGAAGTACCCCCCCCGCGGACACAAGTGCCGTCAAGATCAACCTCGTCAATTTCCTTTCCTTGCGTTTCATTCCCTCGTCTCCCTTCTTTTTTATCCGGCCTTTCCGGACATGAGTTGGAATGGTAAAAGCATATGAATCCGCAAAATATCATATGGTCTTATTCCCCAAACTTCTACTGCTGATGTGGACAGTTTTTTGAAAAAACAGCGTTTTCCGCACCTGTTCATTTGGACAGGTGCCCAGTGATTGCAAGCGTTGCCTGTTTTTTACGTCATTTTTGTTTTTTTAAGGTACCATAGCAAAAAGACGACAAACTGTGTATAATCAAAGCGTAAGATAAAATCATTTTGCGAGGTCTTTTTTCTTGTTTCCGACAAAATTGTTTCTTTCCACCATACTGATCTACACTTATTTGATACTCGTCTATTCCCGTGCCATGAATGGCGACACGGTTTTTCTTGTTGCCGCGAATACGGCGCTCGTTTCCTGTTCCGGCGCGGCGGGCATGGCATGTTTCGCCTTCGGGTTCCGCCGACTGTCGGAAAGTCTTCGTCGCCGCGCACCTCTTTATATGGTCGGACTTTGCGCGGCCGGCGAATTGTGCCTCGATTTTGCCCCGCCGCTCTTTGCCTTTGGCGTCGTCCTGTCCGTTCTCGGATGGGGCTTTTTGACTGCGTATATTTTGTACCGCACGGCGACGGAAGTGACCGCGACGCATTTCGGTCGTTTTATCGGCCTTTCCTACGGTTTTTCCGCGTTCCTGCAATTCATGATCGGTACGGCGGACGCGCATTTGCCCTCTCTGTCTCTGGCGCAGTGGCTCGCGCCGCCCTGTCTCGCCGCGTTCGTTTATTTTGTGCGCGGCGCGGACAAAACGGAGACGCGGTCGACGCCGCAGGAAGCTCCCCCCGCATGGCACGCTTTTTTCCTGCAAAGCCGCGTTTATTTGCTTCTCGGCGCAGCCCTGCTTTCCTTGCTGATGGGATTTTCCGACAGTGTGACGATCCTGCATTTCGATGCGTACGCCCCCGCCTTTCCGGCGTCACGGCTTTGCTACGCGATCGGGCTGATTTTCTTCGGCTGGCTGGCGGACAGGCGCTTCACGAGCCTGCCCGCGATCGCGCTGTTGATGAACGCCTATTATCTTTGGTTTTGCGCTTTCCAGGCGGACACCAAAGTGTTCCTGCTGCTTTCGCAATTGGTCGAAGCCATTTATTTCGCGCCGATCATTATCCTGCTGACGGTGGGCTTCCTGCACGCGGCGGCGCGTTCCGACTGTCCGGATCGCTGGGCGGCGATGGGACGCATCGTAGGACTTCCCCTGACGAGCCTCGGACTGGTTCTCGGGCTCCGGCTCTGGCCTTCCATCTCAACGGCGACGATGCTCGCCGTTTACACGACGCTGCTGCTCGTCGCCGTCGTCCTGCTCTACCGCGGCGCCCTTGCTTATCTGAGCGTCCTGCAAACCGCGGCCGAAGCGCAATTTTTTGTCGTCGCCGCCGCATGCGCATCCGCCGCCCCGGCCGTCCCGCTTTCGCCGCCTGCAGCGGAAAAGACAGGACGCCCGGCAGACGAGAATTTCACGCAAGAAAAAAGCGAACGCCCAACCGACGAGGCTTTCACAGAGGAAACGACAGACTTTTCATTTGATGAAATCTTCGCGACGGGACCCTCTTCATGCCAATCGGTGGAAGAATCCGCGCTACCGCACGGGACAAGCGAATCAACCGCCTCCGAAGCAAAATCCGGGGACGCTTTTTCCTCTTATTGCCGCCGCTACAAACTCACGGTAAAGGAATCCGAGATTTTAGCGGAGATCCTGAAAGGCCAAAGCGTTGACGACATCGCCGAAACGCACTTTATCACGAAGAGGACCGTCCGATTCCACATCAGCAATCTGCTGCACAAGACGGGCAACAAATCGCAGCTCGCACTGACCGCCCACTACTTCCGAACGGCGGACGCCGACCTCCTGCCAGAAACGAACACCCACTAAGCAAAAAGAGAGCCTTCACGGCTCTCTTTTTTGATCTATGATTTTTCATATTTCGACATGGGACGAAAAATCCTTTCACCAACACAAAAAAACCGAAGCCGAAGCTTCGGGTTTTTAAATTGCAATTTGGTGACTCCTAGGGGATTCGAACCCCTGAACCCGCCGTGAGAGGGCGGTGTCTTAACCACTTGACGAAGGAGCCGTTAATTATAATACACGTCCCCCACGAAAATGTCAAGCGTTTTTTACACGAGTTTTTCGATTGCTTTCCCGATGCGCGCCAGCGATTCATCCCGCCCCAACAGATACAACAGCTCGGTAACGCCGCCGGGCGTGACCTTTTGTCCGGAAAGTGCGATGCGGAGCGGCCACATGACCGTTCCGAGCTTATAGCCGCTCGATTCCAAATAGCCGTGCAGCGCTGCGTCAATAGCCTCCGGCGTCCACTCAGCGATTGAGGACAATGCGTCCCGCGCGGCTGGTAGGATCGTCGCCGCCAGTTCCGGCGTGACCTTATTCTTCTTGTTCGGGAAAAGGTCGACGCCATACTCCGGCAGCGCGCGGAAAAACGCGATTTTTTCCGCGATCTCACCGAAGCGCGCGACCCGCGTCCGCAAAATCGCGGCAAGATAATCCCATTTGCCCTTGATCTCATCGGTCAGCTCGCCCGCGAAAGGAAGCGCGGCGGCGGCAAAATCTTTGTCGCTCATCGCCTTGAAATATTCGCCGTTGAACCAATCGAGCTTCGCGTAATCGAAGACCGCCGGGGACTTGCTCAATCCTTCGAGGGAGAAGACTTTCGCCATTTCCTCCATCGAGAAGATTTCCTGCTCGGACTTCGGACTCCAGCCCAGCAACGCAACGTAATTCGTAATCGCTTCGGGCAGATAGCCGGCCGAGACCAGTTCGGCAAAGCTGGTGGCGCCGTGGCGCTTCGACAGCTTCGAGACGGAACCGTCCTCGTTCTTTCCCATGACAGGAGCAAGATGGACGAAGACCGGTGGTTCCCAGCCGAACGCCTGATAGAGCTGCACATGCTTCGGCGTCGAGGTGATGAATTCCGTGCCACGGATGACATGGGAAATGCTCATCAGGTGGTCATCGATGACATTGGCAAAGTTGTAGGTCGGCATCCCGTCCCGTTTCAGCAGTACCTGATCTTCCAGCTCGCTGTTCTCAATCGTGATATTGCCATGCACCACGTCAAAGAACGTCGTGGTGCCGTTCAGCGGCATTTTTTGCCGGATGACGTAAGGATCGCCGTTCGCGAGGTGACGCTCGATTTCCTCCGGAGAAAGGTCGCGGCAGTGACGGTCGTAGCCGCCGAACGCCTTTTTCTCGCCGTCTTCCGGCGCGTCCTCATGGGAACAAAAGCAGCGATAGGCGAAGCCTTTTTCCACCAACTGCTCGGCATAGTCTTTGTAGATTTCCATGCGCTCGCTCTGGACATAAGGGCCGCAGTCGCCGCCGATGTCCGGTCCCTCGTCGGGCACGATATGCGCCGCTGCCAGCGTGTCCTGAATGAATTTCACCGCGTCGGCGACATAGCGTGCGCGGTCGGTATCCTCGATGCGCAGCAAGAAGTCACCGTCCTGCGCCTTCGCAAAGAGATAAGCGTAAAGCGCGGTGCGGAGATTGCCGATGTGCATATACCCCGTCGGGCTGGGGGCAAAACGTGTACGTATTCTTGTCAAAATTGAACCCTCCAAAATAATATAATCAATCTATTTTACACCAACGGCAAACAGCAGACAAGAGTGCGACAGCAGAGAAAGCAAATTTTTGCGACCGTGAATTTCTTGGTGCAAGCTATTGACGGCACGCAAGAAAATACATACTATATATAGGGAAGCAAACTATTTTGGGGGCGACCGCCATGACAAAAAAACCACATCTGTACGAGCTTTTGATTTGCCGTTCACTACTGGACGATGACATTTTGCAATGCCTTGAAGCGTATCTCGAGCATCCGTCGGACATCCACATGCAGTATGAATTCGCCGCGCGCCTGATTGACTCGGCGGAGGAATTCGGCCTTTCCGGGAATCTGTTGCGCGCCTATCTGCTGAACCGTCTCGCGAACGACGACAACATCGTCGCGCGCAGTGTCGAACGCTCAAAGGGACATATCTCGGCGAGCCTTCGCAGCGCTTTCGTACATGATCTGGAGGTCTTGGAGCCGCTATTGCGCGAAACGCCCAGCGCGTTCCTGACGCTTTCCCTGCTCGACGACTACACACCGGGCGAGGCGACGATGACGCCGGGCATCGCTGGACTGCAAGGCGTGCTGAAGCGCCCGTGGACGCCCACAAAACTCGCCGACGCGCTGACAGAATATTATCTGCGCTTCGGCTGCGGCGACATTTCCGCTTATCGCGCGTTCCGCTGGGATGAAAAAGACGGGCTGATCGGCATCCGCCATTTCGAACCGATCCGCTTTACCGACCTGATCGGCTACATGAGCCAAAAGAAAGAACTGCAAAGCAACACCCTCGCATTCCTCGCAGGGCGCCCGGCGAACAACGTACTGCTGGTCGGCGCCCGCGGCACCGGCAAGTCCTCGTCCGTCAAGGCGCTGGCAAACGAATACTTCTCGATGGGGCTACGCCTCGTGCAGATCACGAAGCCGCAGCTTGCAAGCCTGCCGCGCATCATGGAGACTTTGCGCCGCTTCGCTTCAAAGCATTTCATCCTGTTCCTTGACGACCTTTCCTTCGAGGACAACGAGGTCGAATATAAATATTTGAAATCCACCATTGAGGGCGGCGTCGAGTCGCGCCCCGAAAACGTGCTGATTTACGCCACGTCCAACCGCCGCCATCTGATCAAGGAAACTTGGCGCGACCGCGAGGGCGGAGAGGATGAGGTTTATAAGGCCGACAGCATGAACGAGACCATTTCCCTGTCCGACCGCTTCGGCCTGATTATCAACTACCGCTCGCCAAACCAAAACGAATATCTGGCAATCATCGACTACCATCTGCGTGCGAACGGCGTAATCCTGCCACCGGAAGAGCTTCGCATCCTTGGACAACGCTGGGAGATGGAGCACTCCGGCAGGAACGGCCGGACCGCCCAACAATTCGTCACCCATTATCTGGGGCAGATGAAAGAGGACAACACCAAAACGTTGTAAACAGGATTGTTGCGCATGAGATATTTTCTCGTAAGCCTGCTCTTTTTCACGGCGGCAATCGGCGGTGGCTATTGTTTCTCGATTTTCGCGGAACAGATGGACACGCTTGAAAAACTGCTGGCAAATCCAATTCCCGCCGAGACCGTACCCGCAGCAGAAGACGAAGCCGAAGAGGAACCGCCGTCCGGTACGCCCTTTCGCATCGTTATCAATCTGGCCAGCCGCAGTCTCACGCTCTATGAAAACGGAACGAGGTCGCGCCTGTACCCGGTAGCGGTTGGAAAAGAATGGACGCCGACGCCCACCGGGTATTTCATCGTCGAGGACAAGCAGGAAGATCCGGCATGGGCGGATCCTCGCCGAGAAGAAGTCGTCGTACCGCCGGGCGAAGATAATCCCCTCGGCACGCGCTGGATGGGCATCGGCGGCTATTACGGCATCCACGGTACCAACGCACCTTCTTCCATCGGCGACTATATGTCAAACGGGTGCATCCGAATGTTCGACGAAGACGCGCAAGAACTGTTTTCCATGGTACCGACAGGTACGCTGGTCGAGATCGTCTATCAGCGCGTCGTCGCCGACAGAGGCGCGGACGGCACGGTCAATCTTTACTGCTATCCCGACGGCTACGGATGGCAGGAAGTGAGCGTAAAGGACGCAATCGAAGCGCTTCAAGCTTACGGCGTGCAAGACTTTGCAGATCCGGAAGCGATTTCGGCACATCTCGAAGCGTCCGGCGGCGAACCGCTCTTCATCGCGAAATCGTTTCCCGTCGTGAGCCACGGGACGGAACTGAACTTTTTTGCGGTGCAGGAGGACGAGGAAGTCTGGCTCCCCGCCGCGCCTTTGTTCCACGCATTCCAAACATCATGGGATTGGAATGCGGAAACTCAGCAAATCACTGCCCGACGCCGTGCCGTCCCCGGCGTCCAAAAAGGCGCGAACGTCTATCTGCCCGCAGACCGGCTTGAAAAAGTTTTGCCGCTGAGCGGCACACTGAACGCCACCGGACAGTATGAACTGACGGTGGGCAGACTGCAACCATAAAAGTAAACGGAGGAATGAAAAACGGAACCTCTCGAAATGCAAGATAAAAAATCCCCTAAGCGGAATTCTCATCGTCTTTGGAAACGTATGACGCTGGGAGGATTGATTTTCTGTCTGTGCGTCGCCATCGGCGCGATCGGCCAGCTGGCGCTGGCGAAAGTCCTGCCCCACGAGCGTTCCGCCGCTCCCACGACTACCATCAAAACCGAGACCACGAAACCGGGAAAAGGAGCCCAGGAACCGGCACCAACGACGCAAACGCCCCCGGAGCAACCATCCTCGGAACCAAAAATGCCAAGGCCGCGCCCGTATCTTGTTGCCAATAAGCACTTGACCAACCTTCGATCCTCCAATCCGGCAACGCCGATTTATGACCGATACACTTTGACGGAGCGTACAGAGAAAGGACTTCCGTTGGCTCTTCCCTATATCGAGCCGTACACGGAACAAAAAGTCGCCTATCTGACCTTTGACGACGGCCCTGACCTCGTCAACACGCCGAAAATCCTCGACATCCTGAAAGAACAGGACGTCCCGGCCACTTTTTACGTGCTCGGATGCCGCGCGCAGGAAAATCCAGAGCTAATCCAGCGCATTTTCAACGAAGGACACGCAATTGGAAACCACAGTTACGACCACAACTACGACACCCTGTATTCCTCACCGAACGATTTCCTCTGGCAAATCCTCTACACCGACGAAATCCTGCATGGTATCCTCGGAGTGCGTCCGCTGATTGTCCGTGCTCCGGGCGGCACCTCCAGCATGTTCACTGACGAGTATTGGACTATGCTCGACGAGAACGGATATGCGATACACGATTGGAACGTCTGCACCAACGATGCCACACAGGAAAAACCAAACGCGGCGCGGCAGCTCGAATATGTGGACGTCCAGACGAACTGTCCGAAAAACGGCAACGCCGCCATCGTCCTGATGCATTGCACTGCGGACAAGACGGAAACAGTCAAAGCCCTGCCGGAAATCATCCGCCTGTTAAAACAAAAAGGCTACACCTTCGGCGTAATAACTCCCATGACACCCCAGCCGTATTGAAAGATATGACACGTCAAAATGATACGGACAAAAAAAACGCAAGCGAACATTTCGCCTGCGTTTTTTGTTTGTCAACGATATACTCCAAGAAAACCGAAAATCAACTTTATTTCAATTTCACGACCGTCGCGCCGAGGCCGCCCTCGTCCATGTCAGCGAAAGCGAAGGAGCGAACCGCCCGGTGGCTTTTCAGGTACTCATGGATTCCCTTACGGAGCGCGCCGGTGCCTTTGCCGTGAATGACAAGGACTTCTTTCAGTCCCGCGAGCTGCGCGTCATCGATGAACTTTGCAACGAGCTGCTCGCCTTCGTCGACCATGCAGCCGCGAATATCGAGCTCCCGATGCACGGACGCCGCCTTCGTGAGCAGCGCGCCCGACGCCACCGAGGCGCCGCTTTTTTTCTCCGGCTTTTCCTTCTTTGCGCGGCCGACGAAGCGGCAGGCGTCCGCCTTGACCGTCGTCGTCATGCCGCCGATCTGCACGAAAATTTCCTTTCCTTTCGTCTCCAGCACCGTGCCCTTTTGGTCAAGAGGCACGATATAGACCTCGTCGCCTGCCTGGAGCTTGGCGGCGTCCACTTTTTCACGATAAGCGGGATTCGACGAGAAACCGGGGCGCACTTCGTCCGCCATGTCCCGCAGCCTGCCGCGCGCGTCCTGCATCACCGCGCTCCGGCTTTTCTCATCCTGCTCTTTCGCCTGCTCCTTGAGGCTCTTGATGATTTCCTCGGCTTCGCGCCGCGTGCGCCGCACGAGAGCCGCGCTTTCATTTTTCGCGTTTTTCAGGATTTCCGTTTTCTTCCGCGTCACCTCATCCTTGAGCTTCCGCCATTTTTCCTCCAGCTCTTTCGCCCGTGCGCCTCGCTCGGCAATTTCCGCGTTTTTCTGCTCGTAGAGGATTTTTTCCCTCTCCAGCGCGCCGACAACCTTTTCAAACTGTGCGTGATCGGCACGAATCAATGCCTCGGCGCGAAGCAGGATCGACTTCGCGAGTCCAAGCCGCGCGCCGATGGCAAAGGCGTTGCTGGCGCCGGGAATGCCGAGCAGCAGGCGATAAGTCGGACGCAGCGTCTCCGCGTCGAACTCGACGCAGGCATTTTCCACACCGTCCCGCGCGTAAGCGAAGGTTTTCAGCTCCGAGTAATGAGTCGTGGCGACCACGGACGCGTCGATTTCCAAAAGCCGCTCCAAAATCGCCATGGCCAGTGCCGCGCCCTCTTCCGGGTCGGTGCCCGCGCCAATCTCGTCGAGCAGCAAAAGGTCGTCCCGCTCCGCTTCGCCGAGAATTTTCACGATATGGCTCATATGCGAAGAAAAGGTCGATAGGCTCTGCTCGATGCTCTGCTCGTCGCCGATGTCCGCGTAAATTTCCCGGTAGACGGTCATTTCCGCACCGACGGCGGCGGGCACGAAAAGCCCGGACTGCGCCATCAGTGAAAGCAGCCCCAACGTCTTCATACTGACGGTCTTGCCGCCGGTGTTCGGTCCGGTGACGAGCAGCATACGAAAATCCCCGCCCAGCGTCAGGTCAATCGGCACGACATTTTCATCGGCAATCAGCGGATGGCGCGCCTTTTCGAGACGCACGCGCCCCTCGGGATTCATCTCAGGGCGCACGGCACGAACCTTTCGTGCCAGCCGCGCTTTGGCAAAGGCAAAATCCAACCCCGCAAGAATTGAAAGATTATCCTGTAATACTTCGGCATTCCGCCCGACGTCGGCTGACAGCCCCCGCAGGATGCGGGCGACCTCCTGCCGCTCGGACAGTGTCAATTCCTTGATGTCGTTATTCAGCGTGACAACTTCCATCGGCTCGATAAAGAGCGTCGCGCCCGTGGTCGATTGATCGTGGACGATGCCGGGCACGGCCTGCCGATACTCCTGCTTGACCGGGATGACATAGCGGTCCTCGCGGATCGTGACGATAGCGTCCTGCAAAAACTTCTGCTGCGCCGTCGAATGAATCATCGAGGACAGCGTATCTTTGATTTTTTGCTGCGCAACACGGATGCCCCGCCGGAGCTTTGCCAGCGTCAGGCTCGCGTCATCCCGCAACATGCCATGTTCGTCGACGGCGTTTTCGAGGCGATTTTCGAGCTGCCCAAGGATTTCGAGCCCGCGCGCCCGTTCCTTGAGCATCGGCGCAAGATCCGGCGAAAGCTCCTTGAAAAATCGCTTCACTTCCCGCGTCGCATAGAGCACGCTGACAATCTCGGAAAACTGCTCGATTTCCAGCGTCGCGCCCATCGCCGCCTGTTTCAGCGCAGCGCGGACGTCGCGAATCGCGCCGAGGGGCGGCGAAGACACGGACAGCACATCCCGTGCCTCCGCCGTCTCACCCAACCAGTCTTCCACTTCACCGAAATCCGAGGACGGCAAAAGCGCCGCCGCCCGTTCCTTTCCGAGAAACGAGCCAGCCTCCGCGGCCAGCAGCGTCAAAATTTTGTCATATTCCAACGTCTGAAGCGTTTCCTGTTTCATATAGCTCCTTCTTTATGTTTCCTTTTAGGAATCACTGATCAAGTCAAGTCGTGGCCCTGTCGAGGGATTTTTTCGTCAGGCAAGGAAAAGTGCTCGAAGGCGTTGCATCGCTACGTCGAAAGCACTTTGACGCGGCATGACGGAAAAAGACCCGGCAGGGACATGGCGGGACTTATTCGGTGGTTCCTTTACAATACGCCGCGGAAATAATGGCCGCGCGTGATTTCTTTGCCCTCGATGCAACCAGCGCGCTCTTTCTGCGACTCCGAAAGCTCTCCGTCATAAAACAAAAACTCACGATACCCGCGCACAATCTCCCCGATTTCCCGCGCGGTCATATATCGCCCGTCGATGCGCAGGCGGTCGACGCCGATCTGCGCGAACCGCCCCGCGTGCGGCAACATTGAGAGCGTTTTCGCGTTCAAGACATGCATTTGACAGCCCGCATCCGTCACAATCGGGAACATCGCACCGGTGCGATCCTTTAGGAAAAACTGCCCCTTCACGCAAGGCACGGAACATTTTCCCGCGCCGACATTCCCCAAAAAACTACCGAGCGCACAATAAGCCGAAACCATCAGCTCGATGCGCCCATGCACGATACATTCCAGCGGCAGCACGCTCTTTCGCGCAAGGGCCTCAATCTGCGAAAAATTCAGTTCCGGTGAAAGCGTCGCCCGCGAAAAGCCGAGGTCCGCAAGTGCGCGAATCGCCAGCGCGTTGAACGCCAGCAGGGAAAAATCGCTCTGCACGGGCAAATCCGAAAACGCCCGTACCGTGCGAAGCGTGCCGAGATGATGGACGTAAATCGCATCGGCGGGTGCGTCCGATAGCGCGCGCAAAAGCGCCGTGAACGACGGCAGAAAAGCGTCCCGCAAAATGCGCGGCGTGGCGAGGAAAACATCTTTGCCCGCATCCCGCAAAAGTGTCCAGACCTCATGGTACTCATCCGGCGTCACGAGACGGTGCCCGTAAGCGTCCCCGCCGTAAAGCACGCCGTCCGCCCCGGCCTTGACCGCTGCCCGCGCTTTTTCCGGCGTATCGGCATGGACAATCAGTTTCGGCGGTTTGTTTTTATCTTTCCGGTAAACCGATTTCTCCGTGGCTGACATAGAACGAGACATACCCGCGTCTGCCGCGAGTTTCGCCCGCCGCGCGGAAATTTTCGCAAGCCGCACCTCGTCGAGCCGTGAAAGCGCCTCGCGGCGTGTCTCGTTCATCACGCTCATAGGCACCATCACGTCGTCTCCGATTTCCGCTTCGAGGGCTTCCAGTGCGTAGGCGGTGGTCCCCATGCGTCCCATCTGTTTTTCCAGCGTCTCCCGCGTCAACGGTCGTTTCTCCGCCTGGGGGCAGATATATTCCGACTGCGCCTCGCCCCGCGCGCCGTCCGCTGTCTCCGCCGCCACAAAAAACGGCGCGCCGACGGCCGCTTTCACGACGAGCCGCACGGGAATCCTGCGCTGCCCCGCGCCCGTGTAAGAAGCCCGCGCCTCCTCAGTCAGCGCCGCGTCAAACACGCGGAACACGCGATCATGGGGATGCGCCGCCCGAGCCAGCGGGAACGTCACTTCGTCCCCCGCCGCGCCGCGCTCGATATCTCGGCCCTTCACGTCCCGCAAATCGCGCACCGTCTCCGCCACGCGCCCGCCGGTCTTGACCCAAATATCCGCTTGGTCGCCGACGGAAATCGCCTCCGCCAGCTTCACGCGCACCCGTTTTCCCTGCGCGTCATAGGAAACGACTCGCCCGACGAGCAGCCCGCGGTTGTTCGGCCGCTTGTCGCTCATCATCTCCTTGCCGGGATTGCCTAAAAGATACGCCGTCGTAAAATCCCGGTTGAAAATCTGCGCGAGCCGCCGATCCGCCTCGCGTGCCGCCGACTCGTCCGTCCTGTCCGAAATTGCGCGGTCGATTGCGCCCCGATAAGTCGCCGTCGCCACCGCAACATACTCGGGACGCTTCATGCGCCCTTCGAGTTTCAGCGACGCGACGCCCGCCTCAATCAACTCCGGCAGTAACTCGACCGTCTTCAAATCCCGGGGCGATAACAGATATTTTCCCGCCGTGCCCTCCGTCGCATCGTCGCCGTTTTCATCGACCAGCGTATACGGCAAGCGGCATGGCTGCGCACACCGCCCGCGATTTCCCGAGCGCCCGCCGATCATACTGCTCATCAGGCACTGGCCCGAATAGCAGACGCAGAGCGCGCCGTGAGCGAACACTTCGATTTCCGCGCGGCTCTCCGCACAAATGGCGCGAATCTCCGGCAGTGACATTTCCCGCGACAGCACCACCCGGGAAAAGCCCAGTTCTTCCAACGCGCGGACACCCGCAAGATTGTGGACGGTCATCTGCGTGCTGGCATGAAGCGGCAGTCCCGGCGCAACCTCCCGCGCCAGCCGCGCAACGCCGAGATCCTGCACCAAGACCGCGTCCGCGCCCGCCTCCTCCAAAAAGCGCAGATAATCGTCCAGTGCGGAAAGCTCCGTATCGTCCACCGCCGTATTTACCGTGATATGCACCGCCACACCGCGAAGATGCGCATATCGGATTGCCTCACGAAGCGCCGCCTCATCGAAATTCTCCGCATAGGCTCGCGCCCCGAACCGGTTCCCCGCCAAATACACCGCATCCGCGCCATTCTCCACCGCGGCGGCCAGCGCCTCCCGGCTCCCCGCCGGCGCCAAAAGCTCAACCATGATTTTATCCTTTCAATTCATTCTCGATTTCCTCAATCGTCGGCAATGTGCTCTTGAAGTTCGTAATGGCCTTTCCCTGCCGCTCGTAAAGATCAGTATCAAGAAAATTGAGCAACATTGCCCGCGACCAGTTGTTTTGTACGGTCTGTTGCACGTAAAAAAGAGCATTGTCCCGCTTTTCCTCTTTACCAAATTTGTCAATGATCAGCTTATGATGCCCCCAAGGAATACTGAATATTACACTCTCCATTATTTTTTTCCCAAACTTGGGGAGATATTTCCGGGACTGCTTCCAATTTCTCCCCAACTTGGGGAAGTTTTTGAATTGACGGAAAAATTCCCTCAACTTTAGATATTATTTCAGGCACAGTTTGTGCTTGAAATAGTGGAGAATATAAAAGATAAAAACGTTTGATATACCGCAAATTGGTAGAGGAAAACCCTTTCGCCATCGGAAGTGCCGCCCGCAAATCCTTGCTTAACATCTCCATGAAGCTGCTGCCCCAGCGGCTCTCGGCCTTCATTTCCACAATGTCCTTGCCCAGAGACCAATAAAAAGCAAGCAGCTCCCGATTCACCTTCACGGCAGCTTTGATTTGGCTCTGTTTGAAGCGTCGGCTCAGAGATTCGACCCATGTCTTATATTCGGAATCCATGTTGATAAGCTGGCTCATGAAATGCCCTCCACGTTCTCCGTTATCCATTCAATGCTTTTTCTTCTTCGCCGCCCGCTTTTGCCGCTTCTCCTGCGCCTTTCTCTCCTGTTCCCGCTCTGCCTCGTATGCCGCCTTTTCCTCTTCCAGCGCACGCTTCCGAGCCCGGCTCTCTCGGAACAAAATGAACAGCCCGATTGAAGAAAGAATCGCCGCCACCACATACAGACCCATATATTCCGGATCAAGCTCCATACTGCCAAAAATATTCATCTGCCGCTTCCCTTTCTGCACAAAACTTCCGCATTTCATTCCCTATTGTATCATCGTCGTATTTGTTTATTATATCTCAAACGGACAGTGAAAATCCATAAAAACTTGATGAGTCATACTTTGTAAGCTCAAAATATATTCCAAAATTCTTCCTCTGCACCAGCACCAAAAAGGAGCGTCACCGCTTTAAAAGCCGTGCGCCCCTTCTCCATGCAAAATTTACTATTTTAGTTTTCTACTTCTTCCGATTGTTCTTTTGTATCTTCAACAAGTTTCCCTTGCATATATTTCTGTGCAATCTCGCACAACTGCCCTTTGTACTTGTGCAAGTCATTGACAGATTCGAGAGTAATTCGGACGCCCTTCTTTCCGTCCGGCAACAAAAGGACCTTTTTCCGATCTCCAAGATAAAGACGACAAATCCATTTCCGAATATTATTATCAAGCAAAATCCCGAAATAGTTCACTGTGTCTTTGTACGATACCGTATGACCGTCCAAAGAATCATACAGCAACGCTTTTACAATATAAAAGCCTTCCAATTCCTCTTCCGTCGTAACAATCTTTGGTTCGTCATTTGGAATTTCTTGCTCCTGCTGTATTTCCGCACTTGCTTCCTGCGCTTGCACAGCCTCCTCCGTATCCAGCGCCGTCTTTAAGCGTTCATTGATGCGCTCATTTAAAAACTGCATGAAAGAACGCTTCACAATTCCTCGAAATTCATCAATGACTTTCTGTGTCTTAACGCCGTCGTATATCTGTGACAAGAAATAGCGGACAAATTCATCATCAGGCTCATTCAACAGCTTTGCCAAAAGTTGGCGAATCTGACTGTTGTATTTCAGTTCCGATGCACTCGTCATAATCGTGCTTAAATCGAAACTTGTCTTTTGGAATTTCTTGATTTCCGGAATAATGCTGTCCTTGATATCAAGCAAGTTGAACTCCAAGAATGGCTTTTCATCCATCTTGTTCTCCTGCTCCAAATCGGTATAAAAACGGTATATCAACCCGTTCGTCAAGATTCCAAACTTCGCCGATGTGGTCGCAAAATAGCGGAACAATTGCGAAGCGTGTTTATCCAAGTTCTCACCGCACCACTTTGCTTCAATCAAAATCAGTGGCTCGCCAGCTTCATTCATAATGGCATAGTCCACCTTTTCGCCTTTTTTGATTCCAACATCGGCGGTATATTCCGGTACAAATTCAAGGGGATTGAACACGTCATAGCCTAACAATCGGAAAAACGGCATAATCATCGACGTTTTCGTAGCTTCTTCGGTTTGAATACTGTCCTTCATCTTGGCAATCCGCCCCGCAAACTGCTTGACCTCATCAATAAAATCCATGATAGTGCCCCCTCAAACAATATATTAATCTCTTACTCCTTGACCGTTTCAATTTTTATGGGACGTAGAGGCATAAGTGTCGGCTTACCCGTCATACCACCTTTTGCTTCAAATTTTGTAGTAAATATTGGCAGTTCTTCAGGTACATCAAATACAAACGTGAAGGAAGTTCCCATGTTTGGATTCAATCTTGTCAACATACCTTTTGCCTTTGAATCCTGTTCCACCGCTAAAGCCATATGCCCTTCCGGCGAGGAAGAATACTCCCTCCCTTCACTGTCAATGAGTTTGAAACTATTGCCATCAACAGTTATTGCGTCCTTCTGATTGTTTTTCATATACACATCAACAATAAAAAATACTCCCATTGGTTCTTGCTGAAGAAAAGGATTTGACCCAATAGCTTCCTTTTGTTTTTTTACATTTGTTATGGCTATATCGACCTTTGAAGATGAAAAAGCAAGGTAATTAGCGCCGTCAATCCCCATAACAATAGCTGGCTTTCCTTGTACCGCTTTTGAGTATTCATTTTCCATTTCATATGCTATTTGGTTATAATTCCCTAATTCCTGATTATATTGCGCTTTCCGTCGTTCAAATTCCGCATTTGAGACACCTTCCATCGCATCTGCACATTGCTTTATAGTCATATCCATTACTTTAGCCCAATAAACGGCGTATGCTTTCAATGCATCCCTATATGGTTCTGCACCTTTGGATATTTTAGCCTGTTCAATATTAGCGATAATCTTTTCAAACTCTCTTTTGTATTTTTTAGCAAGTTCTGCTAACTCTGGAGATAAATCTTGCACAGTAGCCATTTCTTTGAATATGCTTACATGAGTATTATCTATGTCTTTTATATATTTATCGTGCATAGCTTGTACTTCTTTTTTTTGATCTCCACCACCGAGGGTGCTTCCTCCACCGCTTCCACCGCCACATCCGGCAAGACAAAACGCGCACAGTATGATTGCAAGCATTTTCTTCAACATTGGTTCATCCCTCCCAATTCATTCAAAAGCAATATACCCACTATACTGCAATTATAGTTAATATTTTGAGCATAGTCAATGAATTGAGCATGGTACGATAAAGCAAATTTACTATTTTCACAATCAAAGGATTTGCTTTATGATTTCCTATGAGCCACTTTGGCGAACGCTAAATGAAAAAGATATGTCCACCTATGACCTCATCTATCGGCATGGGCTGTCGGCGAACACGGTACACCGCATGAAAAGCGGAAAGCCCATCACAACAAAGACGCTTGACGAGTTATGCTTCATCTTGCAGTGTCCCGTGTCCGCTGTTTTGGAATACCGCGAAGAAACCTCAGAGTAACAATCTGTTTTATGGCACATAGTTCAATTACAAAACGCCGCCCCATTCGGGACGGCGTTTTCATCATACCGCTATATTTCTTCTTTAATCAATTCCTATCTTCCTCGTCGTTTTCCCTGTCATAGGGCAGAACCAGCTGCTCCATGTCCGGCTCCGGCAGGACGGGTAAATCTTCCAGCTTTTTCAGTCCGAACGCCCGCAAAAACGTCTCCGTCGTCCCGTATTGAATAGGATGGCCGATTACATTCTTGCGGCCGACCTCCGTAATCAACTCCCGGGCCACAAGCTGCGCCAGCACGCGCTCCGCATGATGCACGCCGCGAATTTGCTCAATTTCCAGCTTCGTCACCGGCTGCTTGAACGCGATGATCGAAAGCGTCTCCATCGCCGCCCGCGAAAGCTTGCGGTTCGTTTCCTGCGAAAGCCGTTCCACATAGGAAAAATGCTCGGGACGCGTGACGAGCTGCCAACCGCCCGCCGTCTCCTTCAACATGAGGCCGCTGCCTCGCGCCGAAAGTTCTTCGGACAAAGTCGACAAAAGCTCCCGCGTCGTCTTCTCGTCCGTCTGTAATATTTCCCGGAGCTGCTCCTCGGTCAGCGGATCGCCGCCCGCGAACAGCACCGCCTCCAAGGCGCCCTTCAAATCTTCCAAAACATCAATCCTCATTCATCCCAGACGCCGCCTCCGAAAGCTCCGCCCCATCGCGCAGCGCCACCTGAATCGGTCCGAAAAGCACCGATTGACGCACCACAGCCACGCGCCGCCGAATCAATTCTAAAAGTGCAAGAAACGTCGCCACCAGCTCATCCCTGAGCCCCGTCAAGAACAAATCCTCAAAATCCACCGTTTGATCTTCCCGCGCCAAAAGCTCTTCGACAATCCTCTGCATCTGGTCTTCGACCCGATACTCTTCGTGCGCCACAATCACCTCGGGAATCGTCAGTTCGCGCTTCACTTCCAGCACTTTGCGGAACGCGTCCCAAAGCGCCTGTACCGAAAGGCCTTGCGGCGGCGCCAGCCGCATCGGAAGCTCCGTCGGCGCACGACCCACATAATGGCTCTCGTCCTCCGCCCTCGCCTCCATCAAAAGGCTCGCCTTCTTGTAGCGCTGATACTCGATAATCCGCTCGACCAATTCCCGACGCGGATCGTCGCTTTCTTCCTCCTCCGTCTCCATGGGTGCCTTTGGAAGCATCATGCGTGACTTGATCAAAAGCAGCGTCGCCGCCATCACGAGAAACTCGCTGGCAACCTCGATATCAAAGCGGCGCATTTCCGCCAGATATGCCATATACTGTTCGGTCAACGCCGCAATCGGAATGTCGTAAATATCGACTTTATTGACCTGTATCAAATGCAGGAGCAGCTCCATCGGCCCCTCGAAGGCCGCAAGCCGCACCTGATACTTTTCCTGCTCCGCTTCAGGCAAGATGCATGACCTCGCGCACTTCTTCCATCGTCTTTTGGGCGATCACACGCGCCTTTTTCGCACCTTCGTCGAGAATTTCCCGGATTTTTCCCGGCTTTCCCTGATATTCCTGCCTCCGCACGTGCATATCGGCCATCGCGTCCACCATTTTCTCCGCAAGACGTTTCTTGCACGCCACGCAGCCGATGCAGCCCTCGCGGCAATTCTTCTCGATTTCCGGGACCTCGTCCGCGTTGAACAGCTTTTGGAACTTGAACGCCACGCAGACCTCAGGATGCCCCTTGTCCGTCTTCTTGATTCGCTCCGGGTCGGTCACAATCATCCGTACCCGTTCCCGCAGTTCGTCGGGACTCGCCGCGAACGGGATCGTATTGCCGTAAGACTTCGACATCTTCCGGCCATCGATGCCCGGCAGCACCGCCGCGCGGCTCATCAATCCCTGCGGCTCGACGAAAACTTCCTTGCCATACATCAGATTGAACCGGCGCACGATTTCCCGCGCCAGTTCCAGATGCGGATTCTGATCCTCGCCTACCGGTACCCAGCCAGCTTTGTACAGCACGATATCCGCCGTCATCAACTCGGGATAACCGAGGAAACCGTAAGTATTTATATCTTTCCCCTGCTCGCCGAGATTCTGCAATTTATCCTTGTAAGTCGGCACACGCTCCAGCCACGACAGCGGCGTCATCATCGAAAGCAGCAGATGAAGCTCCGAGTGCTCCTTGACCTGCGACTGCACGAAAATGATATTCTTCTCGGGGTCGAGCCCCGCCGACAGCCAATCCAGCATCATATCATGGATATATCCGGGCAGCTTGCTCGTATCCGCATACGCGCTGGTCAGCGCATGCAGATCGGCAATCGCAAAAATGCAGTCGTAATCGTTTTGCAGCTTCACCCAATTCTCCAGCGCCCCCATGTAATTGCCGAGGTGGAATTTCCCCGACGGCTGCATCGCGCTGAAAATACGTCCCTTGCTCATAGCTCAAAGCCCCATTTCTTTCCCAAAATCGCCCGCCGAAAAGCGGCGGACACTTACACATATAAGATGATAAAACGAAACGGCGGGTTTGTCAATTTATCATAGACGCATAAAGTTCCGGACATAAAAAAGAGAGGCAACCGCCTCTCTAAAATTTCGTGATTACAATACGCGCCGCGCGCCGATGTAGCGGCTGCCCCAATAATACTCGTCGTAAATCGACGCAATCGAGACGCCGATGCTGGACGCCGCGTGGATGAAGTTTCCGTCGCTCAGGTAAATGCCTACATGGGACGCTCCGTACTCATACGTGGAGAAGAATACAAGATCACCCGTGCGAAGCGCGCTCGTCGGAATCGGACGCCCGACCTCGTACTGCTCGTCCGCCGCCCTCGGCAGATAAATGCCCGCGTTCGCGAACACGAACCGCACATAGCCGGAGCAGTCAAAACCGCTTGGAGACGTACCGCCGAATACATACGGAACACCAAGATACGCCATCGCCGTCTGCACGATACGACGCGAAACATAGTTCGAACCACGGCTTACCGTCTCCGGCATCGCCTTGCCAAGCAACGCCTCATAAGTGGAAGGTCCGACTGAACCGTCCACGTCCATACCATGCGCCGCTTGGAAATCCTTGACTGCTTCGACCGTCGCGGGACCGAAATCCCCGTCCGCCACCACATCATAACCGATGCGAACGAGCTCGGCCTGTACCTCCGCCACATCGCTGCCCTGATCGCCAACCTGAAGCGACTCTGCCCCCGCGACCGAGCACCAGCACATAGAAGCCATAAAAGCTGCAAAAATACGATGTTTCCACTTGCTCAAAAAAGTTGCCCCTCTCTCTATGGATTACGGAACACAGAGTTGATACTTTCGTCCCGTTCAGTATTTCCGATGTGAATATATATATACGACACAAATCCTAAAAATCCTGCTAACAAAAAACATTCTGTAATGCCGAAAAAGTGCGGAATCACTGAAAATTTCATCCACCGCAACCTCTCAACGAACGATGTAAATTATATGAAAGGAATCTGAAAAACGACTGTACGAACATGAAAGCGTGTTTTCGTAAATTTCCTGATACAAAATAACTATCCATCGTATACTTGTCGCCTAATACCGATCTCAAGCCCTAAAGTATAATATATTTTTTCCTACGAAGTAAAAAACGACAGGGCATTTTCAGCCTTGCCGTTTTTGAGTCCTTATGGTGCGGACGAGAGGGTTTGAACCTCCACGCCTTGCGGCACTGGATCCTAAATCCAGCGCGTCTGCCAATTCCGCCACGCCCGCATGGGCTTTATTGTACCATCCGCGGACGTGGCCTGTCAAACCGCCGCGGATATTTCGGCGTACAGTCAAAAGATTTTATGGAAACGTGCAACCCCGCCGCCAACGCCTCAACACTGTCGACGCCGAGACGCTCTGCCGCCGCCAACGGAATCGCCGCACAAGCCCGCGCGTCTTCTAACGCATCGTGATGGCGAAAATCCACGTGCAGAAACGCCCCCACCGTGTTGAGCTTGTGATTCGGCAGCTCTGGCCATGCCTTGCGTGCAATCTGCACCGTGCAGCAATGCAAAAATTCCGGTGGCTCAATATGATTCGCCAAAAGCGAACTTTTCAAGACGCCCATATCAAAAGGCGCATTATGCGCGAGGACGATATGTCCGTCGAGAAAAGGACGTAGCTCCGGCCAGATGCCCGTAAAATCCCGCTCGTGCTCGACCATTTCCGGCGTAATGCCGTGAATTTCGATATTGAACGGTGAAAATTCCAATCGTGGCGGCCGGATCAGTGTTGAATACGAGCGCGCAATCTCGCCGCCCTGCACTTCGACGACAGCGACGCTGCAAGCGGAATTCTGCCTGTCCGTCGCCGTCTCAAAATCAATCGCGGTAAAGTCCATCATCTTCCGTTCCTCGTTCCACAAAAAAGCCCTCCCCTTTGGGGAGGGGGGACCGTCGAAGACGGTGGGTGAGGTCTTGCGAACGTTTACAAAACCTCATCCGTCAGCCTTCGGCTGCCACCTTCCCCAGAGGGGAAGGCTAAATTTGTATTGGATTGAAACAAAATCACGCGCCGCGCTTCTTTTTCAAATATTCGTCAATAGCGGCGGCAGCTTTCTTGCCCGCGCCCATCGCGAGAATAACCGTGGCCGCGCCTGTGACGATATCGCCGCCCGCGAACACGCCTGGCTTCGTCGTCGCGCCCGTCTCCTCGTCCGCGATGATGTTGCCGCGCTTATTCGTGTCCATGCCCGGCGTCGTCGAAGCGACAATAGGATTGGGTCCCTGTCCGATAGCCATGACCACCGTGTCCACCGGAAGCTCGAATTCCGACCCGGCGACCGCTTTCGGGCTCCTGCGTCCCGATTCATCCGGCTCGCCCAGTTCCATACGGATACATTTCAGCGCGCGCACCCAGCCCTTTCCGTCGTCCATGACCTCAACGGGATTGTTCAAAAGCTGGAAGTCGATGCCTTCCTCTTTCGCATGATGCACTTCTTCCTTGCGTGCAGGAAGCTCCTCCTCGCCGCGCCGATAGACGATATAGACGTGCTCAGCACCAAGACGAAGCGCCGTGCGCGCGGCGTCCATCGCCACGTTGCCGCCTCCGACCACCGCGACATTCTTGCCGACACGAAGCGGCGTCGCATATTCAGGGAAGCGGTACGCCTTCATTAGGTTACAGCGAGTCAGGAACTCATTCGCCGAATAAACGCCGTTCAGATTCTCGCCGGGAATATTCATGAAATGCGGAAGCCCCGCGCCGGTACCGACAAACACCGCGTCGAAACCTTCCTCTTCCATCAACTCATCGACGGTATACAGCTGCCCGACCACGCAATCCACTTCGATTTTCACGCCGAGCTTTTCAAGATTCGCAATTTCCTTCTTGACGATGCCATCCTTCGGCAAGCGGAATTCCGGAATACCGTAGGAAAGCACGCCGCCCGCCGTATGCAGCGCCTCGAAAATCGTCACGCGATAGCCCTTCCGCGCGAGATCGCCCGCGCAGGAAAGCCCCGCCGGACCGGCGCCGATGACCGCAACCTTCTGTGCGTCCGGCGCATATTCAATCGGCACAATTTCTTTATTCTGTGCCATCTCACGGTCAGCCACAAAACGCTCCAAACGACCGATGCCGACAGACTCGCCTTTTTTGCCGAGAACGCAGTATTTCTCGCATTGGTTTTCCTGCGGGCAAACGCGGCCACAAACTGCGGGCAACGCGTTCGACTCTTTGATGGTCGAGATTGCGCCGTCAAAATCCCGCGTCTTGATTTTTGCAATAAAGCTCGGAATATCGATACCAACCGGGCACCCCTTGCGGCACTGCGGAACCTTGCACGTCAGGCAACGCTCCGCCTCCGCCACCGCCGTTTCCTCATCGTAACCGAGCGCGACTTCGTTAAAATTGTGCGCACGAACCTTAGGATCCTGCTCCGGCATAGGATGCTTCGTCAGTGAAATAGCCATCATGCACCCCTCCCCAAGCCGATCCGGCAAATATGCTCTTTCTCTTCCGCTTCCATCTCGCGGAACATGCCCTGACGGGCACGAAGCCCCTCGAAATCGACGAGATGCCCGTCGAACTCCGGCCCATCTACGCAGGCAAATTTCGTCTCGTTGCCTACCTGCACGCGGCAGCCGCCGCACATACCCGTACCGTCCACCATGACCGGATTCAGGCTGACGATGGTTTTGAGCCCCAGCGGCCGCGTCGCTTCGACGACACTCTTCATCATCACGACTGGACCGATCGCATATACCAGATTGATCTTTTCACCGCGCTCAACAAGCTGCGTGAGTGCCGTCGTGACAAAGCCTTTGATTCCGTAACTACCATCGTCGGTAGTCACAATCGTCTCATCGCTAATTGCGCGCATTTCCTTTTCCATAATCAGAATGTCTTTGCTGCGCGCCCCCATGATAGAAATGACTTTATTCCCCGCTTCCTTCATGCCGCGCGCAATCGGATACACCGGCGCGACGCCGATACCGCCGCCGATGCAGACGACGGTGCCAAGCCCCGGTTCAATTTCGGATTTTTGCCCCAGCGGCCCGACGAAGTCGAGAATCTCGTCGCCTTCTCCCAAAGTCGCCAGCAGTTCCGTAGACGCACCAACCACCTGGAAAATAATCGTGATGATGCCTTTTTCACGGTCGAAATCGGCGACTGTCAGCGGAATCCGCTCTCCTTCCTCGTTGGCACGCAGGATGATGAACTGCCCCGGCTGCGTCTTTTTCGCGATACGCGGCGCCTCCACATCGAAACGATAGACGCCCGGCGAAAGAAGTTCCTTCTTCAACACCTTTGCCTTCAAATTGAGTCCCCCCAGAAGATAAATTTTTATTTCAAGATGCCTCTCAAATACGCTTCCGTATTCGACTTGATCGGCATCAGGTAAATACAATGTCCGTTCCTCTGCGCAAAGCCAAGAACCTTGCGCGCAAATTCGACGCTCCATTCCAGCGTTGGCGCAAATTTCTTCGGGAAAATCACATGATTTTTCCGTTCCCAATAGCTCTTCGTGCGCTCGGAGGTAATCGGTGAAACGCCCCAGCAAACGTTAATCCCGTCGAGCATATCGGCATACATTTCCAAAAAGCGCATATCAAAAAACGGCTGCGTAAAGAAACCAGTCGCGCCCGCCTGCAATTTGCGCCGAATTTGGTATAGTTCCTGCTGCATACTGCCCCGATACTGATCAATGCCTGCGTAAACGGCCACCTCCGGCAGTTCCTCGCGAAACTTCCGTATCACATCGGTCGTCACCGTCGGATATACCGTATGCATCATATCCTGCGGCGGATCGCCTTCGATGACAAGCACTTCGCGAATTTCATGCTCCTTGATGTACTCTCCCATCGCAAGCGGACGCGAAAGATCCACGTCCATCGCCCGGATATGCGGCATCGCAGGGAAAAATTCCTGTGCGATAGCTGCGCCCTCCCAGCTTCTAAGCTCATACCGCAAAAGATCGGGAATATTGACGCGATCGACTTTCAGGCGAGTCTCCTTGAGGAGCTTCAATTCCTCGCGCAGTTCCTCCTCATTGCGCGGAACGAGCTCCACCGCAATCCTTTTCATCTAGACGCCTCCCTGTCCCTAAAAAATGATATTGATCTCACAATCCACGCTACTCCATACTCAACGTATCAGAACAATCCCGTGATACGTCCGGCTTCGTCGATATCCATCGCCTCCGCCGCCGGTTTTTTCGGAAGTCCCGGCATTGTCAGTATATCACCTGTCAGCGCAACAATAAAGCCCGCGCCCGCAGAAACCCGAAGTTCACGCACTGTGACGGAAAATCCGCGCGGCCGGCCGAGTTTCGAAGGATCATCGGAAAGCGAATATTGCGTTTTCGCCATGCAGACCGGCATCTTGTCGAGGCCGAGCGCCTCGATTTCGGCGAGCTGTTTTTTCGCGGCGGAAGTAAACTCTACACCGTCCGCGCCGTAAACCGTGCGCGCCACCGTCGCAATTTTATCGGGAATCGACGCGTCCGCTTCGTAAAGCGTATGGAAATTTTTCGGCTTCGCCATCGCCGCCTCGACTTTTTTCGCCAGTGCGACGCCGCCTTCGCCGCCTTTCGCCCAGACCTCGGAGATTGCAACCTCCGCGCCGAGCTCTGCACACTTTTTCTCGACAAAAGAAAGTTCTTCAGCCGTATCCGTCGGAAACGCGTTGACCGCGACGACGGCGGGGAGGCCGAACGCCTGAATCGTTTCGATATGTTTCAAAAGGTTTTCCATACCCTTCGAGAGCGCGTCCATATCGACGCGGGAAAGATCGTTTTTCGGCACGCCGCCATGCATCTTCAGCGCGCGCACTGTCGCGACGATAACCACTGCGTCAGGCGAGAAGCCTGCGAAGCGGCACTTAATGTCAAGGAACTTTTCCGCACCGAGATCCGCGCCGAATCCTGCCTCCGTCACAACCACGTCGGCCAGCTTAAGTGCCAGCTTCGTCGCCATAACGCTGTTGCAACCGTGGGCGATATTCGCAAACGGGCCGCCATGAACGAACGCGGGCGTGCCGCCCAGCGTCTGCACGAGATTCGGCTTGATTGCGTCCTTGAAAAGCAACGTCAATGCGCCGGTAACATTCAGTTCCTTCGCGCGGATGGCGCGTCCATCCGTCGTATAAGCAACGACAATCTCGCCGAGCCGCCGCTTCATATCCGTCAGGCTGCCGGACAGGCAAAGAATCGCCATCATTTCGGAAGCGACCGTGATGTCGAATCCCGCACGCGTTTCCAGACAATGCGCCGCACGTCAATGTTCAGCGCGTTGCCTTGCTGGATATGGTTGTCAATCACGGCCGCAAGCAGATTGTGCGCGGTGGTGATGGCGTGGAAATCGCCGGTGAAGTGCAGATTGATATCCTCCATCGGCACGACCTGCGAATAACCGCCGCCCGCCGCGCCGCCTTTCAACCCGAAACATGGGCCGAGGGACGGCTCGCGGAGCGCAACCGCCGTTTTCTTGCCCATTACATGGAACGCATCGGCAAGTCCCACACTGGTCGTAGTTTTGCCCTCACCCGCAGGCGTCGGATTGATGGCCGTCACCAAGACGAGCTTCCCGTTCGGGCGCTCCTTGACACGCTCCCAAACGGACGCCGCGATTTTCGCCTTGAACTTTCCGTAAAGCTCCAGCTCGTCCTCCGTGACGCCAAGCGTTTTCGCAATCTCCCGAATTGGTTTGATCACAGCCTCTTGGGCAATTTCCACATCGCTCTTCATACCTTTCCCCTCCTCAAAACTCTATAAATAAAAAATTATTTCCTGTTTTGTATTTTCGCAGCCGTTACGACGTTTTGCATCAGCATCGCCACCGTCAGGAGGCCGACGCCCCCCGGCACCGGAGTAATCGCTCCTGCGACCTCACTGACCGTTTCAAAATCCACATCGCCGACCAGCTTTTTCGGCTCGATGCGGTTGATGCCAACGTCAATGACCGTCGCTCCCGGCTTTACCATATCCGCCGTCACGAATTTCGGTTTGCCGATAGCCGCGACGAGGATGTCCGCCTGTCGCGTTATTTCCGCAAGATTCTTCGTGTGGGAATGACAGATCGTCACCGTGGCGTTTTTCGCCAGCAAAAGCTGCGCCATCGGCTTTCCGACAATATTGCTGCGCCCTATGATGACGGCGTGTTTCCCGTCCATCGGAATATCGGCGTATTCCAGCATCTTGATGCAGCCCGCTGGCGTGCAGGGCGCAAGCGCCTCCTGCCCCGTAGACAAACGCCCGACATTCACCGGATGAAAACCATCCACATCCTTGTCCGGCGAAATGCGGTTCAAAACCTCCTGCTCCGCTTCGGAAAGTGCCGCCGGAAGCGGAAGCTGGACGAGAATCCCGTGAATGTCGGCATCGGCATTCAATCTGTCAATAACCGCCAGTAATTCGTCCTTCGTCGTATCGGCAGGCAGCGTCTCCATTACGGAATGAAAGCCGAGCTCCTCGCAGGCTTTATTTTTATTGCGGACATAAACCGCCGAAGCGGGATTGTCCCCCACCATCACCACGGCGAGCCCAGGACGAAGCCCAAGAGACACCGCCTCCCGCTTCGCCGCCTCTTTAATCTTCGCCGCATATTCTTTCCCAGACAAAATCCTTGCCGTCATGATCTTTGCCTCCAAATTTATATCACTTCACGCCATAGCTCCACCAGGTGCAGAGAAACATTGCTACGGATACAACGCCGTTTCGCATGAAGTAAGCTTGCGTCAGGCTTGAAAAATCATAAGGCGCAATGATTCGGTGCTGAAAGACGAGCGTCAAAGCGGCAATCAGTACGCCAACGTAATATGGCCATGAAAGGCTTGTCATAATCCCCACGAGCACAAAGCAGACGATACACGCCGCATGAAGGGCTCTCGCCATCCGAAGCGCCATCGGAACGCCTACCTTTGTTGCCAGTGAATGAAGGCCATGCGCTTTATCAAAATTCTCATCCTGCGCACCATATACCGCATCGAATGCGCCAATCCAAAGACCGACGGCAAGACAAAGCATAATCATTGGCGGGTCAATGGAAGCCCGCACCGCAACCCAACCGCCCGCAGGCGCCATTGCAATCGCAATGCCGAGCACACCGTGACAGAAAAACGTCACACGCTTCATAAATGGATAAATCAGAAACGGGATTGCCGCCAATGGTAGAAGTTTAATACAAACGGACGGAAGCTGCAAAACAGCGACGACGCAAACAATAAGACTTACCGCCGTCAAGAGGACCGCTTCTTTCATCGTCACCGCGCCCGTCACCATCGGACGTCGTTTGAAACGCGGATGCACTTTGTCGTATTCCAGATCAATCATATTGTCGAGCGCCAGCGCCGCGCTTCGTGCTCCCGTAATCGCCAGCGTAATCCAGAGCAAAACCGATAGATCCGGCACACCGTCCGCCGCGAGGAACGCGCCCATATAAGCGAAGGGTAAATCGAAAATCGTATGATGAAGCGCGATATTTTCCACATGGGCTTTCAGCTTGTTCACTCGAAGCCAAGCTCCTTCCATCGGGCGGTTACGCGCTCTTTGATCTCGTCCGTCATGCGGATTTCATCAGGCCATTCCCGCGTATGGCCTTCCTCCGGCCATGTCTTCGTCGCGTCAATGCCGACCTTAGTCCCCCACTTTGCCATTGGTGACGAATGGTCGAGCACGTCGAGAGGACCGTCCACCAGAACGATGTCCTGCCGCGCGTCAATATTATTAAAGACGCGCCACCAGACCTCATCCTCGTCCTGCACATTCACATGGGCGTCCACGACAATGATCATCTTCGTGAACATCATCTGCCCCATACCCCAAATGGCCTGCATGACCTTTTTCGCCTGCTGTGGATAACTCTTTTTGATAGAAATCATCGCACAGTTATGGAAAACGCCCGTCAAGGGCAGATTGATATCAACTATTTCGGGAATCATCTGTTGCAAGAGTGGCAGGAAAATCCGCTCCGTCGCTTTCGCGAGGCAACAGTCCTCCATTGGCGGCTTACCAACCACCGTCGCCGCGTAAATCGGATTCTTGCGGTGTGTAATGCACTGAATATGAAAAACCGGATAGTCGTCCGCCAACGAATAATAGCCGGTATGGTCGCCAAAAGGTCCTTCCCGACGCCGCTCATCCACGTCGACGTAACCTTCCAGCACAATCTCACTGGTCGCGGGTACTTCAAGATCGACGGTCACGCACTTCGTCAGCTCCACTGACTTTTTCCGCAAGAATCCTGCGAAAACCATCTCGTCGATATCCCGTGGCAGCGGCGCCGTCGCCGCGTAGGTCAACACCGGATCAGTGCCGATGGCCACTGCCGCCTCGATCCGCGTCTTTCCCTGCGTTTTCGCGTCGCGGAAATTTTCCGCGCCGTTCTTGTGGATGTGCCAGTGCATTCCCGTAGTTTTTGAGTCGTATTTCTGGAGCCGGTACATACCGACGTTCCGCTTGTCTGTCGCCGGGTTCTTCGTAAAGACCAGCGGCAACGTAATAAACGGCCCGCCATCCCCGGGCCAGCAGGTCAAAATAGGAAAATCGTCGAGAGACGGATTGTCTTTGATAATTACTTCCTGGCACGGCGCGTTACTCACATACTTTGGGAAACGCAACGCGTTTCGCGCCATTGGAATCAGTGAGACCAGATCCATTTTATGAGAAAATGAGATATACGGCAACCGTAGCAAGCTTCGTATCTCGTCGGCAACATCGTCCACCTTTTCAACGCCCAGCGCCATCGCCATACGCTCCATCGTGCCGAAGGCGTTCATCAGCACCGGCATTTTGTAACCTTTGACATTCTCAAATAGGAGCGCCACATTATCCGCGCCCTTCATCTTCGAGACGCGATCGGTAATCTCCGTAATTTCAAGCGCGCAGTCCACCTCGGCCGAAATCCGCTTCAAAAGGCCGCGCATCTCCAGCGCAGATATGAATTCCCGCAAGTCCCTGAACGCCAAAGAAAGCCCTCCTATTATTCGTCACCGCCGCAAGACGAAGCGAACGACGAGGTAACTAATCTCGTAAAGCAAAATCAACGGAATCGCAATCATCGACTGCGTAAAAATATCGGGCGTCGGCGAAATGATCGCGCCGACCACAAAGGACAGGAAAATCACGATGCGCTGCTTCGACTGTAAAAACTTCGAGCCAATGAAGCCGAGCTTCGCGAAGACGATCACAAGCAGTGGCAGTTCAAACACCGCGCCAAACGGCAATATGAACGCCAACACAAAATCGAAATACTGATGCAGCGTGAACATCGGCTGCAAATTCTCGGTGCTGAACCCGACGAAAAACTGCAGCGCCGCCGGAAGCACGAGGAAAAACGAAAACGCAAGCCCACCGAAAAACAGCAACACCGAAGACGGCACGAGAATCCCAACGACCGTTCGTTCCCGTACCGTCAACGCGGGCAGGATGAATTTCCAAACCTGATAAAATATTACGGGCAGTGCAATCAAAAAGCCCGCGAAAATCGCAATCTTGATATAAGTGAAAAACGCTTCCGCCGGTTGCAGATAATAGAGGCGCCCCCCCGCCGGCAGCGTCAGGTAACGCATGATATCTTCAATAAAGAAATACGCGACGCCGCTGCCAACGGCAATCGCAACCAGCGCCCGGATGATACGCGTCCGAAGCTCCTCCAGATGGCGCAGGATGGACATATTGCCCTCCTCGTCGTCTTCCGCTTCTTCGTCATCGTCGTCCGCATCCGGTTCCGACGGCAGTTCCTTCTCCACCACCGTCGGCAAATTCTCCGCTTCCGACGGAGCGTCTTTTTCCTTTTCTTCTTCCTCCGAAACGCGTGCGGCGTTCGGATTCTCCGTCCACGGATTATCGGCGAGCCGCGCGCGCGCCGCTTCTGCCGCCTTTTCCTTTGCGTCCGGCTCGGTCGCGCCCGTTCCGCCCGTCATGCTGTCCGTCGGTGCGCTGCGTTCCTTCTCTGCCTCTGCCATGCGCCGTCCTCTATTTCGCCTCCGCCCCAGCTTCAGCTTTTTCCTCGGTCTTCGTCTCCGCCTTTGCCTCGCGGCGTGATTTCTCCGGCGCGGCGTCAAGCTCCTCCGACACTGCAGTCGTCGCCTTCTTGAACTCGCGAATGCTCTTTCCAACCGCGCGCCCCACTTCCGGCAGTTTGCCGGGGCCGAAAACCACCAGTCCGATAATCAAGATCAAGATAAGTTCGGGAACACCGATGCCAAACATCAAACGCGCCTCCTAACCCTAGAGAGTATTTTCTAAAAATCCCGTTTTCCGATATATGCTGCCGCTTCAAGGAACGCGTCCCGCGCCTCTCCGCCGACAGTTTCCGGCAAAGCACGCCGTGCCTCGTCCAGATAAGCCGCCGCCCGTATCCGCGCCGTCGCGATGCCGTCCGAGGCACGGACAATCTCCAGCGCGCGGATGACCATCTCATCCGTCATATTCCGATTCGTAATGATCGTGCACAGCTCTTCTCTGGCCGGGCTTGCATCCAGCGCGCAAATCACCGGCAATGTCACGACGCCCTGACGGATATCGTTGCCCGCAGGCTTTCCGATGCGCTCCGCGTCGCCCGTAACGTCAAGCAAATCATCGGTAATCTGGAATGCCATACCGACCGCTTTCCCATACGCCTTGAGCCCCGCACAGACCTCCGCCGACGCGCCGCCGACCAAGCCGCCCAACTCGCAGCAAATCGCGAGAAAATCCGCCGTCTTCATTGCGATACGACGCTCGTACTCCTCCAAGTTATGATTCGCCGTATACAGCGCGGAATCCTGCAAAATTTCTCCAGCGCAAAGCCCCTGCACCAACGCGGCAAGCCTGTCCCCTATGTCCTCGGAATAGCCCTTGCGCGACACCAGTGAAAACGCCCGTGCAAACATGTGATCTCCGGTCAGAACCGCAATCTGGTTTCCCCATTTCGCGTTCGCTGTCTCTGTTCCGCGGCGCGTCTCGGCATGATCGATCACGTCATCATGCACCAGTGACGCCATGTGAATCAATTCCACAGCAGCCGCCAGCGGCATCGCCTTTTTCTCGTCAAACCTTTCACAGGACTTCGCCGCCAAAAGATAGAGAGCGGGACGAAGCCGCTTCCCACCGGAACGCACTAGATGCATCCCGATTTCCGCAATCAGCGGTACCGGCGAGGCCAGCGCCTCAGCAAGCGTTTGTTCCAACAGTTCAAGTTCCGGCGCAATCCAACGAAAAATGTCGTTTGTCTCCCGTTTGTTTTCCATTATCCGCATCGCCGCGCCTCGAATTTTAGCTTCACGGGACGCCTCCTATTTCTGCTTTTTTTCCATTTCTTTCTGCCAGCCGACAAGATCTGCCAAAGTCACCGAATCCATGACCGACCGAATCGCCACGTCCAGCTTCTCCCAGAGACGAAGCGTCGCACAGGTTTGATGACGCGGACACTCATTCGTCTCCGACGCTAAGCACGCGACAGGTGCAAAATCGCCCTCGATGGAAGAAACAATTTCCCCCGCCGTGTACTCCTCCGGCTTGCGCACAAGACGATAGCCGCCTTGCGGGCCTCGGCTTGAACGCACCAATCCCGCCTTGTTCAGCACTGACACAATCTGCTCCAGGTACTTTTCCGAAAGTTCCTGCCGCCCCGCAATATCCTTGATACGGACCGGCATATCGCTCTCCGCGAGAGCGATGTCCATCATCAGTCGCAACGCATACCTGCCGCGCGTTGAAATCTTCATCGCAAATCCCCCCGCACTCCGACCAACATATATTAGAATTCATTCCTATATATCCTACCATATCAAAGGCTTATTTGCACGCGAATTTTTCAAGAATTAAAAATAAAGTGAGCTATATATGAACATTTGTGTTATAACGAAGTTGCGCTTCTTTGAAACGTGCAAAAAGAATCTTTTATCTATCGACAAAATACAAACAATGGCGTTATAATCTTCCTCAATAACATAAAAGGAGAGAAACCATATGACGGCATTTCGTGGCTCGAAAAGCAGTGGGGCGTCGACCCAGATCGGGAGACACCCGCAATCACGAAAGAGGACGGCGTCGACTATGTGGCGGCGAAGCCCATCGTCCTGATGGGCCATCATTTTTCGTCCATCGCAGGCGCTGGGCCAATCAACGGACCGATTCTGGCTTCCGTCTTCGGCTGGCTGCCCGTGTTCCTCTGGTGTGTAATCGGCGGCATCTTCTTTGGCGGCCTTCAGGACTTCGGCTCTCTAGTCGCCTCGATTCGTCATGAAGGAAAATCCCTTGGCGAAATCATCAGCGACACGATGGGAAAGACAGCCCAGCGGCTTTTCATCGCGTTCGCGCTACTCGTCCTGATTCTCGTCATCGCATCGTTTGTCAACGTCGTCGCCGGAACTTTCTTCACTGAGGGAGACGCCTTTGGCATCACCGCGAACCCGAACGGCAACCAAGCCACGGCGATGATATCCCTGCTGTTCATCGTACTCGCCATCGTCTTCGGTTATGCGACAAACAAACTCGGCGTTGGCACGTTGCCCGCCTCGATTGCCGGTATCTGCGGCATCGTCGCGATTATCGTCTTCGGCCTGCATTATGGCTTCATGATGAGCCGCTCGGCCTGGATTATCTTCATCGGCGTATATATCACGATTGCGTCGCTGGTCCCGGTCTGGATTCTGCTCCAGCCCCGCGACTATCTGTCAAGCTTTCTGCTTTACGCAATGATGGGCATTGCCGTCGTCGGCATTGTCGTCTCCGCATTCACCGGAACGGCGACGTTCTCCATCCCGATGTTTACGGGCTGGAACACGAAAATCGGCTCGATGTTCCCAGCTCTCTTCATCACCGTCGCTTGCGGCGCGTGCTCCGGCTTCCATGCGCTGATCTCCACCGGCACCTCATCGAAGCAGCTTGCTAATGAAAAAGACGCGAAGCCCATCGGTTACGGCTCGATGCTGATTGAGTCCGCCCTCGGTATCGTGTCGCTGATCGCGGTTGGCATGGTCTTCGACAAATTTACCAGCGGCGGCTTCGGCTCGCCGTCGGCCGCCTTTGGTTCTGGCATTGCGCTGATGTTCGGCGGGGAAGGCTCCCCCGTCTACAATACGATTTACGCGCTCTTGGTGCTGGCGGTCTCCGTCTTTGCACTGACGAGTCTCGACACCGGCACGCGCCTGAGCCGCTTCATGTTCTCCGAGTTGTTCCTGAAAACCGGCGAAGCGAATTGGCGGGAAGCGACGGGGGTTCGCAAGCTGCTCGCACATCCGCTGTTCGGCACGCTTTTGATGGTAACAATCGGCTGCGTACTCGGCGGCCTGAAACTCAACGCGATTTGGGGCCTCTTCGGCGCGGCGAACCAGCTTCTCGCCGGTATCGCGCTGATGGCGGTCTGCGCGTGGCTCGGCCACGTACAGAAAAACAACAAAATGTTCTTCTTCCCGATGATTTTTATGCTCGGCGCGACGCTGACGAGCCTCGTTTATACGATTATCAAAAAGATCGGTGTCATCGGCGCGGGCAAGGCCTTCTGGGGCGATTGGTTCCAGCTCGTCTTCGCCGCCGCGATGGCTGTCCTCGCCGTCATCCTCGTCGTGCAGGGCGTAAAAACCTTCGCCGCGCAAAAAAAACGCTAACTGGCATACCCCAAGAATTGAAATTCTGGGCACCAAAAAAGCTTCCGTGGAAATTCCCGGAAGCTTTTTTAATATGCATTTATAGAAAACCATAGATAAATATTGCAATTATCTCTGCCCGTAATAAGCGTTCGGGCCGTGCTTTCTTCGGTAATGCTTGTCCAAAATATATTGTGGCATCAAAGCGTCTGGATTCAAGAGCGCCGTCTTTAGGTTCATCTCGGCGACGACGTCCATGACCACGGCGTGATAAACGGCTGCCGCAGCGTCTTTTCCCCAAGCGAAGGGACCGTGGTTCCTGACCAATACGCCCGGAACCGCCGCCGGATTCAGTTCCCGCTCCCGGAAGCACTCGACAATGACCTTTCCAGTATTTTGCTCGTAGGCCTCAGCTGTTTCGTCGTCCGTCAGCTCGCGCGTGCAAGGAATCGCGCCGTAAAAATAATCGGCGTGGGTCGTTCCCAAAGCCGGAATGTCCCGGCCCGCCTGTGCGAACGCAACCGCGTTGACAGAGTGGGTGTGCGTGACGCCGCCGATGGACGGAAAGGCCCGGTAAAGCTCCAGATGCGTCGGCGTGTCCGAGGACGGATTGTATTTTCCCGCCACTTTCTCGCCGGTTTCGAGACTCACGACCACCATATCTTTAGGCTTCATGACGTCGTAATCGACGCCGGACGGCTTGATGACCATCAGATTTTCCTTCCGGTCGACGCCGCTGACATTGCCCCAGGTGTAAATCACGACGCCACGACGCACCAGCTCAAGATTGGCCTCGCATACCTGTTCCTTCAGTTCTTCCAGCATCCGGCTCACTCTCCGCTTTCCGTAATGACGTGAGTCCTGTCAGCGCGGAAGTACATCCAGACGTTGCCCTCGAAAATCCGGCGGCCGGGGTCGAAGATGTCGGCCAGCCATTCGCGGCCGGTGGCGTCTTTCAGGAAGTAGCGCACCTTTTCGCCGAGGAACATGCTGTAGGCCACCTCGACGGGCAGGACGTTTTCCGCCTCCGCCTCGTTCTCGGTGTCCGCCAGACGAATGGACTCGGGGCGGACAGAGAGGGTGACGGTGCCCGCGGGACAGACGGCGTCGGCCATCAGCGTCGTGTCGCCGTAGGAAACAATCAGCGCGTCGTTGCCCTCGACTTCCACCAGATTCGTGGTGCCGATGAAATCCGCCACAAAGGGAGTGCGGGGAGCGAAATAAATCTCGTGGGGCGTTCCCTGCTGGTGCAGGTGTCCTTTTTGCATGATGATGATGGAGTCGGACATCGAGAGCGCTTCCTGCTGGTCGTGGGTGACATAGATCGTCGTAAGCCCCATGTCCCGCTGGATGGCGCGAAGCTCCACGCGCACGGACTCACGCAGTTTCGCGTCCAGATTGGAGAGCGGCTCGTCCAGGAGCAATACGTCCGGCTTCATGACAAGAGCGCGAGCCACGGCTACACGCTGTTGCTGGCCGCCGGACATCTGGTTCGGGTAGCGGTCGCCCATGCCCTTGAGCTGCATGAGCTTCAGCGCGTCGTTCACCCGTTTTTTCACCTCGGACTCGTCGATATGACGGACATGAAGACCGTAAGCGACGTTTTCATAGACGGTCATGTGGGGAAACAGCGCGTATTCCTGAAATACCATAGCGGTATTGCGCTCATAGGGCGGTACGTGCTCGATCTGCCGCCCGGCAAGCTTGATGGTGCCGCCGTCCGGCTCGTAAAAGCCCGCAATCATGCGCAAAATCGTAGTCTTGCCGCAGCCCGACGGACCCAACAGAGTGACGAAATCCCCTTTCTTCACCTGGAAGCTCACATCGTGAATCACTTGGGTATTGCCAAAGAACTTTTGAAGATTTTTCAGTTCCATTACGATTTCAGCCATCGTGCGTTCCTCCTCATTATAAATCGAAAATATTGATTTGGTCGCGCAGGATGAGCTTTGCGAGACCAAAGGTCAGGAAGATGGTGAGCATCATGCCCACGGCGGTGGCGCTGGCGACGGTCAAAAAGCCCTGATTGGCAAGACTCATGATATTGATGGAAGCCAGATTCCACTCGGGCGAGATGAGAAAGATAACGGTGCTGAGCGTATTCATCGACCGCATGAAGGAATAGACGAAGCTGACGGAAAGCGAATTCTTCAGCATCGGGACGACGATTTTCCAGAAAGTCGTCAGGCTGTCCGCGCCGAGATTCGTGGAGGCCTGCTCCAGCGATTTTTCGATCTGCGAGAGTCCGGAAACCGCCTGCCGATATCCTACAGGGAGCTGCCGCAGCGTCATACCCACGACGACGATGATCAGCGTGCCGGTCATTTCCAAAGGACCGGAATTGAACGCCATGATCAGCGCGAGACCGATGAAGGTACCCGGCAGCGACACCGGCAGCATCGCGAGAAAGTCCATGAGCGCCCGCCCGGGGAAGCGCCGCCGAAGCGTCAGGAACGCCAGCGCAATGCCAAGGAGCGTCGTGACAACGGCGGTCGTCATCGAAGCCATCCAGCTGTTCTTCATTGAGGAAGACTGCAAAACGCCTTCAATGAAGTAATCCATCGTGAAGGTGTAGTCGAAACCGAACGCGCGCGTAAACGCGAACAGGCAAACGACGCCGATAATCAGTAGGATGGAGAACGAAATGAAACAACAAAACGCGAACAGCATCCAGCGCACCGCCGGGCTTACCGTGACCCGGGTCAATCCCGCGACCGGTTTGCCGGTGACAGTAACGTAAGAATTCTTTTCCAGATAATAGCGCTGGATAAAAAAGACGACGAGCGTCGGAATGACGAGGAATACGGACAGCACGGCGCCCATCGGAAGATTCCAAGCGCCTACGACCTGTGCGTAAGCCTCCGTCGCCAGCACATGATAGTTCGCCCCGACCAGCATCGGGTTGCCGAAGTCAGCGAGGCTGTTGATAGCGACCAGCAAAAAGGCGCTGGCCAAACCGGGGGTCGCCAGCCGCAGCGTAACCGTGCGGAAGAGGTAAAAGCCTTTGGCCCCGAGATTTTGCGCCGCCAGCTCCAGATTCGGGCTGATGGATTTCAAGACACCCGAGATCGTGATATAGGCCAGCGGGAAAAAGGCGATGGTCTGCACCACCCAGAGGCCGAACCAGCCGTAAAGGTCAACTTTCAAATCCAAAAGATTATATGTGATGAAACCACGCCGCCCGAACAACATAATGAAGGCAAGGCCCGAAATCACCGAAGGAGCCATGGACGGCAACAGCGCTACGACCTGGAAGAACCGCCGCCCCGGCAGGACGGTGTAGTTCATCGCGTAGGCGTAAAGAAAGCCCAGGACCATTGCGGAAGCCGTGGACAAAAGGGAAGAAAAGAGCGTGTGGGCAAAAGCCTCCTGGAACTCTTTGCCTGTAATGGCCAGAGCCCAGTCCAGTGAAGACGGAACAAGAATAAGCTTGATAAACGGATAAATGATAAAGACCGCAAACATCAAAAAGAGCAGCCCTATGGCCAGTAGAAGCTGGGGCTCGCGGCGGAGCGCCCGGATTTCCGAAGTCCAGCCCGTCTGCTCTTGACCGACAGAAGCAGCTTGCATATTACCACCTCATAAGAAAGAAACGCAAAGAAAGAAAGAAATAAGAGTGAACGCGGAAAGTGGAGAGTTCAGAGACGTTTCTCCGCACTCTTCACTCCCCACATTTCACTCTGTCTTTCAACTGCGATTTTTCATTGGTTTTTATAGGGGATTTCTTATACTAGAACCTATTAAAATCATCTGATTTTTCTAGGTTCTGCATAAGACGTCATACGAGCCGTAGGCTCGTATGTAGCCTGCATAGCAGGCGTATCTTCGGTTAAAAATTATATAATTTTTAACCGAAGATTGTTATCAGAGACCTGCGAACTTCGCCGTCAGAGCGTCTTTTTCTTTGCCGGCCTTCTCGAAATTATAGTCCTTGTAAAGCGGCAGTTCGTTCAGCGGCTTGCTGCCCGCCGGAGTGATGGACTTCGGGTTGCAGGCGATGCCGTTCGCCGTCTTGACCATCGCGTCGCCGGCTTCCTTTGACATCATGTAGTCGATGAAAGCGTTCGCAGCGGCGTCATGCGGCGCGCCCTTCAGCTTCGAGACGCCGCAGAGCGTCCAGCCCGCGTTCGGGAATACCGTGCTGATAATCTTCTGTCCCTTGTTGCTGACATTCATCTGATCGGACAGGAAATTGACCGTGATCAGGAATTCGCCCGCGCCGCACTTCTGCGCTGGGGTAAAGCCCGACGGCGTGAGCTGCGCCACGTTCGCCTTGATGCCCTTCAGGAGCTCCAGACCTTTTTCCTCGCCCATGCACTGAACCACGGACGTGATGAAGGTGCTGCCCGTTCCCGATTTCGCCGGATCCGGCATGATGATCTCACCTTTGAACTCCGGCTTCAACAGGTCTTCCAACTTCGTGGGCATTTCCACTTTGCCTTTGAATTCTTTGTTGAAACGCGCTTCGTTTACGCCGATGGCCAGTGTCTCCAGATAGGTGCCCTTCCAGAAGCCGTCTTTATCCACATAGGCGGCAGGCAAATTCTTCTCATCCGGCGACGTGTACTTCGTCGTGATGCCCTCGGCTTTCATTTTCTCATGAGCGTCGATGGTGCCGCCGAGCCAGACGTCAGCTTTTGGCGCGTCCTTCTCGGCCATCAGGCGTGCCACGGCCTCACCGGTCGGCAGGCGGATAAACTTGACCTCGCAGCCCGTCTTCTCTTTGAAGCCCTTCGCCAGCTCCTTAGCCGTGTCCTCATGGAAAGATACGTACATGACGACCTCTTTCCCCTTCAGGGACTGTTCCGCCGCTTTGTTATCCTTCGGCTTCTCGCCCCCGCCGCCTCCTCCGCAGCCAAGCGCCGTGAGCATACACGCGCCAGCTAGGAAAGCAGCGGCCATTTTCTTAAAGTTCATTCGTCCTCTCCCCTTTCAGATAATTCTTACAATCGACCTGACTTTATTATATCATTTACGCCACAGAAAACAAGAGGGATTTCCGCCCCACCTCTGGAGAAATTTTCTGATACAAATTTTTCGATATTTATACGTCGTCCTATCATAAAAATATTTTCACATCGCAAAGAATAAATGCTTATTGACATAGAAAAGGCTTCCGAGAAAATCCCAGAAGCCTTTTTTTATAGTCATTCCGTCGCGTAATTCGTAAAGTAATTCTGAATCAATACGACCGGCGTTCCACGGTCGCCGCTGCCACTGGTCAGGTCGCAAAGGCTTCCCAAGAGATCCGTCAACTGCCGAGGCGTTGTCCCCTGAGAGGTCATATCCCCTACAAGGTTCGAATCTTTGGCCTTGATCTTTTCTTTCATCGCTTCTGCCAGTTCCTGGCCGCTCAAATCTTTCAGGTCATTGTCCGCGAAGTACTTCATCTTCAATTCGTTTGGCGTCCCCCGGAGACCTTCCGTATACGCCGGGGACACCACCGGATCCGCCAATTCCCAGATACCGCCGACGGGATCCTTGAATCCGCCGTCGCCGTAAATCATTACCTCCAGCTTTTTGCCCGTAGCCTTCTGCAGTGCCTGCTGCAAGCGATCCACGAAGCTCTGGCAATCCCGCGGGAACAGCTTCACTTTTTCCTCCGTCGCCTTGTTGGCGCCTAAAAGGCCATATTTCTCATTATATCCGCTCCCGTCCACCGAGGCGGTCATGATGTCATCGAGGCTGTAGACGCGCTCTGCGCCGCCCATCTGCAGGATGCGCTTTGTGCGCTTCCTCGTATGGATATCGCAGTTAATCACATTTTTCGTGTACTTCAAAATGTAACAGGGATCGTTGGAGAATACGATTTCAATGTTCGCGCCGAGACTCTTGTAATATTCGATATAGTCCACTCCGGTGAACGGATGAACGGTGTCAAAGCCGAACACTTTCCGGAAGCCATTCTCGTCAAAGCTGTCCTTATATGGATCGACCTTCTTCGCGTCCACTTCGTCCACGCTGATCAGATGGTTCCCCACCTCATCCGACGGATAGGAAAGCTGCACATAGAGCTTTTTACAGGACATACTGAGTGCCCGCAACATGATCGCAAAACGGTTCCGGCTCAGAATCGGAAAAACGATGCCCATATCCTCCCCGCCGAGTTTTTGGCTGACGTCTTTGGCGATCTGCTGGACAGTCGCGTAATTCCCTTGCGTCCGAGCCACGACTGCCTCCGTGACACCGAGGACGTCTCTGTCCTGCAGCGCAAATCCTTCCTCTTTGGACGCTTTGAGCAGGCCATCCCGGATCAGAGAAACGAGATCATCTCCTTCTTTGAAAATCGGCATAATGATTCCTCTGGAGGTTACCCCTGTGTACCGCATCTTTCTTCCCTTACTTTCTTTTAGGATTTATATGAAGTTTACATTTCCCTCAACCGATCAAAAAACTCCTTATCCACCGGGCAGTTATTTTCTTCCCTGCTGATGGTCATAGATGCCAACCGGGCACCATACCCCGTGGCCTCCGCCAGAGGAACGCCCCGAATCAGCCCCATTACTGTCCCGGAAAAGAACGCGTCGCCTGCCCCGGTAGTATCAATCACCTTTGTCGGACAGGGCGGACAAATCCCAGCACTCTTTGTTTCCTTGTCATAATAGACCGCGCCTTGTTCTCCCATAGTGACCACCACGGACTGCAAGCCTTCCTTTTCTACCGCTTTTGGCAGCCAGTCGCACACTTCCTCCGTTGTACAACCTAAAATTTCCTTGCCAAAAAACTTCGTGGCCTCTATATCATTGCAAATAAAACACTTGGTCTGCCGGATTAAATCTTTTCGCGCCAAAACGACACTCAAGTTTCCGACAATGGTATAGACATCCTTCCCGTACCGCTTTGCCAAATTGACAGTCATCTCAGCGACCTGCTCGTTGAGATCCACTTCAAGCGCGACGGCTTCTGCCTGCCGGATAATCTCTTCCCCCCGGGCTTTCATATGAGCTTCCAAGTAACTGAAATCGGGCATCTTGGAGATGGAACCGGTCAGGTCTCCCTTCTCGTCAAGGATCGCCAGCCATATACCAATCCCGTGATCCGGGACTTTGACCGCATAACTGAGATCTGCACCGATTTCCTTTAGATGCTGTGTCACTTCCAGGCCGATTGCCGAATCCTCCAGCATCCCGACATAGGAGACGGGCATCCCCACATTTGCGAAATTTTCCACGACATTGCGCCCGACGCCGCCATGAACAAATTTTACTTCCCCCAAGTTACGCCCTTGAGGATCGTAGATGTTCTTCGAAAATCCCTTAATATCCACAAAAGTCGTTCCGATTACAACCGAAGGCCTCATTCTTTTCACCGTCATTTCCACTAAGGATATCCGTAGACTTCATCGGCAAAACACATAGCATCGTTCTTCAATACTTTAGTATAGCAAACAGTGCAGTCTCCGTCAATGGCGTTGATATGCTTGACGTTTTAATGTTGCCACTTTCTTAACGCAGCGACTTTTGTTATAATTGAAGCACGATATATTACCCCATGGAGGATTACTTATGCTCTTAACCGCTATCTCTTATGTGGATAAGACTATCTATGCCCGTGCGCTTCAAGTAAACAAAGTCCAAAACGGATATGACATTATTTCAGACTTCCCGGAACGACATCTTGACGAAGACGAATTAGGAAAATGCATCGGGGAATATATGGTTGTGGATAAGAATGCCCGCGTAGCACTGCTTTGCCTTAAGAAACATCTCGAAAGAAAAATCGCTGAAGCCAGGGTTTCGGGAAACGAAGACGCCACCGCTCCCATGCTTGAGGCCTTAAGAGCCACAACACAAGCGGCGGCAATAGCCAATAATTATTCAGAGTTATAATATGAACCAATACAAAACCGATAAGACGAAACGTTATAGCTAATAATAGTTAGGTACCTTTTTAGGGACACTAACACAAAAAGGCTTCGGGGCAAATGCCTCGAAGCCTTGATTTTCCTATGGAGCTAGCTATAGGACTTGAACCTACGACCTGCTCATTACGAATGAGCTGCTCTACCAACTGAGCTAAGCTAGCATGACTGACAAGAAATAGTATATCGTATTTTCCGCTTGCCTGTCAATAGATTTAACAAATTTTCTTCCTTACCATCCTTCAATGGCGTTCGACGCCGATTCGCGCACGCTTTTGAAAGCACAGCTTCGCGCCTCCTCATTGACCGCTTTGCAGGAAACCTGTCTTCCCTTGTTCATGCAGCAAAACGTCTCCACGCGGTCGAGACGCATCCATTCGCCCCGGGCGCTCAGACGCGCCTCGAAGCCCGCCTGCTCGATCATCGAAATCGCGTCTTCCAAAATCCGGCAAAGCTCGATTTGAAAATTCGGCGAATCCGGCGTCGCCTCATAACAGAAAAAACGCAAGTCGACACTCAAAAGGCTGCGCTCCGCCGTGATTTTCGTCCCCGGCAACACCGAAGCGAGCGGAGCCAGCGCCGCCAGTACGCCCGTTCCGCGCACTTCATCCTCCGATACGTCCGCCATGCCGGGACGCGTGACCAAAAGCTCACCCCGCAGCGTCACCTGATCATCGCGCAACGCCGACGCGACCTGCCGTTGAAGCAGACGTCCGCCCTCCTTGATTTTTTCCGCAAGCGTCATAGTCATCGCCCCCTACACCCACGAAACTTCCTCGCCGCAACGGGAACAAAACTTGTCGTTCGACCGCAACGCCTCACCGCACGACGGGCAATACCGCACTTCCTCCAGCGCGCCCGTTGCCTGCGCCGCGCCGCTGATACGTCCCTCCATCTGGCCGAAACGCGCCTCCGTGATTTTCTCGTCCGCCGCTACGCGGTCGCGAAGCTGCTCCTGCCCCATACGAAGCTCCGCCACGTCACGCTCCACCGACTTGTCGGACACCAACGCCAGCACAATGCCTACGATAATCGGGCTGAAAAACGCGGCTGCGAGACCCCATTTCCATTGGCTGCGCCCCTTCTTGTCCGCGTAATATCCTACAGCCGCACAGCAGAGAATCCAAAAAGCGAATTCAAACATCTTTCATCATCCTTTCCTTTGTCCCCCAACGATTCCTTTCACACTTTCCCTCGGAAGCCTTTTACTTCCACGACTTTATTATAGGTTGCCGTGTCTGAAAAAACAATGACATCCCCCGCATTTTCATCGTTTTATAACCGTCGTTTAATCCATTTTTCATTCAACACACACAGAAACAACAAAAAAGGAGCGGAGCATCCGCCACGGACGTCTCCGCTCCTTTTTTATTCTTCTCTCGCCTTTTCTTTGAGGTATTCGCTCATGGCCTCCGCTACGTGATTGGCGTTCTTGACCGCCTGCACCACGTTCCACGGGCCGAGCGTCACATCGCCGCCCGCGAACACCCCCGCGCGCGTCGTCCTACCGTCCTCGTCCACTTCCAGAAGGCCCCTCTCGTTGCTGTCGAGGCCAATCGTGGTGCTGGACAGCTTGTCCTTCGCCCTTTGGCTGACGGCGATGATTGTGCTGTCCGCCGAAGAAATAGCCGGTTCGCTCCTCGAGACGATTTCCCCCGCGTCATTATAGACCCGACGCACGAACAGCGGTCCCTCGTCGGTGATGGCCAGCGTTTCGACGCCGTAGGCAATCTCCACGCCGTCCGCCTGTGTATACTCCGTTTCCCGTTTGCTGGCGGTGACTTTGTTGTCCCGCGAATAAATCGTCACATACCGACTGCCATGGCGGATCACCGTGCGCGCCACGTCCATCGCAGAATTACCCGCGCCTATGACCGCGACGGTATCGCCCAGCTCATAAGCGTCAGGATTTTGCAGATAATCGACGGCATAGTGAACATTGCCGAGGCTCTCACCCTTGACGCCGAGCCTGCGCGCGCGCCAGGTGCCGACACCTATGAACACCGCGTCGTACCCGTCATCGAAAAGATCGTCGATGCAGAGCGCTCCGCCGATCGTCGTATTCGGACGGATATGGACCCCCAGCGCCCGCAGTTTCTTTTCATAGCGATCCAAGAGTTTCTTCGGCAGGCGGAACTCCGGGATGCCATACCGCAGCATACCGCCGATCCTGTCCTTGCGGTCGAACACCGTAACCGCATAGCCCTGCCGCGCCAGCTTCACTGCGACGGTCAGGCCCGCGGGACCGCTGCCGATGACCGCGACCTTCTGCCCCTTGTCCGGCTCCCGTGTCAGCACGAGGCGGTCGAGATACGCGTCGGAAATATAATGCTCGATGCTTGAAATCTGCACCGGGCTGCCCGACTGCTTCCCTTGGATGCAGTTCCCTTCGCACTGCCCCTCATGATCGCAGACCAGCGAGCAAAAGACGCTCATCGGGTTGTTGTCAAAGAGCATCGTGCCCGCTTCGCTCATGTTGCCTTCAAGAAACAGACGGATCATCTCGGGGATATTCGTCTGCACCGGGCAACCGTTTTCGCGGCATGTGGGATTTGCGCATTGCAGGCAACGCCGCGCCTCGCGGATAACATGGATCGCCATACCCTCACCTCATTGTGAACGTTATACTTGCCTTTTTAAAGTGTACCACAACTTTTCCCGTTTTGCCACGAAAAAACCGCAAGCCCGGAAAATTTCAGGCTTGCGATTTTTTGCGTCATGAAAAATCCCCGCGCAAGCGATTAACTCGCGCGGGGATTGTCTTTTTCCTTTTTACTGCACTTTCAACGCCGCGCCTACGAAATCACGGAACAGCGGATGCGGTTTGTTCGGACGGGATTTCAGCTCCGGGTGGAATTGGGAGCCGACGAACCACGGATGATCTTTGACTTCGACTACCTCGACCAGGCTGTCGTCGGGCAGCGTGCCCGCAATGACGAGCCCCGCCTTTGTCAGCTCGTCACGGTATTCGTTGTTAAACTCAAAGCGGTGGCGATGACGCTCCTGCACTTCCGGCTCGCCATAAGCCGCCATCGTGTTCGTGCCCTCGCGCAGTTTGCACGGGTAGGCGCCCAGACGCATCGTTCCGCCTTTTTCCACAATACCCTGCTGAGAATCCATCAGCGCAATCACAGGATGCTTCG
>CACYUQ010000007.1 GCA_902777615.1 uncultured Selenomonadaceae bacterium
CAGCAGGTCATCATCAACATCCTGAACAACGCAGTCAAGTACACGCCTGCGGGCGAGATCAATTTCTTCGTGTTCAAGGAACGCAAGGAAGAGAACCGAATCTATCTCTCCTTCGTCGTCAACGATACCGGCATCGGCATCAAGGAAGAGGACCAAAAGCGACTCTTCCAAGACTTTGAACGGCTCGACACGGAAAAGAACCGGAACATCGAAGGCACGGGCCTCGGCCTCGCCATCACGAAGATGCTGCTGGACCTGATGGGAGGCACGATCTCACTCAAGAGCGTCTACGGTGAAGGCTCGACCTTTACCGTCGTATTGCCGCAGACGATTATGGAAGATTCGCCGATCGGCAATCTGGCCGAGCGCATGAGCGAGATTGCCGTACAGTCGAAACAGTATGTGCCCTCATTCACAGCTCCAGAGGCCCGCATTCTCGTCGTGGATGACAACGAGATGAACCTTCTCGTCGTCAAGGGGCTGCTGAAAGAAACGCAGCTCCGTATCGACACCTGCCTGAGCGGGCCGGAGTGTCTCGATCGGCTCGCCGAGCGGCGGTACGACTTGATTCTGCTCGACCACATGATGCCGGACATGGACGGTGTCGAAACGCTGCACCGCGCCGAGGCGATGCCGAACGCGAAGGACGTACCGTTCATCGTACTGACCGCCAACGCGATCTCAGGCATGAAGGAAGCGTTCTTGAAGGAAGGCTTCGCCGCGTATCTGTCGAAGCCGATTGACAGTCTCCTGATGGAAGAGACACTGATGAAATTCCTGCCGCAGGACAAAGTGTCTCCCCGCCCGACGCTTGCGGATTTGGTGTCGCACAAGAAACCGGAGCCGCTGCCCGAAGAGTATGTCCCGGCAAGCGAGCCGACGGCGGCGCCGGAACCTGTGCAAGAGTCCGCGCAGGAAGGCGCGCAAATGGTCGGCGACCTCGACATCGCGCAGGGCATGAAGTATAATGGTGGTATGGAGGATATGTACCAAACGGTACTCGGAATGTTCATCAGCCTGCGCCCCGACAAGCAACGGCAGATGAAAGAGTACCTGGACGCGGAGGATTGGCGGAACTACGCGACGATGCTGCACGCGCTGAAATCCACGGCCATGACCATCGGCGGTCAAAAGCTTTCCGACGAAGCGAAAGAACTGGAGCTGGCAGGAAAGCGATGCTTCGCCGAGGACACGGGCGACGAGGAAAAGCAGGAGGCGGCACGGTATATCCGCTCACACCATGAGCCAACGATGGAACTCTATGAAAAACTCGCGAAGGACGCGGAAAGGTGGTTAAAGGAAACCCATGGCGACAAACAGTAAGAAGTACACAGTATTGATTATTGACGACGACGAGATCAACCGTCAGATGGCGGAAACCATCCTGACGAGAAAGCTCCCCTACACCGTTTTGACGGCGCAGTCAGGAATGCAGGGGGTCGAAATGCTGCATCAGCATGAGGTGCATCTGATTCTGCTCGACGTGAGTATGCCGGTCTGGGACGGATTCAAGACACTGGCCGTGATACGAAAGGACGAGAAGCTCAAGCACATCCCGGTCATCATGCTGACCGCCTCCGCTGACCGCACCTCCATCGTCAAGGCAAGCGAGCACGGTGTAGTGGATTACATCAAAAAGCCGTTCCTGCCCGACGAACTGGTCAGCCGTGTGGCAAAGGCCATCTGGGAAAATTGGGAGCAGTCGAAGCTCGACGCACTGACGCAAGACATCGACGATTTGTTGAATTGGGGCTCGCGCCGATAGACGCAGACACACCGGAATCATACGCATAAAAACGCGGAAGCAGGCATTTTGCCACGCTTCCGCGTTTTTTATGCGTGTTTATTTTGATTTACCGCCGTAAATTTATGAACGCCTTGCCGCTGATCAAAAGTACGGCAACGAGGTAAATTGCAAGGACGGCGACCGAGACGAGGGAAACTTCCGCGCCGCTTCCGATGCCGCGCAACAGGTAGCTGGTGTGGGTCAACGGCAGGCACTCGATGACGAGGCGCAGCGCGTCCGGCAGCGCGCGGGTCGAGAAGAACGTGCCGCAGAGGAACGACATCGGGAGCAAAATGTAAGTGTTGACCTGTCCCATCTGTTCATAAGTGCCGAGGTACATCGCCGCCGCGAAGCCGATGCCCGCGAAGACGGCGCAATTCAACATCAGCACGAGAATAAAGAGCGGCGTAATCGTGAAGTGCGCGCCGAAGGCGTAAGCCAACGCCACGATAATCGCCGACGAGATCATGCCGCGCAGCACCGCCGCCAGCACTTTGCCGACGACGTAGGCGAACGGGCGAATCGGCGCGATGATGTATTCCTCGATGCTTTTGTGGTAAACGCGTTCGGCATGGACCGGCGTCACGCTGTTGAAGCTGATGTTCATCGAGTTCAGCGCTAAGATGCCCGGCACGAGAAAGTCGATATAGGAGCCGCCGCCCGTGGGCTGGATGTTTCGCCCGAGGCCCCAGCCGAAAGCCACGAGATACAGCATCGGCGCGACCATGCGGGACAGGATGAAGGCGGTCATGCGGTGTTTCAAGACGGTCCAGTCGCGCCAGAACACCGTCCAAATGTCGGCAAGCATCACAGCCCCTCCTTTCGCCCGGTCAGCTCAATGAAGACGTCTTCGAGGTTCGTTGCACGAATCGAGGCTGCCGCGTCCAATGTGCCGATGAATCGGCTTGCGTCTTCCCGCGTGTCGAACAACCGAAAATCGCGCTTCGTATCGTCCCGCCACTCGACGACGAACCTTCCGAGCCGCGAGATGAAGTTTTTCGGCGTGTCCACGGCAATCAGCTTGCCCTTGTTCATGATCGCGACGCGGTCGCAAAGCTCTTCGGCTTCCTCGATGTAATGGGTCGTGATCAAGACCGTCGCGCCGTCCGACGCGAGGCGGCGCACCAGTTCCCAGATGCGCCAGCGCACTTGCGGGTCGAGGGCCACCGTCGGCTCGTCGAGAAACAGGATTTCCGGATGGTGAATCAATGCGCGGGCAATCAAAAGCCGCCGCTTCATGCCGCCGGACAGCCGCCGCACGCCGTCGTTGACCACGCCGGACAGTTCCACATAGTCGAGCAGTTCGGCGATGCGCGCTTCCCGTTCTTCACGGTTCATGTGGTAAAGCCGCGCATGAAGTTCGAGGTTTTCGCCGACGGTCAAATCTTGATCGAAGTTCAGATTCTGCGGCACGACGCCAATCATCTGCTTGATGGCCAAAGCGTCGTCATCGTCGCCGACGCGCTTGCCGTCATAGAGGATTTCGCCCTCGGTGGGCCGCGTCAGCATCGTCAGCATCCGTATCGTCGTGGTCTTGCCCGCGCCGTTCGGCCCCAGAAGGCCAAAAATCTCGCCGGTCTCGATGGTCAGCGAGAGACCGTCCACGGCGATTTTTTCGGCGTTCTTGTTTTGCGCGTTTTTGTGTGGGAAAGTTTTTTTCAAGTTCCGGATTTCAATCATGGCCGGACACTCCTTTCCCCTTTTCCTCCTCCACCAGCGAAACCGGCGACAACACAGAAATGCCCTGCGAGTTCACGAAAATATCCGCCTTGACGCCGAAGACCTGCGCCAGCATATCGACGGTCAGGATTTCCTTCGGCGTGCCATGAGCGAAGATGCCGTGATTCTTGACGACCACGATCTCGTCCGAGTATTGCAGCGCGTGGTTGATGTCGTGCAGCACCATGATGACGGTCATCTTGTAGTCGCGGTTGATCTCGTCGACGATGTTCATGACCTCAAGCTGATGGCCGATGTCAAGATAGGTGGTCGGCTCGTCCAGCAGCAAGATTTGCGGCTGCTGGGCCAGCGCCATGGCAATCCAAGCGCGCTGCCGCTCGCCGCCGGACAACACCGAAACGCGGCGGTCTTTATACCCGGTCATGTGCGTGCGGTCCAGCGCCCACTCCACCGCCTCCCGGTCAGCTTTCGGATCGCTGGGGCGCAGCCAGCTCCGGTACGGGAACCGCCCGAAGTCGACAAGCTGTCCCACCGTCACGTCCGCCGGAGCTGTGGCGCCCTGCGGCAAGATTGCGAGCTTCTTGGACAGCTCCTGCCGACCCATCGCGCGCACGTCCTCACCGCCCAAAAGCACCTGCCCGTCGTAGCGCGTATTCAGGCTCGACAGCGCTTTCAACAGCGTCGATTTGCCCGCACCGTTCGGCCCGATAATCGAGGTGCGCTTGCCTTCGGAAAAGGCGACGTTTACATTTTTCAATATTTCATGGCCTTCAATGGTCACGCCGAGATTTTTTGTTTCCAGCACCATATCAGAGTTCCCTCCTCAGCAAAAAGAGGAAGAACGGCGCGCCGAGCACCGCCATCAGGATGCCCACGGGCAGCTCCGTCGGCGCAAACGCGGTGCGGGCGAAAGTGTCGCTGCCCATGACCACCGCCGCGCCGAGAAGCGCCGCGCCCGGCAGCAGGAAGCGATAGTCGGAACCAATCAGGAGACGCGTCGCGTGCGGCACAATCAGACCGACAAAACCCAAAAGGCCGACAACGGAAACGGCGCTGGCAGCGAGTAGCGCGGCGAGCGCCGTCATCACCACGCGGGTCAATTCGACGTTCAGGCCGAGCCCTTTGGCTATCTCGTCGCCAAGCTGCAAAATATTCAAATGTTTCGAGCCGAGGAACGCGAGAATCGCGCCGCAGACGGCGTAGGGCAGGATAATCATGACGTGGGGCCAGCTTCGCGCAGCGAGACCGCCCGCCATGAACATCAGCGCGCCGTGGACCTTGTCGCTGTAAAAAATCATCATCGCCGAAATCCCCGCGCCGAGAAACGCGGACACCGCAACGCCCGCGAGAATGATGCGAACGGGACGGATGCCGTTTTTCCACGCGAGAATGTAAATGACAATCGCCGCGCTCATAGCGCCGACAAACGCGACAGGCGTAATCAGGTACTCATGCCCCGGATAGACCAGCATCATCGTGATACCGGCAAGACCGGCGCCCGATGAAATGCCGATGATATGCGGATCGGCCAGCGGATTTTTCATCACCGCCTGCAGGATTGCACCGGACAGTGCGAGATTGACGCCGACCAACGCGCCGACGATAGTGCGCGGCAAGCGGATGTTCATGATGATTTGCTGATGCGTGCCCGCGCCGACGCCCGCAATCGACTGCCAGATTTCCTCCAGAGGAATCCGCACCGAGCCGAGCGTGACGCTGGCAGTAAAGGCGAGGAAGAGCAAAACGGCAAACGCCGCCAAAACGACGACGCGCCGCCCCGTCGAAATCCCCCCGCCAACTTTTCTCTCTTCCATAATCCCACTCCTCAAACACTATGATTATGATGAAGATTTAGATGAACTGTTTCACGGTTGGCTTCATTATAACTCAGCTGTTCAGATTTAGCCACAGGCAAAATATTCCTTTTAAAGAGTTTCGACAAGCCGTGGCACGGCTTGTCATAACGCTTTGGTTCATATTTTGTCGATAGACAAGTTCGTTTCGTATAAGAACGCCCGTTGAAATTTCCATTTTAAACTACGCCGCATTTCTGCGCGAGTGTTTTCGCAAGGCCAAGGCCGAGTTTTACAAAGCCGTTTTTTGAATCGCCTCTTGAAAGCCTGCCCCCCTCACGCTATACGATATACAATAATGCTTTGCTCGAAAGCTTCATGGGCAAGGCAAACAAAATATAGAAGCAATTTGAGGTTGATGGCGATGAATTTGAAGCCCGTTATCTTTTCTCTATGAGAGGCGACATGATTCTCGCCTGCGCCAATGAAACGAAATTCTATATTTTGAATCTCGAATAAAACGAATATCGAAAAGACTCCCCGAAGCCTTACGAAACAAGACTTCGGGGAGTTTCCTTTTGCGATTGGAATTATTTCCTTCGATACCTGCCTATTCGGTCATTTGGGAGACTTGAGGAACCCCAGGGCCTCGCCGGCGTTTTCTTTTTTGTCCAGCCAAGTCAGCGTACCGTTGCGCAGGATGAAAACGGCGCTGCCGTCATTATCGGCTTCTTTATTCGTTACGCTGCCTTCTTCCGTATGGACATAGTCGATGCGCGTACCGTTGCTTCGGCTGTTGCTGAAGAGAATGGCCGCATCGTTGTCATAGGAACAGTGATAAATCCACTGGCTGCCTTCGGCGGCGCTGCTGGCCCATTGGACTTCCACAAGATATCCGGTGCCTTCCCGGCTGATCACGGCATTGCACCGGCCGCAGCCCCATATCCCGAGGTAATCTTCTGCCTTTATGCCTTTGCTGGTCGCATGGTAGTCCGTTTCCCAAGCGCGGACAAATCGCATAGCGCCGTCCTGTCCGGACCGGAGCTCCGTCTGCGTCTCCGCCTTCTCGTTCTTGGCGAACGCCGCCCACAGCTTATTGGCGCTGGTATAGGCGGAATACCAAGGTGACGCGGAGCCGTCATCTTCGAGAGTCAGTCCACCTTCCTCATAGAAAGAGTACCAGAGGGACTTCGAGCCGTCGGGGTGTTCCTCGGCGGTCACCTTGACCGCGCCGAAGGATTTGCCTTCCGGATAAATCAGTTCATAGGCGCCGTCGGCATAGATAGTCAGCACCCTCGGCTCCGGGTCACCCGCCTCGCGCCAGACGCCGACGATGGGCTGGAGAGCGCTTTCTGCAGCGGTGAGGCCTTGGGCTGAGACTTCGACGGCAACGTGGGAATCGGATGTGGCGGATCCAGCCCCGGCGACGCCGCCGACAAGGCAGACCGCCAAGCCGAACGCCAGCGCCGGGCGAAACTTTTTGCGTAAGCTTTCATGCAAGTTCATATACACGCGCTCCTTTCACTTCGTATCAGCCCGCGGCTTTTTCCCAGTGCGTGTTGGTGTGGTAACGCCAGCGATATTTTCCGTGATATTCGGGGATATCAGGATTCTGGACGTAGTAGGTGTACGCTATATATTCGCCCGCGGGAACGTAGAGATCGTCCACGTAATGGCGAATGCCGAAATCCGACCACATTTCCTGCCCGTTGTCGGCGATCAGCGTAAGATCGAGTTCCGTCCACTTGACGTAAGCTCCTTGGTCGCCGGAGTTCTCGAAGTAGCCGACGATTTCCGCCTCGCCCGCTTCGTGCAGATAAACATGTTCAGGGGTGAATTTGATGATCGGTTTCGCCAACGCCGATGTTGGGAAAACCGCCGCGCAAAGCAGCGCGAAAACGAAAAACGCGAAAAACTTGGGGGCGAATGACTTCATAGTTTGACCTCCCTCTTTCCTGTCAAAATACTGCATCATGGAAATACACGGTTTTCCCTGTCATGCCGGTCATGGCCGTCTTCCTGACCGACGCCGCCTCGGCTGTCGTTGCCGACGTTATCGCAATCCACACGGTATCCGTCGCTGCCAGCCTACGAAAAAATCCAGCGCCGCCGTTGCCAGCCTATTTCTCCCCAACGGCTCACCTCCTTTATCAATTATATAATACGCCCCAAAAATGGGAAATCCTTTAGGGAACGATTAAGATTTTCTTAAACGGCAAACGATGCAGCAATTCCGGCATTGATCCAAAATCCTCCACTTGCAAGGGAACACAAATCGGATATAATGTATGACAAATTGACGACATTCATGGTCGATCTTGGGAATTGCATTGTCATCGTCAGAAATGTTCCGTCCCATGTGTGCCGCCAGTGCGGAGAAGTTTCTTATAGCGACGAGGTGTCGAATCGTTTGGAGAAAATTGTGGACAAAGTGAAGAAGGCACCTGTTGAAATCTCTATTTCAAATTATGCGGCGTAAATAAGGCAGGGCAAAGACTCCCCGAAGCCTTGAGACAAAGGCTTCGGGGAGTCTTTTTGCAATCGATGTTCTTTTTTTGCTACGCGCTCATCTTTCTCCATACTCTGAGCAAGCTGTCCTCGGACAGCTTGTCCACGCGGAAGTAAGACGCGTCCATTTTATGCGCGAGCTTTTTCGCGAGGCCGAGCTTTACGAAGCCGTTTTCCGTGTCGATGACGGCGACGGGAAGCTTGCGTTTTGCGATGCGTTCCGCCTCGTTCATGGCCTCCTTTGTCGCGTCGCCTCCGTCTACCAGCGGCGTCGTGGCTCGTCCGTCGGTGATGACGATCAGTACCGGGTCCTGCGTCGGGTCCTGCCGGTAAATCATGTCGAGCACGTCCTCGGCTTTCGACAGCCCCTTGGCGAGAGGCGTCTTGCCGCCCGTGGGCATCGTCGCCAGCTTCTTCTGGGCGAAATCGACGCTCTTGGTGACGGGTAGAAGCACTTCCGCCTGATTCTTGCGGAACGCGATCATACCGACGCGGTCACGCTTTTGGTACGCTTCGAGCAGTATCTTCAGAATCACGCCCTTGACGGTTTTCATACGCTCCCGGGCACCCATGGAGCCGCTGGCGTCGACGGCGAACAGGAAAATGTTGCCCGTGCGTTTTTCGCGGACCTTGCTGCGGATGTCCTCACTGCGGATCGCCAGCGCGAGACCGTTTTTTTCGCGCCATTTCTGGTACGGCGCGGCGGCGCGGAGCGTCGCGTCGAAGGCGATGTCCGCCGTCTTCGCGCGGGGCAGCTCGGCCCGCACATAACGGCCCTGCCGCTCGTCGGTGCGCGTCGCACTGCGCTTGCCGCTGCCCGATTTCTTCTGCCGTCCCTTCGTCGGCTCGATCCAGACCGGCGGCAGCTTCACGCGCATATCGGCGCCGTCGATGCGGTCGCCGCTTTGCGCGTTCGGGTTCGCCATCGCTTCGTCGTCTTTTTTGTCCTCCGGGTTGCCCTCGTGAGCCTCGGTTTCGGTTTCCTCTGGCTTCGGCGCGTCGGGCTGCGAGAAAAGCTCGTCGCGATTGTCCGGCGGAGGAGGAGGCGGTTGATGCTGTTCCTGCGGTTCCTGCGCTTCGCTTTGCGTCGGTTCCGGTTGCTCCTGCGGGGGGATGTCCCGCATCCGATGGGGCAGCACAAATTCCGCCGCGCGCTCCAAATCCTTCGGCAGCACGTAGCGGCGTCCCGCCAGCGCCGCTTCAGCGCGCGCCGCTTCAATCAAATAGATGTCGGCGCGATGGCCTGCGGTGTTCGCCTTCAACGTATAGACCGACGAGAGCCGGATCATCGCGTCGGAGACTTCAACCTCGGCCAGAATTGTCCGAGCCTCGGCGATTTTTTTCGCGAGGGCGTCGTTTTCTTTCGCCCATTTTTCACGGAACGCCTCGCTGTCTTTTTCAAAATCAAGGACGCGGCCGACGATTTCCGCCCGCGCCGTTTCGTCCGTCTCCTCGTCCACCGAGACGAACAGGCCGAAGCGGTCAAGCGCGGACGCGGGCAGAGTGCCGCTCTCCGGTGTCATGACCGCCAGCACCGTGTAATTGGTGTCGCGCCAGTCGGAAAGGCCGTCGCGTTCGAGGCGGTAACCGCCCGCCTCGCGGATGGTCAAGATGGCCGCCAAGATGTCGTCCCGCAAAAGATTCGCGTCGTCGACGTAAACCGCGCCGCCGTCCGCCTCATCGATCAGACCCGGCTGGAGCTTGCGCTTTCCAAGCGTCACGGCGGCTTCGGCGTCAATCGAGCCGTAGAGCCGATCCTCGGTGACGCTGACCGGGATTTCCGTCCAAGGCGCGTCCGTCAATTCCCGCGCGGCGCGAAGCAGCGTCGATTTTCCCGTTCCCTTCGTTCCGCTGACGAGCAGGCCTCCCGCGCGGGGATTGACGAGAGCCAGCGTCACGGCTTCCTTGGCTTTTTCCATGCCGAGGACGGCGGCGAAGGGGAAGCCCTGCCTCTTCATGCGTCGATTACCTTATCGACCTTTTCCCAATCGAGTTTTTGTTCCTCGAAGGGACGGCGGCGCATACGGTGCGGCAGCGCGAGCTTCGCGGCCGTCTTCAGGTCGTCCTTCGTGACTTCGGTATGGCCGTCGACGGCGGCCAAGGTCTCGGCGGTCTTGATTAGTACGATGTCGGCGCGGTGGCCGTCCACTTCCAGCGCAATGGAGATTTGCGCCGCCGTGCGCAGGATTTCGTTCGACGCGGTGACCTGCGGCAACAATTTCATCGCGCGCTCGATACGGCGCACTTCGTTTTTCTGTTCCTCCTGCCATTGGGCGATGAACGCCTCCGGATCGTCCTCATAGGCGAGGCGGCGCTTGATGACCTCGGCTCGGCGGTCCAGATCTTTTTCACCGGCAACATAGACGGACAGCGCGAAGCGGTCGAGAAGCTGCGGGCGGATGTCGCCTTCTTCCGGGTTCATGGTGCCGACCAGAGAGAAGCGCGCCGGGTGCGAATAGGAAATGCCCTCGCGCTCGACGGTATTGATGCCCATGGCGGCGGAATCTAACAGCACGTCCACCACATGATCGTCCAAGAGGTTGATTTCGTCGACGTAAAGAATATTTCGATTTGCGTCGGCGAGGATGCCCGTCTCGAAGGAGCGCTTGCCTTCCTTGATGGCGGCCTCAATGTCCAGCGTGCCGACCACGCGATCCTCGGTGGCGCTGACCGGAAGCTCCACGACCTTCATCGGCAGTTCCTCGACGGGCGGCTCGGCGTTGTCGTATTTTTCGTGGCACTCGTCGCACCAATTCGATTTGTCCGCCGGGTCGTCGTGGAAGCGGCAGCCTGCAATGCACTGGCGCGGCGGCAACAGGTCGGCCAGCGCGCGCACCGCCGTTGATTTCGCCGTGCCCTTCTCGCCCTGGATCAGCACGCCGCCGAGACGCGGATTGACCACGTTCAGCACCAACGCTTTTTTCATGTCCTCCTGCCCGATGATGGCCGCAAACGGAAATGTTCCCTGTCGCTTCATTTGTCCAACCTCCTAAAGTGTTATTAGCCTTCCCCTCTGGGGGCGCTTGCGCGGGAGTCCAGTGGACTCCCCGAACGGTGGCAGCCAAAGGCTGACGGATGAGGTTTTGCCGACGTTGCCGAAAACCTCACCCACCGCCTACGGCGGTCCCCCCTCCCTAATGGGGAGGGCTTATTTACTCTTTACTCGTCCTCGTCGTCTTCCAGTTCGCCTTCAATCGAAAGATACAATTCCTGCAGTTTTTCTTTCGTCTCGTCGTCGGCGTTCCACATCTGCCGCTGCTCCGCTTCGAGTAGCGTCTCCGCGATGTTTTGGAGCGCCCACGGATTGACCTTTTTCATCCACTGCTGGACCTTCGGGTCGAACGCATATTTCTGCGCGTAATCGTCGTACATCCAATCTTCCATCACATTCGACGTCGCGTCCCATTGGAAGCTGATGTTCAAGCGGTTCGCCATGTCCATCGCGCCCTTGTAGCCGTGCTGCATCAAGCCTTCGATATACTTCGGGTTCAGCGACTCGGAGCGCACCACGCGCTTCATCTCCTCCGCCACGGTCCGCACTTTCGGCGCGCCGCGATTCGCGCTGTCACCGACGTAGGACGCGGGCTCTTTGCCGCCGAAGCTCTTGACCGCCGCGATCATGCCGCCGTGGAAGCCGTTGTAATCGTCGGAACTCAAGATGTTCATATCGTGGTTTTCTTCGTTCTTGACCGTCAATTCCGTAGTAGCCAGCCGTTTCTTGAACAGCTCCGGCTGGTAAACGCCGCGTACGCCGCCGCCGAAGACGTGACCGCCCCAGCGCACATAGACGTCGGCCAAATCTTTTTCCGTCTCCCAATTTTTCGCGTCCAGCACCAGATTGATACCGGAGCCGTAAGTGCCCGGCGCGTCGCCGAAGACCCGGAACGCCGCGCTGCGCCAAGCGTCGTCCGCACTCGCTCCACTCTTTTGGAGCGCCGCGCTGTCCTCGCGGATGTGCTTGCGGACGAAATTGTCCTCGTCCGGCTCGTCAAGAGCCGACACCGCCAATACCGCCTTGTCCATCAGCTCGGCGAGCTGCGGCAGCGTGTCGCGGAACAATCCGCTGATGCGTGCCGTCACGTCGATGCGCGGACGCTTCAACTCCGAAAGCGGAATGACTTCGACGCCCGTGACCCGCAAGCTGCCTTTCTGCCAGACCGGACGCACTCCCAAAAGATACAGGAACTCTGCAATGTCCTGCCCGCTGCTTCGCATATTCGGCCCCGACCAGAGCACCATGCCGATGTTCTCGGGATAATGGCCCTCGTCGCCGATGTACTTCTCGATCATGCGGTCACCGAGCTTCACGCCGGTGATCCAGCCCGCCTGCGACGGCAAACCGCGCGGATCGACGCCGAAGAAGTTCCGCCCCGACGGCAAGAGATCGACGCCGCCGGCGCTGGGCGAGCCGGACGGCCCCGGCGGCACATAGCTTCCCGAAAGAGCAGAAAGCGTATGGTCGAGTTCGTCCGCCGTCTTCGCGAGACGCGGATATATTTCTTCAATAATAAATTTCGCCAGTGCCGCAAGTTTTTCTTTCCATTCGTCGGAACCGTCCGCCGCCTCGGAAATTTGCAGTGCGGCCTTCGCCGCTTCCGCGGTGAAGCTGCCCTCGGCGATTTTCTCGACAAACGCGCGGCTTTCGCGTCGCACGCGGCTTGCCGCTTCGCCGCCGGTCATGTCGAAATCCGGCAACAGCGCCGACGGATTCTTTTCCAAATCTTCGAAGACCAATCCGTATTTTTCCGCCCAGAGGTCGTAAAGCGAGGGAATCTTCCCGTTGGACAGCCGCAGAAGATGCATGACCTCGCCGACGAGGATTTCCCCCTGCGGCGGCTCGCCCAGGATATGCAGACCGACGTGTACTTCGCTGTCCTGAAGCTCTTCGATCAGCGCGTGCAGCTCCGCCAAATATTCGGCAAAGGGCTCGTCTTCTTTGACGTGCAGCGACTCATCAAGCTTCGTTTCCTTCGCCAGCTGCCGGATCTTTTCCTCGAGGGCCGCCGCCTGTTCGCCGTCTTTATTCTGGAAATGGCTGTACTCGTCCGCCATCTTTTCCAGTTCCGCGATTTCATCGAAGGCGCCCGCCTCTGCCACAGGCGCCGGCAGATATCCGATGAGGCAGGCTGCGGAACGCCGTTTCGCGATGATGCCCTCGCCGGAAATGGTCATCAGGTACGGGTAAATGTTCGGCAGTGCACCGAATGCGATGTCGGGATAGCTTTCTTCGTCGAGGCCGACGGCTTTCCCGGGCAGCCATTCGAGGTTGCCGTGGGTGCCGAGATGGATCACCGCGTCGGCCTGGAAAACTTCCCGCAGCCAATAATAGAACGCCAGATATTGATGCGTCGGCGCGATCGACGGATCATGGTAGGCCCGTTGCGGGTCCATGCCATACTGCCGCGCGGGCTGCACCGTCAGGAACACGTTGCCGTTCATCGTGCCCGGCACAAGAATATTGCCCTCGTCGGACAGCATCACGCTTCCGGGAGGTTCTCCCCACTGCTCGGTCATCTTCTGCCGCGCCGCCTCGGGCAGCGTACCGAAGAATTTTTCGTATTCCTCTGCCGAGAGCTTTTCACATTCCTCCGCCTGGGCGTCGGTCAAGAGCGACAAATCATTCGTCGCGTGGGAAGTCATAACGCGGAGCAGTTCTTCCGCCGTTTCCGGCAAAAAGTCCAGCGCGTAACCATCCTCTTTCATACGCGAGAGCAGGCGACGCGCGCTCTCCATACTGTCAAGCCCCGAAGCGCTGCCGATGTTGTAATTTTTCGGCGGGTAATTGTGGAAAATCAGCGCGATTTTCTTTTCACTGTTTTGCAGGCGACGGAGGCGCGCCCACTTCTTCGCCTTCTCCACCATCAGCGCAAGACGCTCCGGCATCGGTACGTACTCCACCGCGCCGTCGGGCAGCACGTTCCTCCCCGCGATCGGCACGCCGTGGATAGCGCCGTCCAGCTCCGGCAGCGCAGCGGCGATCGAGGTCTCCACCGCGTTCAGCCCTTCGGCGTTTTCCCGCCAATCCTTTTCCGTCGTCAATAGGGTGTACGCCGCGAGAATCGGCACGCCGAACGTTTCCAGTTCGTCCGTGGCCAGGCTGCCGTTGCCGACCTGCGAGAATTTCATCGTGCTGACCAGCGTATCAATGATCGTCTTGCCGTCTGCCGTAAAAAAGTCCGCGAACACCTTGCGGATGCTCGGCATTCCCAACGCCTCGTCGGGCAGCTGGTTCGTGAACACCGCGATCGCGTTGCAGCCCTGCCGCTCCGCCTCGGCGATGAACGCGGAGGGATAGGCGAGATCGTCCCAAATCCACTCGTCGCGGTAAAAGAGCAGCCCCAGCGTCGGCCGGTCCGCTTTGCAGTATTTTGCCCGATACGCGGCGAGATCCGTCGTATAGCCCTCGGTGAGCCCGGGATGGTAAATGCCCGCCCAGCAGCGCTGTTTCGGCTCGTCCGGTGTGGGAATCGCCGCGTCCGTCAGCGACGAGGCATAGAGCCAGAAATTCTTGAAATTCTCCGCGCCGCCGTAAAAGGTATAGCCTTTCAGCTGCGCCGCGGCTTCCGTCGCAATTCCCGTGCCGCCGCCGCCCATGGTTTCCACCGCGTCGAGAAGGTACGGGATATTCCTCGCCTCAAAGAACGACCGGCAGGATTCCCAAAACGCCGACTTGGAGATATTGCGGAAGAACCGCGCGACCACGAGGCTCGCGCCGCCGAGTTTGCGCTCCCAAACATAATTCCATTCGCTGGATCCTTCGAGCATGACCGCCATGCAGAGGTCGGAAATCTTCCCCTCGTCCTGGAGCGCGAGACACGCGTTCTTCATGCCCGCGTAGCGGCGGGCGTCGTTCGTCAGATAGATGATTTTCGTTTCCATAGAGTTATCTTCCCTCTTAAATTGTGACCAAATTCCACTGCACTGCCCTCCCCTTTGGGGAGGGGGACCGCCGCAGGCGGTGGGTGAGGTTTTGCGGAACATTTATAAAACCTCATCCGACGCCCTTCGGGCGCCACCTTCCCCAGAGAGGAAGGCTAATTTATTTGAAAAGCTCCGGGTACACCTGCTTCGCCATTTCCTCTACTGCGGCGGGATAATCAATGCCGGGGCTCAGCAGGAAACGCTCCTGTGAGAGATAGTACATCTTGCCGTTCTTGATCGCGGGAATCGTCTGCCAGGCGGGATTCAGCGCAATCGTGTTGTCCATGCCGCGCTTCACCTCGTCGATTTTTCCCATGCTCGTGACGAAGAGGATTTCCGGGTTTTGCTCGACCAGCGTCTCGATGCTGTAGGGCGCGGAATCGGGATTGTTTTCCAGCGGCGTCATGCCCGAGGCCACATTCTCAAAGCCCAGCATTTTCGCCGTAGATCCGGCGATACTCGTCTCAAGCTGCACGCTGAGCCCCTGCGCCGTGCTGTGCAGAATCGCCACGCGCCGTTTTTCCTTCGGGATGCGGTCCACGATCGCCTTGATCTTGTCGTCCATACTCTGGATCAACGCGTCGCCTTTTGCCTTTTCCCCCGTGATCTGCGCGAAAATCCGAACCTCGTTCTTCACTTCTTCGTAGTTTTTCATATCGACCACGAGCGTCGGAATCTTGTTGATTTCCAGCGATTCCAAGAGCTTCTCGTTCATGCCCTTGTTGGCGATCACGAGATCCGGCGCACAAGACAACAGCTTTTCAAGGTCCACGTTGTAGACCCGCCCGATGCTGGTCTTTTCCTTCGCCCAGGCCGGCAGCGTCTTCGAGTCGGGCCGCCCGACCACGTCGCCGCCCACCGCGTGCAGCGGCTCCAAAAACGACGCCGACGTCACCACGATGCGCTCCGGCTTTTTCGCAAGCGTCACCTCGCGTCCAAGGTCGTCTTTAATCGTCGCGAAAGCCGCCGCAGTTTCCGGCTTTTTCTCCGCAGGCGCCCCCCCGCCGCAGCCAATCGCCGCAACCAACGCGAAAGCACAAAGAATCGTCGCAAAAATCCGCCAAGTTGTTTTCATCGCGCTTCTCTCCCCATAAATGGATAAAAAAGTGAATCCTTCATTAAAATAATGATAATGCGCGACAGAAACCGTGTCAAGAAAAAGCGAATAACCGTCCAGAAATATTCTCTGCTAAACGTTAAATACAAAATAGTTTACATCTAATTTTCAGGTTATGTTCTATTGTTTCACGTGAAACAATTTGTAAGAAAATTTTCAGGTTGTGTTCGTTTGTTTCACGTGAAACAATTTCATACAAAAAAGCATCGCCGCAAATTTACGGCGATGCTTTTCCGGTGTGCTTCAGCGTCGGCCTTCCAGCGGATCGGGACCGTACTGGTTCGGTCCGTCGGTGCCTTTACAAAAAATCAGATAGAAGCCCAATGCGATATTGACGATGGGAATGAAGTTTCCAATGATCCACCATGTAGGGCGGTCAAGGTCGTGAAGACGGCGAATCGCCAGCATACATCCGGGGACGGCGCACGCAAAACCTATCAAGGTGCTCAGTGTTCCAATCGCCGAATCGCTCGCACCTGCCAACGCAAGAACTACGCCCAAAGCGGTACACCCGACGATAATCGCGACGAAGAGCGCCAATCCCCGCATGAGGTACCGCTTGCGGTTCAGCCGATTGTCATAACGAAGGAACATCTGGACCAGTCCTTCGTCCGGCACATAGGCTTCTCCGGCGAAGGCCGCCATGCCTGCCGCTCCGTATCCATACTGCGGTGCGCCCTGCCCGAAAGCGTTTTGCTGCATCATCGGCTGTTCCGGCACTTCGCGGCGCATCGGCGGCGGCGCCTGACGCTCCATCGGCGGATTCTGCCTCTCCTGCGGTTCTTCTTTCTCCTGCTGCGGCGCACCCATCACCGGCGTCCCGCAAGACGCGCAAAACTTCTCTGTGCCTTCCAGCGCCGCACCGCAATTTGAACAAAACTTAGCCATGATTAAATTCCTCCTCGGATGAAAAATCAACTTTGCAGTGTTATTGTACATTGTCTTGTCAAGAATAGCAATCATTTATCGGCTCAGCAAAAGAATACGCTTTGAGAAATGAAAAAGCATCGCCGCGAATTCGTGGCGATGCTTTTCTTATCCTTATTCTTTCTCACGAAAGCAACAGACTGTCGCTGGTCATTTCACTGCCCGCCGCCTGTTCGAACATTTTCAGGAGGTCGGGGACGGTCAGGCGGTTCTTTTCCTCACCCGCCACATCGATCAGGATGCGGCCTTCGTACATCATGATCAGGCGGTTGCCCAGCGACAATGCGTCGCGCATGTTGTGCGTAATCATCAGCGTCGTGAGTTTTCGCCCTTCGACGATCGTCTTTGTGATGTGAAGCACCTGCGCCGCCGTTTTCGGGTCGAGGGCCGCGGTGTGCTCGTCGAGGAGCAAGAGCTTCGGCGAAGCCATGGTCGCCATCAGGAGCGTCAATGCCTGCCGCTGTCCGCCGGAGAGCAAGCCGACTTTTGACTCCAAACGATCTTCGAGGCCGAGGCCGAGAGAGAGAAGCATCTCGCGATATTCCTGCCGCTTTTCCTCCGACGAGCTCCAGGAGAGCGTCGGTCTGCGTCCGCGCCGCTCGGCGATGGCAAGATTTTCCTCGATCATCATGCCCGCCGCCGTACCCATCATCGGGTCCTGAAACACGCGACCGATGTACCGTGCGCGACGATATTCGGGCCAACGCGTGATGTCTTCGCCGTCGATGAAGATTTTCCCACGATCTACGAAGAAGGTACCGGCAATGGAGTTCATCAGCGTGGATTTGCCTGCGCCGTTGCCGCCGATGACGGTGACGAAATCACCGGGCGCGAGATGGAGCGACAGCCCGGTCAGCGCGACTTTTTCGGTGATCGTGCCGGGATTGAAGGTTTTCGCGATATTTTCAATGCGGAGCAATCAATCCACCGCCCTTCTGCGCCGTTCCTTGACCTTGCCTTGGAGCAGCGGAAGCGCCAGCGCCGCCGCGACGAGAATCGCCGTGAAGAGCTTCAGGTCATTCGGCGGCATACCCATTTGCAGTACCACCGCGATGACGATGCGATAAACCACCGAGCCAAGTACCACCGAAATCAGGCAACGCCAAAAGCTCGGCGTGCCGAACAGCACCTCGCCGATGATGACCGACGCAAGACCGATGACGATCGTGCCGACGCCCATTCCCACGTCCGCGAAGCCGTTGGACTGCGCGACCAGCGCGCCGGAAACAGCCACGAGGCCGTTGGACAAAAGCAGCCCTAAAATAATCGTCACGTCCGTATTGACGCCGTTGGCGCGAATCATGTTCGGATTGAAGCCCGTCGCGCGAATCGCCGCGCCGATTTCCGTCCCGAAGAACCAATAGCAGAGTGCGCCGACGAGCAGCACGACCACAAGGCCCACGGCGAAGACGACAGTCTGCTTGTCCTCGGAAATCCAGCCGAACTGCGTGAACAGCGTATCGACGCCGAGGAGCGGCAAATTTGCCTTGCCCATCACGCGAAGGTTCACCGAGTACAGCGCTATCATGGTCAAAATGCCGGACAAGAGCGCCGGTATTTTGAACTTCGTCGTCAAAAGCCCGGTGACGACGCCCGAAAGCATCCCCCCCAAGCACGCGACAAAAATCGCCGGAATCGGGCTGACGCCTTTGACGATCAGCGCCGCCGCCACCGCCGCGCCCAGCGGGAAACTGCCCTCGACGGTCAGGTCCGCCACATCCAGGACGCGAAATGTAAGATAGACGCCGATGGCCAGCACCGACCAAAGAAGCCCCTGCGAGATTGTTGGGATAATCAAGTCCAAATCGTTTCTACTCCTAACAGAACAGTATTGATAACCGAAAGCATGGAGAGTGGAGAACAAATCCGCTCTCCACTCTTTATGCTAAAATTACTGAATGATTTCCGCCGATTTCATCAGGTCGTCGGGAATCTTTACGCCAAGCGCGTCGGCGTTTTTCTTGTTGATGCTCGCTTTCAGGTCCTTCGCGGTCTGGATCGGCATATCGGCAGGTTTCTTCTTGCCGTCAAGGATGTCCGCGCCCATGTCGCCGGTCTGGAGGCCCAGCTTATAGTAGTCGATGCCATAAGTCGCGAGGCCGCCGGCCTTGACCATGTTCTCCTCGCCGCAGATGACCGGCTTCTTCGCCGGATCGGTGACGGAGAGCAGCGTCGGCATCGCGCTGGCCAGCACGTTGTCCGTCGGCGCGTAGAAAACGTCGACCTTCGTGTTCAGGCTCTGCGCCGCCTGCTGGATGTCATTGACCGTGGAGATTGTCGCCGTCTCGACCTTGAGGCCCTTCGACTCGGCGTATTCTTTCATCGCCTTGACCTGCACCTCGGAATTGACCTCGCTGGAGCAATAGATGACGCCGACGGTCTTCGCGCTCGGGACGAGCTTCATCATCAGGTCGACCTGCTCCTTGACCGGGTTCATATCGCTGGTGCCGGTGACGTTTCCGCCCGGCTTCTCGTTCGACTTCACGAGCTTCGCGCTCACATAGTCGGTAATCGCCGTGCCGACGATGGGAATGTCCTTCGTCGCGTTGGCCACGGTCTGGGCCGCCGGCGTCGCAATCGCGCAAATCAGATTCGACTTATTCGAGATAAAGCGCTGGGAAATGTTCGCGAGATTCGACTGGTCGGCCTGCGCGTTCTGGCGGTCGATCTCGATGTTCTTGCCTTCTTCATAGCCGCGCTTCTTCAACCCGTCCACGAAGCCCTTGTTCGCCGCGTCAAGAGCGTTGTGCTCGACGAGCTGCACAATGCCGATCTTGTACATCTTCTTGCCGTTGTCCGCCTTCTTCTCGCCGCCACCGCAGCCCGCGATCAGACCCGCCGTCAACATCGCCGCCGTCACGCCCATGACGAGACGCTTCCACTTCTTGCCCTTCATCATACTCTGCCCCTCCATACATTCAATTCTTTTGCCGCGTTTCCGCAAGCAACTTTCATTATACATAAAAAGCCCGCTAAAGTCTATAATGAACCGCGCCATATTGCCCGAAATGAATTGTATACAAACGCGGCACACAAAAACGCTCCCGACCGCAGGATGCGATACGGGAGCGTTTCTTCGGTTTTCACGCCTCGCCTTCCAGCGGGTCGGGGCCATATCGGTTCGGGCCGTCGGTGCCTTTGTCATAGGACATTTCATAACCGATTACGACATTGACCAAAGGAATCAGCAGGAGAAGCCCGCACCAGCCCGAACGATCGAGGTCATGCAGGCGGCGAATCGCCAACATACCGTTCGCGACGACGGCCGGAATGAAAAAGAACGCCATCAAATAGAACGGTGGCCGGATTCCTATCTCGGGGCAAACAAAAAACAACAGGAAAAAAATGAGTTGCAGCGTGACAACAAGGGCAATCCCTCTGAGATGGTACCGCTGGCGGTTCAGCCGGTTGTCATAGCGAAAGAACATCTGGACGATGCCTTCGTCCGGCACATAATGTTCCGCTTCGGCCACGACCGTCTCTGTCTGCGGCGCGACCGTCATCGCCGTCCCGCAAAACGGGCAAGCCGTTGTCCCCTCTTCCACGTACGAACCGCACGCCGTACAAAACTTTGCCATGAACAAGAATTCCTCCTTGATGTGATTTCACTTTTTTCGTGCGATTTTGTTATTTTAATTTATCATAGAATAATTGGCAAGAATTTACCTAAAAATTGATACAAAAGTAGCAACAGAAAAACCGACGGCCAGGAAATTTCCTTTGCCGTCGGTTTGATTTTGTCTCGTATGATATTTCTTACACCAACAGTGCCTTGTGCGACAGATTGACGCGGCCCTGGCGGTCGATTTCCGTGACCTTCACGTCGATCTCGTCGCCGATCTTCACGACGTCCTCGACCTTCTCGACGCGGCGCTTCGAGAGCTGGGAGATATGGCAGAGGCCTTCCTTGCCCGGCAGCACCTCGACGAAGGCGCCGAAGCCCATGATGCGCGTAACGCGGCCACGGTAGGTCGCGCCGACCTCGACGTCGCGGGTCAGCTCCTTGATGATCTCGATGGCCTTCTGGCTGTCCTCGACGCTGACGGCGGAAATATGTACGGTGCCGTCTTCCTCGATGTCGATCTGCGTATTCGTGTCCTCGACGATCTTCTTGATGATCTTGCCGCCCGGGCCGATGACGTTGCGAATCTTGTCCACGTTGATATGCATGGTCGTGACGCGCGGCGCATACGGCGAAAGATCTGCGTTCGGCTTTGGGATGCAGTCGAGCATCTTGTCGAGGATAAATGCGCGGCCACGCTTTGCCTGCTCCAGCGCCGAAGCGAGAATCTCGCGGGTGATGCCCGCGATCTTGATGTCCATCTGAATCGCGGTGATGCCCTGCTCGGTACCTGCGACCTTGAAGTCCATATCGCCGAGAGCATCTTCCATGCCCTGGATGTCGGTCAGGATCGTATAAGCATCGCCGTCTTTGACGAGGCCCATCGCCACGCCGGAAACGGGGCGCTTGATCGGCACGCCCGCGTGCATCAGCGACATGGTGCTGCCGCAAACACTGCCCATAGAGGAAGAGCCGTTCGACTCCAGCACCTCGGAAACGAGGCGCAGCGTGTACGGGAATTCTTCCTCCGACGGAATGACCGGCACCAGCGCGCGCTCCGCCAGAGCGCCGTGGCCAATCTCACGGCGTCCGGGGCCGCGAGCCGGGCGCGCCTCGCCGACGCTGTAGCCGGGGAAATTGTACTGATGAATATAGCGCTTCGACTTCTCGGTGCCGAGGCCGTCGATGACCTGCTCATCGCCGAGGGAGCCCAGCGTCGTGATCGTCAAGATCTGCGTCTGCCCGCGGGTGAAGAGCGCCGAGCCGTGGGTACGCGGCAGGAGCCCGACCTCGCAAGTGACGGGGCGAACCTCGTCCAGCGCGCGTCCGTCGGGACGAATCTTTTCATGGGTAATCATGTGGCGCACGATATCTTTTTCGAGGTCGTGCAGGATTGCCGCGATGTCCTTCGCGTTCTCCGGGTACTCGACGAGGAAATGCTCCATCGTCTCCGCGTTGATCGCCGCGATATTCTCGTCGCGGTTCAGCTTGTCGGGATTGCGGACCGCCGCGTCGAGACGCGCCCCCGCGTAGCCTTTGATTCCCTGCGCCAACGCTTCCGGCGGCGCGAAGAGCTTCATCTCGCGCTTCTCCTTGCCGCACTGGCTGACGATGCCCTGCTGGAACTCAACGATCTTCTTGATTTCCTCATGGCCGAACAGGATTGCCTCGAGAACGACGTCCTCGGGCAGTTCCTTCGCGCCGGCCTCGACCATCATGACCGCGTCGTGGGAACCGGCGATGGTCAGATTCAGGTCGGACTTCTCACGCTGCTCGACGGTCGGATTGATGACGAACTGGCCGTCTACGCGACCGACGCGCACGCCCGCGATCGGCCCCGCCCACGGAATATCCGAAACGGACAGTGCGCAGGACGCACCGATCATCGCCGCGATTTCCGGCGGATTGTCCTGCTCGACGGACAGTACCGTCGCCATGACCTCCACGTCGTTGCGGAACCCTTTCGGGAACAGCGGACGAATCGGACGGTCGATCAGACGCGCGCAGAGAATCGCCTCGTTGGCGGGACGTCCCTCGCGCTTGATGAAGCCGCCGGGGATCTTCCCGACCGCGTACATTTTCTCTTCATAGTCTACCGTGAGCGGGAAGAAATCCACGCCCTCCCGCGGCGAAGTCGAAGCCGTCGCGGTGACCAGCACTACGGTGTCGCCATAGCGCACCAGCGCCGCGCCGTTCGCCTGTTTCGCCATCTTGCCCTGCTCGATGGTCAGCGGACGACCGCCTACATCCATTGTAAAGCTCTGCATCTCTTATCCTCCTACCGATTATAAATCAACATATTTGATATTCGACGCTCGGAAACAAAATCCTTTTCCGTCACGTTCTTTTTTGGAATATTTGCACATAGCAAAAACGCGGGGCAATGCCCCGCGTCCTTTTTACTTTCTGAGATCGAGCTTCGCGATAATCGAACGATAGCGCTCGATGTCCTTGTTGCGAAGATACGCCAAGAGACGGCGGCGATGGCCGACCATCTTCAGAAGGCCGCGACGGGAATGATGATCCTTCTTGTGCTCCTTCAGATGCTCGGTCAGATACGCGATACGCGAGGTCAGCACGGCGATCTGGATTTCCGGTGATCCCGTGTCCCCCTCATGGACGGCGTACTGCTTGATCAGTGCGGTTTTCTCTTCTTTTGTCAGCATGTTTTCTTCCTCCTAAATTTTGTCATTCTCCGGTGACGAAGCGCGCGTCGGAGTAGTCGCGCCCCGCGTCACGGAACATGTGTCGAAAGGCATTATAGCACACGGGAAAAAGATTGTAAAGGAAGAAAATAAAGTCATCAAAGCAAGCGCAGCGGCGCATATATTCTTATATATAATCATATATATTCTTGTGGTATAATATTTCTATGTAAGAAAGGGGGGTGCCCATGAGAAACATCACTTTGGGCAAAACGGGAATCGTCGCGCCGCAGAACGGCTTCGGCGCGCTTCCCATCCAGCGTGTGACGAAATCGGAGGCCGTGAAACTCCTTCGCGGCGCTTACGAGGGCGGCGTCACATATTTTGACACGGCGCGGGCATACAGCGACAGCGAGGAAAAACTCGGCGCGGCTTTCGGCGACGGGATTCGCGACAAGGTCTTCATCGCCACGAAAACCCACGCGCTGACGCCCGACGGCTTTTGGAAAGACTTGGAAACGTCCCTGAAAAATCTGCGTACAGACCATATCGACCTCTATCAGTTCCATTGCGTGAACCAATGCTGGTCGCCCGGCGACGGCTCCGGCATGTATGAGTGCATGACCGAGGCGAAAAAGCAGGGAAAGATCCTCCATATCGGCGTCACCGCCCATAAACTGCAAGTCGCTTTTGACTGCGTGGCGTCCGGTCTTTACGAGACCATGCAATTCCCCTTCAGCTATCTTTCGTCAGACAAAGAAACGGCGCTGGTTCGAAAATGCGGCGAAGCGGGCATGGGATTCATCGCCATGAAGGGCCTGGCCGGCGGCCTCATCACGAATTCCCGGGCGGCGATGGCGTTCATGGCGGAGTACGACAATGTAATGCCGATCTGGGGCGTGCAGCGGGAAAGCGAGCTTGCCGAGTGGCTTTCGTACATGAAGGACACGCCGAAAATGACGCCGGAGCTTCGCGCGTTCATCGCGAAAGAGCGCGAAGAACTGACCGGAGAATTCTGCCGCGGCTGCGGCTACTGTATGCCATGCCCGGCGGGCATCATGATCAACCAATGCGCACGCATGTCGCTGATGCTGCGCCGCGCGCCGTCGAAAGCGTGGCTCACGCCGGAAATGCAGGCGGAAATGAAAAAGATCGAAGGCTGCCTGAACTGCCGGCAATGTACGACGAAATGCCCCTACGAACTCAACACGCCGGAACTTCTCCGCAAAAATTACGAAGACTACAAAAAAGTACTGGCAGGAGAAGTGACGGTCTGATATCCTGCATGTGCATGATGTGGCAGTATATAATGGAAGCAGACACCAATGCCCTCAAAAGGAGGAGACTCCATGAAGAAGAGCAAGAAAGGAGCAAAAAACCATG
>CACYUQ010000008.1 GCA_902777615.1 uncultured Selenomonadaceae bacterium
GTAAATATTTTCGGCGGTATCAACAAGTGCGACGTCATCGCGGCGGGCATCGTCGAGGCGGCGCGCGTCGTCGGCCTCCGTGTTCCGGTTATCGCGCGTCTTGACGGCACGAATGTCGAGGAAGGGCGTCGTATCCTGAAAGAGGCGAACGTCCCCGGCGTCCACATGGCGAAGAACATGGTCGAGGGCGCAAAATTGGCCGTCGAGCTTGCCAAAGAGAAGAAGCTCCAGGCACGCATCAAAGGCTGAATACGGCGATAGCGGAATACACTTGACCTTTATATAGAGGAGGCAGACAATATGGGAATTTTTGTTGGAAAAGACAGCCGCGTCGTCGTGCAGGGCATCACCGGCAAGCAGGCGACGTTTCATACGAATATCATGAAGGAGTACGGCACGAACGTCGTGGCCGGCGTCTCGCCGGGAAAAGCGGGAGAGGTTGTGCTGGACACGATCCCCGTTTTCAACACTGTTTCGGACGCAGCCCGCGAGACTGGCGCGAACGTTTCGGTTATTTATGTTCCGGCGCGGTTCGCGGCGGATTCCATCATGGAGGCGGCGGACGCAGGCATGGATCTCGTTTGCTGCATTACGGAGCACATTCCTGTGCTCGATATGGTGAAGGTGCGTCATTATCTGAAAACGCGCAAGACGAAGCTCATCGGGCCGAACTGCCCGGGCATTTTGACTGTCGATGAGTGCCGTCTCGGCCTCTTGCCGACGTATATCCATAAGAAAGGTCATGTGGGCGTCGTGTCCCGCTCCGGCACCTTGACCTATGAGGTCACCTATCAGCTGACGATGGCGGGTATCGGTCAGACGACCTGTATCGGCATCGGCGGCGATCCGGTGAAAGGGCTTGATTTCATCGACGTGCTGGACGCTTTCAATCAGGACGACGAGACGCTGGCGGTGATGATGATCGGCGAGATCGGCGGCACGGCGGAGGAAGAGGCCGCCGCGTGGATCAAGGAGAACATGAAGAAGCCGGTCGTCGGCTTCATCAGCGGCCGTCAGGCGCCTCCGGGCAAACGCATGGGCCACGCTGGCGCCATCATCAGCGGCGGCAAGGGCACGGCGGCGGACAAGATCAAGGCGCTGAACGACGCGGGCATCGAAGTGGCGGACACTGTCGCCAGCATGGGCGAGACGGCAGTGCGCGTGCTGAAAGAGGCCGGGCTTTACGATCAGTGCCATACCTGCTAAAGCGCGAGAACTGTTAATACGTATTCAAGAGCTGCTTTCTTTCGGGAAGGCGGCTCTTTTTTATTGTGTTTGTGCAAAAAATATATTTCCTATTGACACGGTAGGAATAAGAGTATATCATATACGCAGCTATAGGAAATGTTTATAGAACGGATTGGAGGATATGTTATGATATATGCGGACAATGCGGCGACGACGAAGATGAGCCGGAAGGCTTTCGAGGCGATGCTGCCGTGCATGGAGGAAACTTGGGGCAATGCGTCGAGCCTTTACGTCTTCGGGCAGAAAGCGAAGGAGGCGTTGGAAGTGGCGCGGTCGAAGGTGGCTGCTTGCTTCGGGGCGAGTCCCGGCGGGATTTATTTCACTTCCGGCGGCAGCGAGGCGGACAATCAGGCGATTATTTCCGCCGCGACGCTGGGGGCGAAGAAGGGGAAAAAGCACATCATTTCCACGACGTTCGAGCATCACGCGGTGCTACACACGCTGAAAAAGCTCGAAAACGATGGCTTTGAGGTGGAGCTTTTGGACGTCCACGAAAATGGCATCGTATCGCCGGAACAAGTGGCGAAGGCAATCCGAGACGATACCGCGCTGGTGACAATCATGTACGCGAACAATGAAATCGGTTCCGTGCAGCCCGTCGCGGAAATTGGCGCGGTCTGCCGAGAGCGGAAGGTGTTGTTCCATACGGACGCGGTGCAGGCCGCCGGTCATCTTCCGATTGACGTACAGAAGCAGAATATTGATATGTTGTCGCTGTCGGGGCATAAATTCCATGGACCGAAGGGCGTCGGCGTACTGTACGCGAAGCCGGGAATCCCGTTGGTGAATCTCATTGAAGGCGGCGCGCAGGAGCGCGGCAAGCGCGGCGGCACCGAGAACGTGCCGGCCATCGTAGGCATGGCGGCGGCGCTCGAAGAAGCCTGCGCGAACATGGAGAAGAACACGGCAAAGGTCTCGAAACTGCGGGATAAGCTGATTGATGGGCTGCGAAAAATCCCCCGCAGCATACTGAACGGGGACGAGATACGCCGCTTGCCGGGAAACGTCAGTTTTTGCTTTGAAGGCATCGAGGGCGAGAGCCTGTTGCTGCTCTTGGACGACAAGGGCATTTGCGCGTCGTCGGGCTCGGCCTGCACGTCCGGCTCTCTCGACCCGAGTCACGTGCTGCTCGCCATCGGAAGGCCCCATGAGGTGGCGCACGGATCGCTCAGGCTGTCGCTGTCGGAGGAGAACACGGAGGCCGAGATAGACGAAATTTTGCGGGCGGTGCCCGAGGTCGTGGAGTACCTTCGCGGCATTTCCCCGCTCTGGAAGGATAAGCTCGTTGGCAAGCGTGAATTTTTGCTGCCGGAATAAAAAGGAGGAATTTTTCATGGCACTCTATAGCGAAAAAGTAATGGATCATTTCCGCAATCCCCGCAACGTGGGGAGCATGGAGAACGCCGACGGCGTCGGCGAGGTGGGCAACGCGAAATGCGGCGACATCATGAAGATTTATTTGAAAATTGACGACGATGTGGTTTCGGATGTGAAGTTCGAGACTTTCGGCTGCGGCTCAGCCATCGCATCGAGCTCGATGGCGACGGAGATGATCAAGGGGAAGTCGTTGGACGAGATCCTGACGGTCACGAACAAAGCGGTAACGGAGGCATTGGACGGGCTGCCCGCGCACAAGCTCCATTGCTCGGTGCTGGCGGAGGAAGCGATTCGCGCGGCGGTCAAGGACTACTATGACAAGCACGGCATCGCTTACGACGCGGCGCAATTTTCTACGCCTTGTGCCGCTTGCCACGCATGACGGTGACAAAGTGACGGGGGAGGACATAAAATGACGTTTCTCCAGTTGAAATATGCGTTGGCGATTGCCGAGTATGGATCGGTGAGCCTCGCGGCGCGGAATCTTTTTATCTCGCAGCCAAGCCTGACCGAGTCGCTTTCCGCGCTGGAGCGGGAAATCAAGAAGACACTTTTCGTGCGCGGCACCCGGGGCATGAAGCCTACCGACGAGGGCAGGACGTTTCTCGGCTATGCGCGGCAAGTCGTCGAGCAGATGCGGCTGTTGGAAGATAGGTACAACGGCGAGAGCGGTAAGCGGTATTTTTCCGTTTCGACGCAGCACTATACATTCGTCGCCAGCGCGTTTGTCGAGCTGGCGAAGCAGTACGGCGGCGAAGGCTATGAATTTTCATTGCTCGAAGAACGTACCGGAAAGGTCATCGAGAATGTGCGGAGCTTCAAAAGCGAAATCGGTATCCTCTATATGAGCCGCTCCAATGAGACGGTGCTACGGAAGCTCTTTAAGGAGAGCCGTCTCGTTTTTTCACCGCTGTTCTTGGCGCGGCCCCATGTGTTCCTCTATCGCAAGCACCCGCTGGCGAAGCGCGCGTCCCTTACTTTTGAGGAGTTGGAGCCGTTTCCCTGCGTCACTTTCGACCAAGGCGATGAAAATCCGTTTTACTTCGCCGAGGAAATCGGAAACGAGCGACCGATGAAGAAGCGCGTGCTCGTGACCGACCGGGCGGCGGTGGTAAATTTCCTGATGGCGTTGGACGCCTACATCGTGACGAGCGGCGTGTTGCCCTCGTTCCTGCATGGGCGCGACGTGGTCGCCGTACCGCTGGACGTGGATGAGCCGATGACCGTCGGCACCATTCGCCACGCCGACCGCAGGCTTTCCGAGCTGGGTCACTCTTTCATGGCGTCGCTGGAAGAAACGGCGAAAAAGATGGGGCTGGCAAGTCCAAAGTAGAATGTTTTCCGCTGTGGTTTGCAGATATAAGACACAGCGATAAGACAGGAAAACACAAATGAATTTTATGGGACAGTTCCATAAAGTTCTTTTGCGATACATAAGAAAGAAGTGGTTTTTTATGACAAGAGCAGAAACGTATTCGCGGATTTCCGCGCGGGAAATCTGCGTCGCGGGCATCATGGCGGCGTTCGTGTTCATCGCGACCTTCGTGCCGCAGATTCCGATTCCGCTGGGCTACGCGCATCTTGGCGACGGCGCGATTTTTCTTGCGGTCTTTTTAGCGGGGCGCAGGGCGGGGATTTTTGCCGGAGCTTTCGGCTCGGCGTTGGCCGACCTGGCGGGCGGCTTTCCCGTTTGGATTTTGCCGACGCTCGTCATCAAGGCGGTCATGGCGGAGATTTTTTACCGCGTGGCATTCACCGGAAACGATGTGCCAAAATTTTCCTCCGTACGCGTCCTTGGCGGCATGGTCGCCGCCTGCCTGTTCATGACGGCGGGCTATACATTGGCGGGCGCGTTTCTCTACGACAGCCTCGCCCTCGGCCTTGCTTCTACGCCGGGACTGCTCATGAAAAGCGCGGTCAATATCGCCGCGGCCTATTTTGCGGGCGGCGTGTTGAGCAGAGTAGGACTTCCCCACTGATGGCGGAAATGATATACTGAACATGAAGGGGGGAGGCTCGTGGAAGAAAAACTGCGCGCGTTGATTTCGCGGCTGCGCGCTTGCGACAGTCTTGTCGTGGCGCTTTCCGGCGGCGTCGACAGCTCGACCTTGGTGAAGGCGGCGGCGCTCGCGCTGGGGGAAAAAGCCGTCGCTATCACCGCGCGGTCGGAAATGCTGTCCGCTGAAGAATTGGCCGACGCGGAGGCGATGGCGCGGGCGGCAGGGATTCGCCATGTCGTCGTCGACGCTCACGACCTCGACAATCCCGACGTCGTGAAAAACGACAAGGAACGCTGTTACTACTGCAAGCGCGGGCGATTTGAGAAGCTTTGCACGTGGGCGAGGGAAAACGGCTTCGCCTATGTGGCTGACGGCGACAATCTCGACGACAAGGGCGATTACCGCCCCGGCATGAGAGCCATTGAAGAGCTTGCCCCGACAGTGATTTCCCCGTTCATGGAATGCGGCTGGACAAAGGCGGACATTCGCGCCCAAGCGCGGGCGTGGGGACTGGCCGTGGCGGACAAGCCCAGCGCGGCCTGCCTTGCGTCCCGTGTCGAATACGGCCTGCCGCTGACAGCGGAACGACTTGCGCAGATCGAGAAAGCGGAAACGATTCTCCGAACATTCGTCAAGGGACAGCTTCGCGTCCGGCATCACGGCAATCTCGCGCGTATTGAGGCCGAACCGAATGCGTTTCAAGAAATCTTGACGCGCAGAGAGGATATTGTCGCCGCATTGAAAAAAATAGGCTTTACATACGTGACGCTCGACCTTGTCGGCTATCGCACGGGCAGCACGAACGAGGCACTGTGAAAAAGCGCAGGAGAATAAATCCCATTGACAAAGTATAGTTTCCGCCTTATAATACAATCTATAGGAAATGCCGATATTGAACGCTGAAGGGGGAATGGGGTATGGAGCCAAAACGCGGGCTTCGTCCCGGCGAAATTCCCTGCGGGGCGATGGCGTTTATCGCGCGTGGGCTGTCGGAGATCGGCAGCGGGCGGATTGTGCTGACTGCACAGGATTCGCGGCTCGTGCAGGTGGAGCGCGAGGAGCGTATCGGCGGTGAAGCGCTTTTCACGGCGCGCACGGAAAAGCCGGGCACGGCAGACGACGGGCGGCTGTCTGAGAAGATTCGACAGTCGTTTCGGGATTTGCCTTACGGGCAGATTATCATCACGCTGAAGGACGGCGCGGTGCGGCAGGTGGAGCGTTTGACGCGAAGCCGCTTCACGGGGTTGGACGGCGAGGGAATTTAATAAAGAAGAAAGTTGACCGAAAAAACGGAGGCTTTGGAGAAACGCGGAAGCGTTTTGTCCAAGGCCTCTTTTTGGTTTGAAATCTATAGAAAAGAAGATGAGCAATGTGGACAGAAAAGAACTTGCCTCATTGAAGGCAAAGCTGAAACGGAAAGCAAAGTCGCTGGATATGAATCTTTTCGGCGTGGCTGATGTGGCGCGGTGGGAGTCGAGGCCGATTTATGACGGGAAGGGCGGCAGGCTGACGATGGAAAAGGAGCCGATTACGCCGAAGGAATACTGGCCGCAGACGATTTGGCCTTGGGCGCGGCGCGTGATCGTGATGGGCGTGCAGATCTTTCCGTCGATGATCGAGACGACGCCTTCAGTAGTCTATTCGGAGCTTTACAATACGACGAACCGTTTTCTCGACGAGGCGGCCTATCGTATCGCGAACGTCCTGAACGAGCAGGGATTTCGCGCTCACTTTTTCCCGCGGGATTGCTACGGCGACATCTCTGTGCTGGTGAAAAAGCCCGAGGCAGCGTTTTCACAGGTGTTGGCGGGTCTCTACGCGGGACTTGGCACGATCGGTATGAACCATACGCTTTTGACGCCGGAGTACGGTCCGCGGGTCAGGCTCGTGTCCGTGATTACCGACGCGGAGCTTCCCGCGGACAAGATGCTGAAAAAGGAGCTCTGCGTTCGCTGCCGCGCCTGCGTGCGCCGCTGCCCGATGCAGGCGTTCACGCCCGTGGACGGGCAGACCGTCGCGCAGATGGACAAGTTCAAATGCGCGGGATACCATCAGCAGATCAAGAACGAGTTCCGCTATCCCTGCGGCCTCTGCACCGCCGTCTGCCCCGTGGGCGCGGACAAGAAACGCTGGGGACACGAGGCGGTCAGCGCGGAAGGAATCGCCCACTGCCAGAATTTCGGCTCGAAAAACGCGGTGGAAAATTTATAAAAAATGGAATCGTTTTTTGCAAAAAGGCCATGAAATGTTGATTTCATGGCCTTTTGACATGTTTTCGAGAATTTTGTCTACTGAAAAGTATGTTACGATACGGACAAAAATTCAGTGGATAATTTTTATTCGCGGCGGTATAATCGAAGCGGAAGAATAGGAAATATGGGTTTGATTGGAGGCGGTTCTTTTGCTGAAAAAGTTAGTTGCGGGTGCGGCGATGGTTTCTCTGCTGGGTGCGGGCGCTGAGGCCTGCACGGTTATGGTTGTGACGAAGGGCGCGTCGGCGGACGGAAACATGATCGTTTCCCACTCGAACGACGGACGAGGCGCGGAAATGAACCTCGCTTTCGTGCCGGCGAAGGACCACCCGAAGGGGAGCAAGCGTCCCGTGTATGCTACGGCCGTTGCGCTGGACGAAATGCCCGATTACAACGCGTTTATGCAGCCGAATCTCGTAGCGCCGGAGCGGAGTCCTGACTACGATTACCCCGGCAGGCCGCACACGAAGCCCCTCGGTTACATTCCCGAGGTGGAGCACACTTACGCCTATATGGACGCGAACTACGGCATCATCAACGAGCACGGCCTGATGTTCGGCGAATGCACCGATATGTCCGCGCATTTGCCCGAAGTTCCGTTCAAAGAAGGCGGCGGCATGTTCTACGCCACCGAGCTTTCCCGCGTGGCGCTGGAGCGCTGCAAGACCGCTCGGGAAGCCATCGTGCTCATGGGCTCGCTGATCGACGAGTACGGGCTCTGGGGCACCGCCGAGACTTTGGCCGTCGCCGATAAGGACGAAGCATGGGTCTTCGAGATGCAGATGTCGCCCACCGGCAAGGGCGGGTTTTGGATCGCGGAAAAGATTCCCGACGGGGATTTCTTCATCGAGGCGAACCAGCTTCGGATTCGCGCCATCCGCGAGGGCGACCCGAACCAGATATTCAATCCGCGCTTGCCGCAAATGCTGGAGGAAGTCGGGTGGGCGGCCTATGACGAAGAAGGTCGTGTAGATTGGGTGGAGTCTTTGCAGTCCAAAGAATTTCACCATCCGTATTATTCCAAGCGCCGCGTCTGGCGAGCCATGAGCACCGTCGCGCCGTCGAAAAACCTTCCTTCCCGGGTCGAGGACTGGGATTCGAAAGCGTATCCGCTGTCCATTACGCCCGACAAGAAGCTCGGCGTCGAGGACATTGCGCGTCTCTTCCGCGACTACTATCAGGGCACGGAGTTCGACAAGTCGAAGAGTCCGCTGGCCGGCATGTACGGCGTTCCGTACCATTACGAGCAGGAAATGGGAGAGCGGTCGATCCTGTCGTCAAAGACAAGTTACACTCATATTACGCAAGCCGGCGACGCGCTGCCGTCCCCGGTGGTATGGATGTCCATGGATACGGCTTTTGAAAACCCATTCGTGCCGTTCGCCGTAGGCAAGGTGCCGGAAGCGTACCACGCGCTGCGCGATACCTACGATCCGACAAAAATGTACTGGACTTCCAATGAGGTCATGGCATTGACGCAAGGCTATTTCGACGTCATGGCTCCCACGGTCAGGGAGGCGGTGGAGCAGTCGGAGGCAAATTCCCGTCGGGTGATTCAGTCATCCCTCGGCCTTTCCAAGGAGCAATTTGCCGGAAAGCTTCGTGAGAACGCGATGAACATCTTCGACGATTGGAAGCAGCTTTCCAAACGCCTTTTGATGAAATTCAAAGCCGATGTGGGCATCAAGTACGAACATCAGCCGACCCCGGACACGCCGACGGAATATTGAGGAAAAGAATAATCGCTTTCGCACAAACTGTCGCAGGAGCATCGTCTTCTGCGACAGTTATTTTTTGTGCGAAAAAGGAAAAATGCCGTTTATGTCGAAAATATATGGCAATAAGTGAAATCTTGGCATTGACGCGAGGTGTGAAAATATGTTTGAACGATGGCGTTCATTTACGCTGACAAAGGACAATTTCAAGGAGACGGTCGCGGCGATCGGCGAGACGCTCAGAGCGCTCGGCGTGTCGGAGAAGGAGGCGGAAACCGGCAAAACGCTGGTGGAGCATATTTTCTCCTTACAGCTTTCGGTACGGTCGGAGGTTTCCGATACGGTAAAGGTTCGCAAACGTTTCGGCGATATTTCGCTGCGGCTGGAGACTGAGGGCGACGAGTACAATCCGCTCACGATCTTGACGGAATGGAACGAGGATGATCCCGACTACCAGCGGACGATCGTGCTCAAATCGAAGAAAGAGCAACTTTCCTACGCGCACAGAAATGGGAAGAACATCGTAACCATCAAGGTACACGAGGCGGGGAACAAACAAATCCGGTACACCTTGTTCGCGATGGTCATGGGTATCTTGGCGGGTGCGATCCTGAAAGAAATGATTCCGCCGGATACGATCGCGATGTTGAACAAGACCGTCATCGGAAGCATACGCACCATGTTCCTTAATTCCCTGAACATGATGATCGCCCCGGTGGTGTTCTTTTCCATCATCTCGGGGTTGACCAGCATATCCAACGCTTCCGACATCGGGCGCATCGGCGGCAAGTTGGTCGGCGTCTATATGTGTACGACGGTGATTGCCACGATCTTCAGCATCGCCATCGGCCTCCTCATGTTCCATGGCGGCGTGCCGCAAATGGGGACGGTTACCGAAGGCGGCGGCGGCGTCAGCGTGTCCCTGCTCGATATGATCGTGAACGTGGTGCCGGAAAATCTGATCCAGCCCATCGTCAATCGCGATATGCTGCAAATCATCTTCGTCTCCATACTGTTCGGCGTTACGCTGAATATGCTGGGAGAGAAAGCGCAGATGCTGAAGGACTTCACGGAAACCGCCAACACCTTCTGTCTGCGGGTCATCACGCTGCTGGCGCAGTTCATCCCGTTGATCGCGTTTCTCTCCATGATGGCGCTGATGTTCACGGTGGGCGCGGACTCGCTGCTGCTGCTCGGCCGGATATTGGTCGGACAGTTCATCGGCTCCTGTGCTATGGTCGGCGTCTACTCGGTGGTCATGATTATCTTGGGAAAGATTTCCCCGGTGCCGTTCCTGAAGAAAATCGGAGAGTTTGTGCCCGTGGCGATTTCCATGGGCAGCAGCAGCGCGGCTATGCCGTTCACCATGAATTTCTGCACCGAGAAGATGGGCGTCTCGCCCCGGCTGTCCTCGTTTTCCATTCCGCTGGGCGCGACGGTCAACATGGACGGCGGCTGCTTCTATTTCTCGATTCAGGCGATCCTGCTGGCGAAGATGTACGGTGTGGAAATGACGCCGGCTTTTATATGGGCGCTGTTCATCACGGTTGTCGCCCTGTCCATCGGCGCGCCGGGCGTGCCGGGCGGCTCCTTCGTCTGCCTGACCTCGATCATCGTTTCCTTCGGCGTTCCCGTGGAGGCGGCGGCGATAGTGCTGGGCATCGACCCGCTGACCTCCATGTTCCGCACGACCATCAACACGATGGGGGATATCGCGGTGACGACGGCGCTGTCGAAGAACGAGGGCATGATGGACGAAGCGGTGTATATGAAAACATCGGACGCCGCGTAGGATTCGCGCCGTAAAGAATCGCCGATTCGGTCAAGTCATTGCCATAGGATAACCCTATGGCTAACCATAGGATTTTAGGATTTTTCAATAGGTCATGAAGATGCTATAATGCGTAACATCAAAGTTCAATACAAATACGCAGGCTGATCAGAAAGACTGAAGGCCGGACAGGAAAGCGAACGACGCGGTTGTTTGTTTTCCCGTCCGGCCTTCTTGATTTTTTGAAAGCAAGTTGGGGGGATGGTCTATGAAGGAAGGTTGTATGCGACAGTAAACATACGATTTATCAGTAGAGTTATGAATTTATGAAAGGATGTATGAAGCATGGCAGATGTATTAGGAAAGCTGAAAGGCGCGATTTTGGAGTTTGACGAGGACGCGGCGCTGGAAGCGGCGAAGGAGGCCGTGGCCGAGGGCGTCGATCCGGTGAAGGCCATCGGCGCGTTGGCGGAAGGATTGAACGAGCTCGGTGAGGCGTTCGAGAAGATGGAAGTGTTCCTGCCGGAAATCATGTTGGCTTCCGACGCGTTCAAGGCGGCGCTGGAGATTTTGGAACCGGAGCTGAAGAAGACGCACAAGGAGGGCGAGAAAGCCATCCCGGTGGTCATCGGCACGATCCAGGGCGATGTGCATCAGGTGGGCAAGGACATGGTGGCCACGTTCCTGACGACGGCAGGCTTCGATGTGCACGATCTCGGCGTGGACGTGGCGCCGTCCCGCTTCCTCGAAGAAGCGAAGAAGATAGACGCGAAGATTATCGCGGTCGCCGCGCTGATGTCCACGACGCGCCCGGTGCAGAAAGACCTGATCGACTTCCTCGAAGCGAAGGGCGTCAGGGATAACTACATCGTGCTGGTCGGCGGCGGCGTGGTCACACAGGAATGGGCCGACGAGATCAAGGCGGACGGCTACGGCCAGGACGCGATCGCCACGGTGGAAATCGCAAAGAAGCTGCTGCACGTCGCGTAATTTGGAAATCATTTCCGAATGTTTCACGTGAAACAATAGAACATAACCTGAAAATAAAATGAAAGAAGATAGATGGAGGAGAGTTGTATGAGCGTACATGGAACGAAAGGTAAATTCATCGAATATTGGGGGCGCGGCGAAACGGGGCCGATCGCGTTCCAGAAGGAATTTGACACGAAGATTTACTGGCCGCGTTTGAAGGAACTGACGAAGAAATACAATATCGAGTACGCGCCGGGGAAGGTCGTGCCGACGGACGACGACGAGCTGGACGCGATCTGGCAGGCGGGCAAGGAGCTTCTGCTGGACGTGGGCATCCTGAACGTATCGACGGAGCGGCGCATCACCTTCACCGAGGACGAGCTGGAGGAGGCGCTGGAGAACCTGCCCACGGAAGTGACGCTGGGCGAGGGCAAGGACGCGGTCACGATTCCGCACCGTGGCTTCGAGGACTACGATAACGGCCCGACGCCGGTGGGCGTCATGGGGCGCATCCTCGGCCCGATTTCCGACGACCTCTATGAGAAAATCGCATTGTCCTATGCGCAGGAGCCGTTGGTAACATTTACGCATTTCCAGGGCGTCAAGGAAAAGATCAACGGCATTCCGGTGAAGCCCGGCTCGCCGTTTGAGATGATGGCTGAAATCCAGCACGTCGCCACGGTCAAGGACGTCTTGCGCCGCGTCGGACGTCCCGGCTATCCGGACGGCGGCTCGACGCCGGTGAACCTCCGTGCCGAGATGGCGGCGGCGAATCCGCTCTGGGGCGTCGGCAAGGGCGACGTGCGCCACGTCTATATCATGCCGCAGCTGAAAACGGACTACGACCAGATGTGCCGCGCTTATTTCTGGCACCAGTACGGCGCGAATATCTGGGGCATCCTCCAGTCGTACATCGGCGGCGCGGCGGGCGGCCCGGCGACCTCGGCGGTCAACGGCGTCGCCGATCTTCTCGCCTACGTCATGCTCTACGAGCCGACAATCCTCGGCACATGGCCGACGGATGCGCTTTATTTCTCCAACAGCAGCAAGTACGCGCTCTACGTCGCGAATTACGGCGGCGCGGCGTTCCAGAAGCACACGCATTTCCCGTCCCTCGTTGGCGCGGCGTGGCAGATGACGGCGGGTATCGGGAGCGAGGAATACTTCTGGGAGACGGCGGCGGGCGCCATCGGCAGCGCGACGCTTGGCTTCCTCGTATCGGGCGGCACCGGCCACCAGAGCGCCGGCCTCGACCATGCTTGCGGTCTTGGCGCGCGCTTCGCGGTTGAAGTCGGAAAAGCTGTCGGCAAGGCACGGCTCACCCGGGTGCAGGCCAACGAACTCGTCAACAAGATCCTGCCGAAGTATCAGCCGCTGATTGACAACCGCACGCTCCACACCAAGGGCGGCGACTTCCGCACGGTCTACGACCTCGAAACGGTGCAGCCGAAGCCGGAGTACCTCGCGATTTACAACAAGGTCAAGGCGGAGCTGCGCGAAATGGGCCTGCCGATCAAATAACAATTCCGGTTGATCGCTGCAAGGGACAAGACTATACGCGGAGGACCGGAAAAAGCGGAGGCTTTGAGCAGACACGCGCGTGTTTTGCCTGAAGCCTCCTGCTTTACATGGAAGGGAGAATGAGGATGGGAAAGACGACGAAAGAGCGGGTGCTTGGCGCGCTTCGGGGAGAGAAAGAGGGTATTGCTGCAATCAGCGTTTGCCAGTACGCGACCTATGAATTGATGGAAAAGACCGGCGCGTATTGGCCGGAAGCGCATTACGAGGCGGAGCCGATGGCGAAGCTGGCGGCGGGCGGCGCGACGGTGATTGGTTTGGGGGCGGTGCGCGTGCCGTATTGCCAGACCGTCGAGGCGGAGATTTACGGAGCGAAAATCAAGGACGGCGGCAAGACGCATATCCCCAGCATCGCCGAGCATCCGTACAAGATCGGGGACGAGCCGGAAATCCCGGAGGACTTTGTAAACAAGGGGCGCATTCCGGCGGTTCTCGAAGCGATTCGGATTTTGAAGCGAGACGTGGGGGACAAGGCCGTCGTCATGGGCAGCATCGTCGGGCCGTTCAGCGTGGCGGCGAACCTTGTGGGAATCTCAGCGCTGCTCAAGGCGAGCCTGAAAAAGCCGGACAGTATCGTGCCCTATATCGAGGCGGCGACGGAGACGGCAATACAGTACGCCGAGGCTGTTATCGAGGCGGGAGCGGACGCGCTGGTCATCGAGGATATGATGGCCTCCCTTGACATGATCAGCCCGCGAACTTATCGAGCGCTGGCCGCGCCTTACGAGCAGCGCGTGATTGCGGCGTTGGGAAAGCGCATCCCGGTGATCGTCCACATCTGCGGCAAGCTCGACCAGGTCATGTTGGATATCGCGGCGACAGGGGCGGACGCTATCAGCGTGGAGTCTGCGGTGGACATCCCAGCGGCGCGGAAAAAGTTTGACGAAGCGGGCGTCAAGACGCCGATTATCGGCGCGGTGCATCCAATCAAGGCGCTGTTGGAAGGTACCCCCGAGGATGTGGCGGCGGCGGTGCGAAAGTCGGCAGAAGACGGCGCGGCGCTGATCTCGCCGGATTGCGCAGTGGCGCCGAATACGCCGCTGAAGCAGTTGATCGCGATGGTCGAGGCGACGGAACAATTGTAAGATAGCAAAACCTCTCCGGCGCTTTGCGCCACCTCCCCTTTCAGGGGAGGCAGTAATACCAAGCCGCCCCTGAAAGGGGAGGTGCCCGTAGGGCGGAGGGGTTCATAACTTGTGAAATGAGGATAATGTCATGGCAAATACGGTGCAGATAGTCTTCCAGCCGTCGGGACGGCGCGGCGAGATCGAGGCGGGGAAAAGCGTATTGGAAGCGGCGCGGACGTTGGGCGTCGGCATCGAGGCGGCCTGCGGAGGCGCGCGGGTCTGTGGCAAGTGCCGCGTCATTGTCGAGACGGGCCGTTTTGAAAAGCTGAACCTCGTGTCATCTGCCGATCACGTTTCACCCGTCGGCGACGTGGAAAAGAAGTTCCTGACGGCGGAAGAGCTTTCCCGCGGCTATCGTCTCGCCTGCAACGCGTTCCTTTCGGGCGATCTCGTCGTGACGGTGCCGGAGGAGAGCCGGAGCGCGAAGCAGGTCATCCTGGAAAAGGGGCGGGAACGGAAAATCGAGGTTCGCCCGGCGGTAAAGAATATCACGGTGACGCTTCCCGCCGCGTCGCTTTCCGATTTTCGCGACGACCGGCAGCGCCTTCTCGACGCGCTGGAAAAAGAAACGGGGCTGAAGCATCTTTCCGTCGATTATCCGGTATTGAAGGAATTGCCCCAAATTCTCCGCGAGGGAAACTGGACGGTGACGGCGACGATCTGGCAGGAGAAAGAAGTCATCCGCGTCGCGCCGGGCAAGAGGGAAACGAGCCTCGGCGCGGCGGTGGACGTCGGCACGACGACGCTGGCGGCGTTCCTCTGCGACCTGACGACCGGCGAAGTGCTCGCGAAAGCGTCGCGCATGAATCCGCAAATCGGCTACGGCGAGGACGTGCTGGCGCGTATTTCCTATGCGGCGTCGGAGACGGAGGGCAGGGAAAAGCTGCAAGCCTCCATCATCGAGGCGCTGAACGCGCTGACGGCGGACATGACGGAAAAGGCGGGCTTCTCGGCTTCGGATGTGGACGAGATGGTGCTCGTCTACAATACGGCGATGCACCATCTCGCGCTGGGCCTCGATCCGCGCTATGTCGGGCGGGCGCCTTTCGCACCGGCGGCCTCGGCGCCGCTCGACGTCAAGGCGCGGGATCTCGGCGTAAAAATCAATCCGTCGGGCAACGTCCATTCGCTGCCCGTGGAGGCGGGCTTCGTCGGCGCGGACAACATGGCGGTGCTGCTGGCGGAGGAACCGTACAACGGCGACAAGATCAAGCTGATTATCGACATCGGCACCAACGGCGAGATCGACCTCGGCAACAAGAACCGCCTGCTCTCAACCTCCTGCGCGACGGGGCCGGCCCTCGAAGGGGCGCAGATCGCTTTTGGGATGCGGGCCGCGCCGGGCGCCATCGAGCGCGTGAACATCGATCCAATCAGCCACGAGCCCCGTTATAAAGTCATCGGGCAGGACGAGTGGTACCCCGTGCCCTGCGACCGGCATTCGACGGTGCAGAAAAGCGGCGCACAAGGGATTTGCGGCTCCGGCGTCATCGACGCGATTGCGGCGATGCACAAAGCGGGCGTCATCTCGAAGGCGGGCCGCATCAACGCGAAGCTCGACACGTCGCGCGTGCGCCGGGGCGAAAGCGGCAAGCTCGAATATGTGCTGGCGTGGGCGCAGGAAACCGCCGTCGGCAAAGACATCGTAATCACCCAGGCCGACATCCGCGCCGTACAGCTTGCGAAGGCGGCGCTCTATGTCGGCGCGGAATACCTGATGGAAAAGCTCGGCGTCGACCATGTGGACGAAGTCATTCTTGCGGGCGCGTTCGGCAGTTACATCGACAAGGAAAGCGCGATGGCCATCGGCATGTTCCCCGATTGCGATTTGTCCCGCGTCCGCGCCGTGGGCAACGCCGCCGGCGACGGCGCGCGCATCGCGCTCCTGGATGCAGGGAAAAGGCGCGAAGCCGCAAGTGTGGCGCGACAGGTCGAGTTCGTCGAGACGGCGATCGAGCCGGACTTCCAAAAGAAATTCATGGACGCGATTGCGATACCGCACGCGAAGCACGAATTCTCTCATTTGAAATCATAACGAAAGCGAGGCGGTCGCATGGCTGTCAGTGAAGCGTGGAACGAAGAGCTGGAAAAGGAGCTTTCCTATGAGTGCCTGGGCGAACCGGAGCGGCCGATCACCGAGGAGCTTTGCTCGAACGCGGGCGCGCGTTATGCGGCGGTGTTCAGCAAGGCCGAGGATATGGTGAAGGCCGCGCTGGAGGTCAAGAAGCTGAACCGCGACGTGTTCTGCAAGCTTCCTTTCTGCGTGACGATCGAGGCGGAGGCTTTCGGCGCCGAGGTTTCACTGAACTCGCTGTATGGCGTCCCCGCGGTGGCGAGGTTCCGCTATGAACGGGTCGAGGATATTCCCGCGCTGCCGGAGATGGATTTTTCCACGGGGCGCGTCCATCAGGTGCTGCGTGCGGCGACGATCCTGCGCGGCATGGGCGAGACGGTCATCCTGAACATCGAGGGGCCGTTTACGGTGTTGAGCCAGCTCGTGCCGTCGAAGCAAATCTATAAAGGGTTGTACCGGCAAAGGGAAAAGCTGCGGGAACTCAGCGCGTGGATCACGGCGCAGCTCGTCCGTTACGCAAAAGAGGCGGAACGTCACGGCGTGGACGTGCTTTCCTACGCCGATCCGACCGTGGCCGCCGATCTCATTTCACCGAAGCTTTACACCGACCTGTGCGGCGAAATCTCCTATGAGGTCTTGAAAGCCGTAGAGAACGCGACGGAAAACGTGGTGCTGCATCTCTGCAACAAGACTTCGGTGGCGTTCCAAAAGGCGGGCTTCTGCACGATGGAGCGCATCGCGCCGAAACCGGGCCTGACTTACGGCGAGGCCCTGCTGGACGCTATCAAGAGGCCGGACGTCCGCTGCATCGGCCACGGCTGCATCCAGCGCACCTATTGCCCGATGTCGAACGGGTGCATCTACAAGCTGACGCTGAAATAAGGAAAAGCCGTCCAACCTGTTTGTAATAATAGAAGTAATTTCCTACATAATTCAGCAAAAAACGGCGCTATAATCAAAACGGCAGAATCAAGAAACCGTAAGATTCAAAGGAGGCGGTTCTTTTGCTGAAAAAAGCGGCTTTGGGATTGGCGATGTTGCTGCTCCTGGGGGCGGGCGCCGAGGCCTGCACGGTGATCGTGGTGACGAAGGGCGCGTCGGAGGACGGGAGCATGATGGTCTCCCACTCCAACGACGGGTACGCTGGGGAGGTAAATCTCGCCTATGTGCCCGCGAAGGATCATCCGGCGGGCAGCATGCGCCCGGTATATGCTTCGGCGGCGGCGCTGGGTGCCATGCCGGAATACAACACTTACGACCAGCCGAACCTTGTCGCGCCGGAGCGCAGCGACGACTACGACTTCCCGGACAGGCCCCGCACGCGGGCGATCGGCTATATCCCGGAAGTCGAGCACACTTATGCCTATATGGACGCCGATTATGGCATAGTCAACGAGCACGGCCTGATGATGGGGGAATGCACCGATATGTCCGCGCATTTGCCCGAAGTGCCGTTCAAAGAAGGCGGCGGGATATTTTACGCCTCCGAGCTCTCACGTGTGGCTCTCGAACGCTGCAGGACCGCCCGGGAAGCTGTCGAACTGATGGGCGCGCTGATTGACGAATACGGCCTCTGGGGCTCCGGTGAGACTTTGGCCGTCGCCGACAGGGAAGAGGCCTGGGTTTTCGAGATGCAGATGGCGCCGACGGGCAAAGGCGGCTTTTGGATCGCGGAAAAGATTCCCGACGGGGACTTTTTCATCGAGACGAGCCAGTTTCGGATTCGAGGCATCCGGGAGGGAGATCCGAACCAGATCTTCAATCCGAAGCTGCCGCAAATGCTGAAGGAAGCCGGCTGGGCGGCGTACGACAGGGAAGGCCGCATGGACTGGGTGAAATCGCTGCAGTCGCAGGAGTTCTATCATCCGTATTATTCCAAGCGCCGCGTCTGGCGGGGCATGAACCTCGCCGCGCCGTCGAAAAACCTGCCTTCCCGCGTCGAGGACTGGGATTCGAAAACCTACCCGTTCTCGATCCGTCCTGACAAGAAGCTGAATGTCGAGGATATTGCGCGTATCCATCGCGATTATTATCAGGGCACCGAGTTTGACAAGACGAAGAGCCCGCTGGCGGGCATGTACGGTTCGCCGTATCATTACGAGGCTGAGATAGGTGAGAGATCCATCCTCTCATCGAATACCAGCTACACCCATATCGCGCAGGTCAATGACGCGCTTCCGTCTCCGGTGGTCTGGATGTCCATGAACACGCCCTATGAGAATCCTTTCGTTCCTTTTGCCGTATCGGAGGTGCCGGAGGAATACCGCGCGCTGCGCGATACCTACGATCCCTCGAAGATGTACTGGACCTCCAATGAAGTCATGGCGCTGACACAGGGCTATTTCAACATTATGTCGCCTATGGTCAGGAATGCGGTGGAGCGGTCGGAGGCAAATTCCGTGCGGTTGGTCAACGCCTCCGCCGGTCTCTCGAAGGAACAATTCGCCGAGGCCCTGCGCGGCAACGCGCTGAAAATCTTTGAAGACTGGAAAGAGCTTTCCGGGCAGCTCCTGATGAAGTTCAACGCAGCCGCGGGCGTGAAGTACGATCGCCGGCCGGAGTCCAATACGCCGAAGGGATATTGAGGAAACACGAAATAAGGCCCTCCCAAAACTGTCCAATGGACTGTTTCGGGAGGGCCTTTTCCGGCTGTCTTTGGGCTTTCGTCAGTGTCGCTGCAATGGCAAGAGATGGCCGCATATAAAGTTATCGATGTATTGGCGAGCCTCATTGCGGACGTTCTATTTTTCCGCGCGTCGTTTTGAACAATTCATCCAATCGCAGACCGACTTTCAACGCTTCGATCATTTCTTTTGTCACCTTGATATCTTTGCGTTTATTTACCCCTTTTAATCTGATCGTTGGATTGGTTCCTTCGACTAACAGGCGATACCCCCCGGAAAGATAATGAAATGGCGCCTTATAATATTCATATATTCCCTTATTGTTCGTTGATACTTCTTTTCCGCCGCCCGTGCTGCCGTCGGAGTTGGGGATTTGATATTCCCATTTCTTTTCATCCGTCGAGAAGATGATAGTATGCCAATATACCAAAGCTTTCGGTTCTTTCGAGTTTTCCATTTTTGCTCCGTCCATGATTATGGCGTCCATCCTGACGGTATCGTCTGTTTGTGTCACTTGCCACGACGGATATAAACCGAGCCCGGTAAACGGTTTATAGAAAGTCGTTCGTCCAACCTTATCCTGTTCTTTTTTGACAAGGTCCAGGTCTAATAATGCATTGATTTCCGCGTATACCGCTTTTTTATCCACCTGCGGCGTGGCTTGTGAGGTTTGCGTCGAACCTTGCTTCGATGATCTTTGCTTTGGATTGCTGCCCCCGCAGCCGACCAGCAGAAAACTGAGCAATACGGCAAACAATGTCCTCCAAAATAATCCGTGCTTTGACAATGTCATCAGCCTCCCTATGCCGTTCGTTCCTTCTTCCTGACATTATTATACATCATTTCAGGCCGTGTGTCCGTAGTAATCATGGAGCGGAATTCGGACATAGGCTGCTGTTCATCACAGTGGCCGCCCTGTCCGTTGGCGCTGGCGAAAAGAGAGTATATGATGGACGAGGACACATAGCTGAAAACGTCGGACGAATAATTCCCTATTGACAAACTATGTTTTATGATTTATACTGCTCTCATCAAAAAGAGCTGACCGGAACAAACGGAGGCTTCGGAGAAATGCGTGCGCATTCACCGAAGCCTCTTTTTTGTTTCTATACAAACAAGGAGTGATGAGCAATGGCAAGAGAAGAAGAGCTGCATAAGAGACTTTCGGATGCAGTCGTGGAGATGGACGAGGATTTGGCTCGGGAGCTGGCGCAGGCAGTTGTCGACGAGGGCTTTGACGCTTACGAGGCCATCGAGAAGGGGTTGTCTGCAGGAATGGAGGAAGTTGGGCGGCTTTACGAGGAAGAAGAATATTTCATTCCGGAGCTTCTGCTCTGTTCCGACGCGATGTACGCGGGCATCGAAATCCTGCGCCCGCATATAAAGAAGCGCGAAGACAGCGTGCGCCACACGGTGGTGATTGGAGTCGTCGAGGGCGACACCCACGACATCGGAAAGAATCTTGTAAAGATCATGCTGGAGAGCGCGGGCTTCGACGTGGTCGATCTCGGGCGGGACATTCCCGCCGCCGAGTTTGTCAAGGCGGCGGAGGAGCACCATGCGGAGATCATCGCGCTGGCGACGCTGATGACGACGGCGATGCCCGCGATGCGGGAGGTCCTGGAGGTCTTGGAAAAAGAAGCCAAGCGCGGCAACTTCAAGGTCGTGGTGGGCGGCGGCCCGATTTCTCCGGCCTTCGCGGAAAAGATCGGCGCGGACGTTTACGCGGTGAACGCGGCGGAAGCGGCGCGTCTTGCCCGGGAACTGGTAGCGTGAGGGGGCGACGGATATGAATGACCTTTCCCCGAAAGAACGGCTGCTCCGGGTACTTTCAAAACAGAGGGTGGATCGCGCCCCGGTGATTTGTCCCGGCGGCATGATGAACAGTGCGACGGTGGACGTGATGGAAAGCCTCGACCTGTCGTTCCCGGAGGTGCATCCGAACGCGAAAGCCATGACGCGGCTCTCGACGGCGGTGGAGGAAAAGACGGGCTTCGAGAATTTCGGCATCCCGTACTGTATGACGGTGGAGGCCGAGGTGCTGGGCAGTGAGATCGACTTCGGCACGCCGGTCTGTGAGCCGAAGATAGCGAAGGAACGATATGCTTCCGCCGCCGATGTGGCAGTCCGAGACGTGAAGCAGCTCGTGCGCGAGGGGCGCGTCGAGGCGATTGCGCGGGCGGGACAGACGATTGCAGAGAAGAATCCGGACGTGCCGGTCATCGGCAGCCTGACCGGGCCGATTTCCACAGCTGCTTCGATTGTCGACCCGATGACGTTTTTGAAAGAGCTTAGGAAGGACAAGGTGAACGCGCACCGGGTACTTGATTATGTGACGGACTTTTTGGTAGAATATGCAGGCGTGCTGATTGAGAGCGGCTTTCCCGTCATCACGATTGCCGATCCGACGGCGACAGGCGAGATCCTTGGGCCGAAGATGTTCGGCGACTATGCGGTACCGTATTTGAACCGGCTTGTGGACGCGATTCACGGGCGGGGCGCGAAGGCCATCGTGCATATCTGCGGGCGGCTCGACGCTGTAAAAAAGCATTTGCCCGCGCTGCATGGCGACGCGGTAAGCACTGACGCGATGGTAAACCTGAAAGCTATCAAAGCGGAGTACGGAGACCTGACGGTCATGGGAAACGTCAGCACCTTCGCTCTTCAGCTCCAGGAGCCGGAAATGATACGGCGCATCACGGAAAATTTGTTGACGGACGGCATCGACATCATTTCCCCGGCCTGCGGCCTTTCGACGAAAACGCCGGTGGCGAATATAGCGGCCATGACGGAAGTCGTAAAGAATAGATAGGAGGAGTTCTCTATGATTACGGCGCAGGAAAGCATCACCGCAAAGCTCTGCTCTTTTGCGCGCGCCTATCACTCGACGATGGGGCAGGAAAAGATTTTCGACGATTATTTGGCTTACGACATCATTGGACGCGAAGAGTACGCGCGTCTTGACGGACTCTTGCGCGAGGCGTTTTCAGCGCTTCCCACAAAGCCACGATATGGGTTTGAGAACGTCTGGCTCTTTGAGGCTCTGGATCGCTGCTTCACTCCGGTGACGCTGCCGCGACTGGCCTTTGCGGAGGAGGCGCTGGAGAATTTCGCGAAAGCTCACGGGCGCGTGCAATATGTGATCTGCGGCGCGGGGATGGACACCTTCGCCTATCGGAACGCGAATCCCGCGATTACCGTTTTTGAGCTGGATTTGCCGAAAACCCAGGCCTACAAGCAGGAACGCCTGAAAGAGCTGGCATGGAAATCGGCGGGGAAAATCCATTTCGTTCCGGTGGACTTCGCCAAGGACGAGCTTGAGGATCGGCTGATGGCGGCGGGGTTTTCTATGAAAACGCCTACATTCTTCTCGTTGCTGGGCGTGGCCTATTATCTGTCCTATCCGGTGTTGTCGCATTTCCTTGGAGAGATCGGGGCTTTGGCGACGGCGGGAGATCAGTTCGTTTTCGATTTTCCCGATGAGACGACTTTTTCCAAGCGCGCGCCGGAACGTGTGCGGGAGCTGGCGGCCATCACGGAGAGCCTTGGCGAGCCGATGCAGCCGGGCTGCACGTTGGACGAGATTTGGCGCGCTCTCCATGAGGCGGGCTTCGCGGTCAGCGAGCATGAGCCGCCTTCCGGCGTCCAGCAGAGGTTCTTCGGTCACGGGACGGGCCAGCGGCAGGCGTTTGAGAATATCCATTTTATCCTGGCGGAAAAACAGCCGATGAATTGACATAAATCTGGAGGGAATTTATATGGAATCCGATATGAACGGCATGAGATTTTCGACGGCGCTGATCCATGGGGGCGTCCATGAGGACGGCGGCACGGGCTCGGTGAACGTGCCGATTTACCAGACCTCGACCTACGCGCAGGAAAATATCGGCGGCACGCCGAAGTGGGAGTATTCGCGCACGGGCAATCCGACGCGGGCGGCGCTGGAATCACTGATCGCGGACCTCGAGCACGGCACGGCAGGTTTCGCCTTCGCTTCTGGGCTGGCGGCGGAGACGGCGGTATTGAGTCTTTTCGAGAGCGGCGATCATATCCTGCTATCGGAAAACGTCTACGGCGGTACGTTCCGCCTGATGGACAAGGTGTTCAAGAATTTCGGCATCACGTTCTCGCTGGCGGACACCACGGACGCCGCCGCGTTCGATGCAGCCTTCACACCGCAGACGAAGGCGATACTGATTGAAAGTCCGGCGAATCCTTTGCTTACTGTTACGGACATCGCCGCCGTCGCGGAAATCGCGCATCGGCATGGCGCGACGGTCATCGTCGACAACACCTTCATGACGCCGTATCTGCAGCGGCCGTTGGAGCTCGGCGCAGACATCGTGCTACACAGTGCGACGAAGTACCTGGGCGGTCACAGCGATGTTGTGGCGGGGCTCGTCGTCGTGAAAGACGCGGCGCTGGCCGAGCGGCTCGCTTTCATCCAAAATTCTACGGGCGGCGTACTCGCGCCCTTCGATTCGTTCCTCCTGATCCGCGGCATTCGCACCCTCGCCGTCCGCATGGCCGACGAGATGGCTTTCTCCTCCAACTACGAGCCACTGTGCCACGAGCTTCAGCTCGTGGAGGAGATGCGCCAGATTGTGCTCATGGAAAGCAACTTCCCCCAGCAAGATTTCATCGACCTCACCCCCATCCTCACCCACCTCCGCGTGGGCAACACCGTCATACCGCTCGAAAGCCTCTTCGACCTGAAACTCTCGCTTCGCACCATCCGCGAATGCTACTATTTCCTCACTGCCGAAGAGCACCAGCAGTACAGCGCCCTGCGCAACCTCGCCATCGAAGTGGAACTTGGCTACGGCGGCAAGAGTTCGCAACTCAATGTCATCAACTCCCTTTTGGGAAAACTCATCGACGACCCCGTCTATCACGGCAAGGTCAGCCCCAAGGGCTCAATCATCTTGCTGGCTGCTATCGTGCTTGGTTTTGC
>CACYUQ010000009.1 GCA_902777615.1 uncultured Selenomonadaceae bacterium
TCCAGTAAGACTGGTAAGCACAGCAGGACACAGCATTACCAATCACCTAATATTAGGCGCCATAAAAAAGCCCCCGCTTTTGCGGGGGTCTTTTTTTATTCTCCGCCGGACCTTTTCCAGAAAAACCAGAGCAGGCAGTCGAGGACGGAAAAAACGGTCAAGAAGGCGAGATGCGTGAGGCTGATTTCGCCGAAGCTGAAGGTGCGGATGGCGACGCCGGTGGCAATCAGGCTGACCGCCAACAGGCCGAGAAGAATATTTTTCCTGTTCATGGGAAACTCCTTTGCGTCAAAATTTCTTTTCCTAAGAGTATAACATAATTTTTTCTTTTCCGCTCCGAACAATTTTCTTCCTGTTGTTGCTTTTATGCGTTGCGGTTGATAAAATAAAGAGGTTATTTATATAGGGGGGCTTTTTTATGGCGAGCAAATCTTTTTACATAACGACGCCGATTTACTATCCGAGCGCGAAGCTGCACATCGGGCACGCGTACTGCACGACGATTGCCGATGCGATGGCGCGCTTTAAGCGGCTGGCAGGCTACGACGTGTTCTTCTTGACCGGCAGCGATGAGCACGGGCAAAAGATCCAGCAGGCCGCAGAGAAAGAGGGCGTCACGCCCATCGAATACGTGAATAAGATCGTTGCGGGATTTCAGGCGCTCTGGAAGCGGCTCCATATTTCGAACGACGACTTCCTGCGTACCAGCGAGCCGCGCCATCACCGCGTCGTGCAGGAATTTTTCCGCCGCGCGAAGGCGAAGGGCGACGTCTACAAGGGCGAATATACCGGCCTTTACTGCACGCCCTGTGAAAGCTACTGGACAGAGCTGCAGCTCGATGAAAACGGCTGCTGCCCCGACTGTCACCGTCCCGTCCAGCAGGTATCGGAAGAGGCATATTTCTTCAAGCTGTCTAACTACGCTGACCGATTGCTCAAACATATTGAGGAAAATCCGGACTTCATCCAGCCCGTTTCGCGGCGCAACGAGATGATCAGTTTTATCAAGCAGGGGCTCGACGATCTCTGCATCTCGCGCACGTCCTTCGACTGGGGAATTCCGGTGCCGGACGACGAGAAGCACGTCATTTACGTTTGGTTCGACGCGCTGACGAATTACGTGACGGCGGCGGGCTTTTTCGACGATCCTGAGAAATTCAAGAAGTTCTGGCCGGCGGACGTGCATCTCGTCGGCAAGGAAATCGTGCGCTTCCATTCGATTATCTGGCCTGCGATCTTGATGTCCCTCGACCTGCCGCTGCCGAAGCAGATTTACGGCCACGGCTGGCTGATCGTGGACGGCGACAAGATGTCGAAGTCGAAGGGCAACGTGGTGGACCCGAATCTTTTGATCGACGAATTCGGAGCGGACGCGATTCGCTATTTCCTGCTTCGGGAAATCGCGCTCGGGCAGGACGGTAATTTCTCCCGCGACGCTTTGATTGGCCGCATCAACGCCGACCTTGCCAACGACCTCGGCAATCTGTTGCACCGCACTTTGAATATGATAGCAAAGTTCCAAGACGGCGTGATCGAGGCGGCGACGACGAAGAACGAAACGGACGATGCCTTGATCGGCGACGCGTGGGAAATGGTTTCCGGCTATGAGGCGGGCATGGAAAAAATGGCAATCAGCCCGGTCATCCGGAGACTTTGGACCTTCATAGGCCGCGCGAACAAGTACATCGATGAGACGGCGCCTTGGGCGCTGGCGAAGGACCCGACGAAAAAGGCGGAGTTGGCGACGGTTATGTACAACCTCGCCGAGAGTTTGCGGGTCATCAGCATATTGATCTCGCCGTTCATGCCGGAGACGGCGCCGAAGATTTGGGCGCAGCTCGGCATGACGAAGGATTTCGCGTCGGTTCGTCTGGACGACGTGAAGAATGGTTGGGGCGGTCTCCCCGCCGGGCAGCATATCGGTGAGGCGGAACCGCTTTTCCCGCGCATCGAGACGGAAAAGGAAGAGACTCCTGCAAAGCCGGAAAAAACGAAAACCGCGCCGAAGCAGGAAAAGAAGACCGAAACGGCGGAATCGGGCGTAATCACCATCGACGAATTCAAGAGGACCGAGCTTCGCGTGGCGGAAGTGACGGCGGCGGAGCGCGTGCCGAAGACGGACAAGTTGATGAAGCTGACGCTGACCCTCGGCGACGAGACGCGGGAAGTCGTGTCCGGCATCGCCGATACTTACACGGCGGAGGAACTTGTGGGCAAGCATGTGATTCTCGTCGCAAACCTGAAACCGGCGAAGTTGCGGGGCATCGTGTCTCACGGGATGGTCTTGGCAGCGTCGGACGGCGAGAAGCTGCGGCTGATTGAGACCGATATGCCCGCCGGAAGCGTGGTGCGCTGAGATGGCGGAAAGTCTCGACCCCGGCGCGCGGGCGGCGGCGGAGCAAAAAGCGCGCAAGGCAGCGCGCGACGCATCGCGAACGGATGAGGCGACCGGAAAATCCGTCGGGAGCAAAGACATCGTTCCACCATGGGAAATGGGTGCGGACGACATCAAGCTCGTTGACACCCACGCGCATATCGACGGCGAAGATTTTGACGGCGACCGGGAGGAAATGCTGGCCCGCGCGAAAGCGGCAGGTGTTGTGGCCGTCGTTACCTTCGGCGATACGATGGAAGCGTCGGCCCGCGCGGTTGCCTTGGCGGCGGCGCATGAAAACGTGTTCGCGGGCGTAGGCGTTCATCCGGAAAACGCCTTTCCGCTTTCGCAGGCGGAGGAAGACCGTCTCGCCGCGTGGACGAAGGAGACGCGCGTCGTTGCGATCGGCGAGATCGGGCTTGATTATTACTGGGAAAAGGACGAGGAAAAGCGCGCGCTCCAGCGGAAGATGTTTACGTGTCAGCTGGCGCTGGCCCGCGATCTCGATATGCCCGTCTGCATCCATGACCGCGAGGCCCACGGCGACCTGATGACAATCCTGAAGACCGAGGGACGCAAAAATCGGGGAGTCATTCATTGTTTTTCCGGAAGCTGGGAAATGGCGAAGGAGCTTTTGAAGCTCGGCTGGTATCTCGGCGTGGACGGGCCGCTGACGTACAAAAACGCGGCGAAGCTGCCCGAGATTGTGGAAAAAATGCCCGCCGATCGGTTGCTGGTCGAGACGGATTGTCCGTATCTTTCGCCGTTTCCGTACCGCGGCAAGCGAAACGAACCGGCCTATGTCCGCTTGACGGCGGACTGCGCGGCGAGAATCCGCGGCGAAAGTTTGGAAGCCATAGCCGAACAAACGACGAAAAATGCTTGCGAAATTTATAGGCTAAAATTGTAAAAACAAGAAAACAGGAAAATATAAAAACAAAAAAATGAGAAAATAGAAAAGACGCATCGAAGGGGATGCGTCTTTTTCTATGCCCTGACTGCGATATAGCGCATAGACCTATTTTTTTACAAAGTGGTAGTATTTTATAAAAATATAGGCATTATAGAAAACTTTCGCCCATTTTTTAGCTGAAAATAACCTGAAAGTGGGTGAAATCATCCTGAAAATTTGACAGGCGAATAAATCAAATGGTATAATATGGCCGCAGATGAAAATGCGTCTGCTTAGAAAAGCGTCCGGCAATAAGGTCGGGCGGAGGGGAAACGGTTGCGTGCGGCGAAGGCGCCGACGTAAAAAATCGTTTCCGGCTGTCATTGGGATGGAGCTGTGAAGGCGCTTCCGGGAGGAGCGCGGCTCCAGGGGAATCCCTTGGGATGATGGCGTTCACCAAAGGCGGTTCATGCGTCGGTCCGCGGGACGGGCAGGCGGGTTGTACGGTCTTTGTGCGTTGGGAGGAATTGGATGAATGTTTTTGAGAAGATACGAAAGACGTTTTGCGGCAGCCGGATGACAATTTGCGCCGGACTTGCGGCGGCGGCCCTGCTGACGGCGGGCGCGAGCAGCGTCAAGCGCGTCACGGTATTCGCCGACGGCCAGGAAGTGAAGCTGACGACGACGTATTCGCAGCCTGAGAAAATTATCTCGGAGGCGGGCGTCGCGATGGGCTCCTACGACGAGTTCCGCATGTCGACGATTCGCGTGAAGGACGACACGGAGATTCATATCGTCCGCGCGGTGCCGGTTCAGCTCGAAATGGGCGGAACCGTTCGGGAAATGAAGACGGCGCGTGCGACGGTCGGGCGGCTTCTCGACGAGCTGGGCGTCGACCGCACGAAGTACCGTCCCTCGCTGAACGAGGATGTGCCGATTCGCAAGGGGCTCCACATCAAGCTTAGCACGCCGGAGGAAATCAAAGCGGAGGAAGCCCAGGCACAGCAGGCGGCAGAGGAAATGGCGCCGCAGCTTCGGGACGGTTACGTCGAGACCTCGCATGGCACGATCCGTTACTCGAACGTGATGGTCATGGAAGCCAGCGCGTATCTGCCGACGGACGGCGGCGGCTCCTGCATCACGGCGACGGGACTTCCGGCGACCCATGGCGTGGTCGCGGTGGATCCGGACGTGATTCCGCTGGGAACGCAGGTCTATATTCCGGGGTATGGCGTCGCGATTGCGGCGGACACCGGCGGCATGATCGAGGGCGCGATGATCGACCTCTGTATGGAGGACTACGACGACTGTATGCAGTTCGGACGCCGGGATATCGACGTGTATATCCTCGAAACCTAAAAGAATAGAAAAGCAAAAAGGCTTCGCGAAACGCGGAGCCTTTTTCTTGTGTTTTTCAGTATGAATTGAGAAGATAACGGCGGAAGGATGTGAATCGATGCTTCGTTTTTGGATCATTGTTGCTGCGGTGCTCGTTGCCGTGATGGGGCTGTCCGCATGGTCGTTGGGCGCGGTGCTCCCGGCGCGTTATTTGGCGCGGGGGCGCACGATTGTTGCTCTGCTGGACGTTTTGTCGCTGGCACTGTTTTTCGGCCTGATCCGTTGGCATGGCGGAATCCCGGAAGTGTTCCTGCGCACTGGTGTCATCGTGTTCTCGATATATTGGATGGCGAAGTTGGTATTGATGGTACTGGTCGGGATCGGCTGCGCCCTGCGCGGACTTTATCGGTTTGTCGTTCCCGATGATTCTATTCTGCCTGTGGATGCGGAGCGGCGTCGGCTTTTGAAGGGGGCGGCGGCCCTGCCGGCTGTTGCTGTCGCGTCGGGCGTCTACGGCGGCACGAAGGGCAGGACGGACCTTGCTGTGCGGGAATTTTCCGTACCCGTGCCCGGCATTGACGGCGCGCTGGACGGCTTTCGCATCGCACAGCTCAGCGATATTCACCTTGGCTTGTTCTTTTCGCTGGAGGAGTGGCGCGCGCTTTTGGAGCAGACGGCGGCGACGGGGGCGGACGCGCTGGCGGTCACCGGCGACCTGTTCGACGACAACGACATGAACGCGGAGGCGGCGAAAATTCTCGACGAATTCGTGCCGCGTTTTCCAAAGGGGATTTGGTTCTGCTACGGCAACCATGAGTATTTCCGCAACATCGAGGCGACCAACGAGGCGCTGGCGAAGACGCGTATCCACGTGTTGAAAGACGAAAGCGCGCTCGTAACAGACGGGACGCGCCCGCTTTGGTTCCTCGGCGTCGATTACCCGCGCTCGCGATCCGTGTTCAAGCTGGACGGCAAAAAATCGCTGGAGGCGGCGATGCAGGGCGTGCCGGGAAACGCGGTCAAGGTGCTGCTCGCCCATCACCCGGACTTTTTCGACAGCGCAGCGGTGCACGGCGTCGAGCTGGCGCTGGCGGGCCACACCCACGGCGGACAACTTGGACTATTTGGTATGCCGGTCGTGCCGCCGGTCTTCAAATATATGCGCGGCGTTTATCACATCGACAAAACTTTCGGCTATGTCCACTGCGGAAACGGAAGCTGGTTTCCATACCGTCTCGGCTGTCCGCCGGAAATCGCAGTGTTCCGGTTGCAAAAAAATGAAACGTAAAAATGTTCCACGTGAATAGAGAATGTTGAAAGCGTCAGCTTTTTACAGTCTCTTATGCAGGAAAAGCCTGCGCACAAACGAATATAACATGCAAAGAAAAACTCCCGGATGCCGGGAGTTTTTCTTTGCGTTGTATTTTACTTTAGCGTCGCGGTGCCGTCTTTATTCAGGGCAATCATACTCGTGTGCAATAAATCGAGGTGCATCCAATAGAGGCCGCTGCCGTCCTGGAATTTCACCTGTATATCCCAATACTGCTGTTTACCGACATTGAAATTGACCTGGAGCGCTTCACCGTTGGCGAGGATTTGGGAGCCGAGCAGGTCTTCCTGCCATTCTTTGGCGTTCGACGGGCTGACGTTCAGAACGTAGATGTCGTAGCCGGTGCGGTTCACGAGCACGAAGTCCTGCGCGCCCGCCCATGCGGAGGACGAGAACAGGGCGAGCAGGAGCGTCGAGAGGAAAAACGTGCGGATCGTTTTTATGTGTGACACTTTCTACACCTCAATTTTTTGTGTTTCCTCAAGTATACGCACGGATGCGGGGAAAAGCAACCGTTTCCCCGAAAATTTCACAGAAAGTTTCTATAATAATTCGCAAGCAATGCATAAATTTTGTCGAAAGGGTTTTTAAAAATTCTGGAGTAAGAAAATCAAGAAATCGGGAAATCAGATTTTCTTACTCCAAGATTTTCTGTACGGATTTGGCAGATAAAAAGGACGGAAGCGGGGGGCAACATGACGGAGGCGGCGCGCGGGGAACGGGTGCATATCGGCGTATTCGGACGGCGGAACGCAGGAAAATCGTCGCTGGTCAACTCGGTGACGGGACAGCGGGCGGCGCTGGTCTCGGAGGTGGCGGGCACGACCACCGACCCGGTCTATCAGCCGATGGAGATTATAGGCGCGGGGCCGGTGGTGTTCATCGACACGGCGGGGGTTGACGACGAGGGCGAGCTGGGCGGTATGCGCGTGGAACGGACCCGCGCTGCCTCGGCCCGAGCCGAGATCGCGCTGGTCCTTTTCGAGGATGAGGACTTTTCGACGGAAGGCGGAGCGCAGGGGACTTTCCTTTGGGCGGAGCGGCTTCGGGAGGCGGGGACGACGGTGCTGCCCGTCGTGACAAAAATTGATTTGCGCCCGGACGGCGGCGCGGCGCTGGCGGAAAAAATTCGGGAGCGGCTCGGCGTTTCCGCGCATCTCGTCAGCTCGGAGACGGGCGAAGGCATTGACGCGCTTCGGGACGAATTGGCGCGGATCATGATGCGGGGCGAGGAACGGAGCCTTTTGGCGGGATTGGCACGCCCGGGGGACACGGTCCTCTTGGTGATGCCGCAGGATGCCGAGGCGCCGAAGGGACGGCTGATTCTGCCGCAGGTGCAGACTATCCGCGCACTCTTGGACAGTTCCTGCGTCGCGATTGGCTGCACGCCGGAGACGATGGCGGCAGCACTGGCCGCATTGAAACAGCCGCCCGATTTGATTATCACAGACTCGCAGGCGTTCGCCGAGGTGCAGCGACAGACGCCGAAAGAAAGCAAGCTGACTTCGTTTTCGGTATTGTTCGCCGCGTACAAGGGAGACATTGCCTATTTCAAGGCGTCGGCGGAGCGGATTGCGGACTTGCCGCCCGACGCGCGCATCCTGATTGCCGAGGCGTGTACGCACAATACGCTGGATGCGGATATCGGGCGTGTAAAAATTCCCGCGATGCTCCGCAAAAAGTTGGGAAACGGCGTCGAGATAGAGAACGTTTCCGGTGCAGATTTCCCGTCGGAGCTTTCCGGCTTCGATATGATTGTGCATTGCGGCGCCTGCATGTTCAACCGGCAGCACGTCCTTTCGCGGGTTGCGGCGGCCCGGGAGGCGGGGGTGCCGATGACGAACTACGGCGTTTTGATTGCCGCCCTGTCGGGGATTTTGGATAAGGTGACGCTTCCCGAGGAATAAGATTTATGGTATAATATAAATACTTGGCGATTGCGAGCCGCAGGCGAAGCAAGGGCCTAGTGAGAATCTATGCCTGGCCACTTTGGGCGTGCAAACGAAGTGCAGCGCAGCCTTAGTGTATATACCCTTGCAGTGTATGATTTAGGATATTTTTCATGCTCCTAAAAGGGAGGGAATGTTATGAAACGAATTGGGCGCACCGCGCTTTTCTTGGCGGCGGCAGCCGTTTTTACGGCGGGCGGCCCGTCTTTTGACGTGCCGACGATTGCCGTTCCCCGCGTGGAAGCGGCGGAGCAGCAGTGGACCTGGATAGCGTCGGACCAGAAGTACGGGAAATTTTATGCGCCGTCAAACGTGAAAATCAAGAGCCAGATGAACGGCGTCGCGACCTGCATCACGGCATGGATCAAGACCTCGTACACGCCGGGCGGCGCGCAGGAAGCCATCGCGAATTACGGCATCGAGGCCAGCATTCCCGACCCGCGTGTGCTTTCGTACAGCCTCGCGCTGGTGGAGGTCATCCCGCAGGAGCGCAAGATTACCTATATCCAAGAGAATTTTTACGACGCGAGCGGGAAGGTCATCTGGTCGAAGGTCTATGAACCTCCGAAGGAGTACGAGGTCAATTCCCAATCCTACGAAGAGGACTACTATGTCGCACTGGTCGACCAAGTCTTCTATCATGGGGAGCGCGCGATGAAGGACGCACCGGATCGCTGGAAGCTGCTTTGGTCTTCGGAGACTGCGGGCGGCGGCTCGACGGAAGCGATGGCGGACATGACGACGATGCGGCTGGTTGGCGGCAACCTGATTTATTGGGAATGGCAGGAGACGAAGAATAAGGACGGCGAGCTCTTAGAAGTCAAGCACATGAAAAAGTCCCTGAATCCCGATCAGGGGACGGAAAAAATCATCCGGGGCGACGTCTGGACGACGGCGGCGGGGTGGCAGGAATTGAAAACGGACGGGCGGTATGAAGCCATCCCGAAGGGGGGCGGCGCTTATCATGGGCTGGAACGGCTGCGTGCAATCGTCAAGGGTTACCAGTATTGGCTGAACCGCTACCGCACCGATTTGCCGCAGACGGCGAACGCGAAGAAGGACAAAAAATAATGCCAATCAAAATACCGAATAATCTTCCGGCAGCATCGGTGCTGGAACGGGAGAATATTTTCTTCATGGACGCGGATCGTGCTTACGGGCAGGATATCCGTCCTTTACGTCTCTTGATTTTGAATCTGATGCCGACAAAGTCGGTGACGGAGACGCAGCTTCTCAGGCTTCTCGGCAATACGCCGCTGCAGGTGGAGGCGGACTTCATCTATACGGAGTCGTATCTGCCGCAGCATACGTCGATGGAGCATCTCGGCGAGTTCTACGGGACTTTTCCCGAGGTGCGGAACAACAAGTATGACGGTTTCCTGATGACGGGGGCGCCCATTGAGCAGATGCCCTTCGAGGAGGTCGCCTATTGGGACGAACTTTGTGAGATCATGGAATGGTCGAAGACCCACGCGTTTTCGTCGTTTCATATCTGCTGGGGCGCGCAGGCGGGGCTGTATTACCATTATGGTGTGAAAAAACATCCGGTGGCGCCGAAGGTCTTCGGCGTGTTTCGTCATCATCTTTGCGTGCGGAATGAAAAGCTGTTCCGGGGCTTCGACGACGAATTCTATGTACCCCATTCTCGGCATACCGAGGTTTGGCGCGAGGATATCGAGCGCGTGCCGGAGCTGACGATCATGGCGGAGGCCGAGGAACCGGCGGGCGTCTATTGTGTTGCCGATCTCGAAAACAGCCAATTCTTTATCACGGGTCACGCCGAGTATGATCCGATGACGCTGAAGGGCGAATATGACCGGGATATGGCGGCGGGGCTCCCGATTAACGTGCCGTGCAACTATTACCCGGACGACGACCCGACGAAGCAGCCGATTGTCCGTTGGCGCAGTGTCGCGAACCTGATGTTCGCGAATTGGCTCAATTACTATGTCTATCAGGAAACGCCCTACGAACTGGAGCGAATCAAGAACCGGGGAACGGGCAAGTTTTGAATATTTTTAGGAGGTACGAATGAAAAAACAGTGGATTTGCGCGCTGACACTTGCGGCAGCGCTGAATTTCGGAACGGCGGAGGCAACGTATACGCCGCCGAAGGTGCCGGAGGATATTTTCCAGTGGGTACAATCGTCGGAGCGCATGAATTATTTCTTCAATAAGCAGGAAATGAGCTACGGCGTGGATACCATGGGCCATGTCAATCTCGATGTGCTGGTCGTTCCGGTCATCAAGACTTATGACCATGTGCAGATTGAGGACGTCCGTATGAAGCGGTCCTGGCGTATGGAGTCGACGGACGCTCTCCGGGATCTGGCAGGCGAGGCGAACTATCTGACGATCAATATCCCGCGCGGCGTGGTGACGCTGGATGCGGTGGACCTGATCGACTCGCATTTCTGGACCGTCGAGCACAGCGAGCCGAAGAAAGAGGTTGCAATCGCCGACTTGACGGAAAAGAGCCGGGACGGCATTTTCTATCGCGCGATTCTCGATTATGAGAAAGATCATCGCACGGAAATCCTTTCCCACACGAAGGGCAAACTGACCGAGGAGGAGCAGGAACGCTTCGAGAAGGAAGAGAAGCACCATGCGAAGGAAATGAAGAAACGCAAAGAAAAGGAAGAGCGCGAAAAGCTGGAAAAAGAGGGACAGAAACACGAGGCGGAGCATCGCGGGGAATAACGCTTTCTTTGGGCAGGAGGCGGGATGAAAATGGGAATCTGTAAAAGTCATTGGATGTGGGCAGGCGTCGCAGTGTGCGGCCTGCTCCTTTTCTTTGCCTTTTTTTCGGGGTGGGTGGAAGTTGCGGTCGTTTCTCTTGCGCTGGCTTTTATCGTGGTGTTGGCGGCCTTTTGGATGGATAACCGGCATCGCGCGGCGCAACTTCATGAGGCGAAGAAAGAGGAACAGCGGCTTGCCGCGCTGATCGAAAACATTCCGGCGGGCATCGGTATTTATGTCTTCGAGGGCGGCGTATTGAAAAGCGCCTACCTGAACGAGGGCTATTATAAGATGCTCGGCGTGGACAAGGCAGCGCGTATGGCGGAACGGAAAGATTTTTTGCAGTTCGTGCATCCCGACGATTTGCCGGCGGTCTTGGAGGAAATCCAAAAGGACGTAATGGAGGATCAGGATTTCGAGGGAATGTTCCGTCTGTTGGACGGGCAGAAAAAATACCGCTGGATCAACTTGCGGGTGCGGTTGGTCGAGAGCGACGGCAATCGTAAGCTGTATTACGGCGTGTTTTTCGACAACGATTCTCTGATGCGCACGCATCAAGCGCTTCATGAGAGTCAGGAAATGATGCGGGCGGCCATCGAACATTCCGATCTTCAGGCATGGGTTTACGACCCTGCGACAGGGCAGGGCGGGGCTATCGTCATTGATCCGAGCCGTCGCATGGAAGATTATGGCAGGATGGACTATCCCAACGACGCGGTGAAGAGCGGGCTGATTCATCCGGATGACGTCGAGAGGTTTTTGTCACTGCATGAACGCATGAAGGCGGGGGAAACTGAGGCGGAAGAGCCGATTCGCATTCGGAAAGAGGGCGTCGGCTATCATTGGGAACGCGTGCGGTACACCCGACTGCGGGACGCCGCAGGGCACGAGGCCAGAGTGCTTGGCACGGCGCAGGACATGGATGCTTATAAGGATTTGGAAGCAAAATTCCAGGCGGCCATCCGGCAGACAGGTATCGCCGTTGGTGTTTACGACATCCGTACCGGCCATTATGAAGCGACTTACCGCGATAATCAGTATGTGTTCGAGAATGCGCCGGACGACGTCATCGCGAAGGATGTCATTTATCCTGATGATGTGGAGAAGTACCGTTCGTTTTTCCGTCGCATGAAAGAGGGCGAGCCGTCGGCGGCGGGGCTGATCCGCTTCCTTTCGGGCGGCGGCGCCTCGTTCCATTGGTTCCACATGATTGCGACGGCGATTCCCGACCGGGACGGCAAACCCTTCCGCGCAATGTTGACGCGCATGGATGTGACCGAGCAGGTACGGCGCGAGATGAGCTATCGGGAGGAATTGATGCGCCGCCAATCGCTGGAGGGCGACGTAGTCTTGGCGATGGCTTTCAACATTACACAGGACGTCGTACAGGAATACGTGGTGAACGGCGAAAGCTTCCATGACGCAATAGGGAAAAAATACGCTTGGGCAGTGGAACGGGAGCTTTCCTTTATCCCGGAAGAAAAGGATTGGCAAGCCTTCCACGATTTTTGTGATCTTCGGGGCCTTTCGCGGGCCATCCGTGCGGGAGAGGTCAACAAGTCCATCGAGTATTTGCGCCGTTTTGAAAACGGCGAGCTGCGCTGGGTGCGCTGGCAGGTCAATCTGATGGAAAATCCGGGAACGGGCGATTGGATGCTGTTCGCCTATATGCGCGATATTCACGAGGCGAAGGTGGATGAGATCGCCTTCGGCAACGTCATGGAAGGCATGATTGACTATATCGCCTGTATGGACGTGGTCACCGGCAAAGGGCGGTTTGTACGCGCACCGGGGCAGCAAGACGCACTGCCCGACCTCAATCTTGCTTCCTATTACGACGCCGACGAGGCTACGGTGCAGGCCGGCGAATATTTGCCGGATCCCATGGAGCGGGAGGAATTGGTGCGCCGTTTCCAACGGAAAAATCTCGTCAAAGAATTGGAAAAGGAGAACACGATTTTTTTCAGTTTCTGGCTGGATGTGAACGGCAAGCGCCTTCGGAAAGAGTTGCGCGCGTTTTACCTCGGTTCGGCGAAGTCTATGATCGTCACTTTGCAGCGCGATATTACCGGCCTTTATCGCGAGGAGGAGAAAAAGCGCGAAGAGCTTCGCAAGGCGCTGGAGGACGCGGAAGCGGCGAGCCGCGCGAAGAGCGATTTCCTGTCGCGCATGTCGCACGAGATCCGCACGCCGATGAACGCGATAATCGGCCTGACCGCATTGGCGAAAGGCCGCGTCGAGGATACAAAGTATGTCACGGAAAGCTTATCGAAAATGGACTCGGCGGCGCATTTCCTGCTTGGGCTCATCAACGACGTGCTGGATCTTTCCCGCATTGAGCGCGGCAAGATGCAGCTTGACAATACGCCTCACGACATGAAGGAATTTTTGGAAGGCATCGACGTCATCATCCGCGCCCGCGCGGCGGACGGTTTCGTCCATTACAAGCGCACGACGGTGGGAGACTTGCCCGTCGCCTGCGTCTTCGATGCGCTGAAGCTGAAGCAGGTGCTGGTCAATATCCTGTCCAACGCAGTCAAGTTTACGCCGCGGGACGGCTCCGTGGAGCTTGTCGTAGAACTGATGCGTATGGACGGCGATTGGGCGACGATGCGCTTTACGATCAAGGACACGGGCATCGGCATCGACAAGAAATTTTTGCCGTATCTGTTCAATGCTTTCGAGCAGGAGAGCGCGGGCAACACGACGCGATACGGCGGCACGGGGCTCGGCCTTGCCATCTCGAGGAACATCATTGACCTGATGGGCGGCTCAATTCGCGTCGAGAGCGAGAAGGGCGTCGGTTCGACGTTTTTTGTCACGGTTGCGTTCCCTGTCACCGCAGTGGCGACGGACAGCGCGGCGGGCGACGGGGAGGCGGCGGACTTCACGGGTATGCGTGCGCTCTTAGCCGAGGACAACGAGATCAATCGCGAGATTGCTATGGCGATATTGGAAGACAAAGGTTTCAAGGTGGATCCGGTCACGGACGGCGACGAGGCGTTGCAGGCATTTTCCGGCCATCCTGTCGGAACCTATGACGTAATCCTGATGGATATTCGGATGCCGTTCATGGACGGCTTCGAGGCGACGGAAAGCATCCGTGCGATGAAGGAACGGCCTGACGCAAAAAACGTTCCGATTGTCGCGATGAGCGCCAACGCTTTTGAAGAGGACATCCAGCACGCTCGCGCCGTCGGGATGGACGACTACCTGACGAAACCTGTGGAGCCGGAAACGGTCTACAAGGTACTTTGGAAAATCCTGCGAAAGAAAAAACAACAGGAAAAAATCTAAAAATCGTTTTGAAAAGCAAAAATAAATCATAAGTCCCTCAAGAAATCGAAAGAATTTCTTGAGGGGCTTTTTTCTGCACTAAAATGAGAAAAAAAGGGGGGAAAATGTCCTAAATTTTAAATGCACAAATGAAAAATGCTGATTTTTCGGCGATTAAAGAGCGTGTGTTCTCTTGAAACGCCGATTTTCTGTGGGGAAAACATAAAAAAATAGTGCATAAAGTGGTGAAAAGTGGTAGAATGTGGTTGCTGTAATCCGAAAGGTGGTGAAAAGAGATGCTGATGGGCGAGTACGCGCATACGATTGACGCCAAGGGTCGCGTGATCCTGCCGGCGGATTTTCGCGCGGAACTCGGCGAGCATTTCTTCATCGTCAAGGGGTTGGATCAATGCCTTTACATCTATGGTGAAAACGAGTGGTCGAGCTTCGTGCAGAAGGTCCGGCAGCTGCCGGACACGAAGCCGGAGACGCGCCGTCTCGTGCGCCACTTCTTTTCGAGCGGTCGCGAGCTCGAGTGCGACCGGCAGGGAAGGTTTCTCGTGCCGGGCAACCTCAGGAGCTACGCGGGACTTGGAAAGGACGTCGTGCTTGCCGGCGCGTTGAAGCGCGTCGAGGTATGGAGCAAGGAAGAGTGGGAACGCTATAACGCGATGGAAGACGAAGACAGGGAAAAGTTCACCGCGTCGATGGCGGAACTCGGAATTTAAGCGATGGGCGATTTTCACCATGTCAGCGTGATGCCGGAAGAGACCATTGGGGGGCTTCTGACGGCGACGGACGGCGTTTACGTGGATTGCACGCTCGGCGGCGCCGGGCATGCGCTTCGCATCGCGTCGCGTCTTTCCGCCTCGGGGTGGCTGATCGGGATCGATCAGGACGCGGCGGCAATCGCCGCAGCGGAGGAACGCTTGGGGAACGTTTCCTGCCGCGTCAGTATCGTGCATGACAATTTCAGGAATCTCGACGCGATTCTCGACAGTCTCGGCGTGGATACCGTGGACGGGGTGCTGTTCGATCTCGGGGTGTCGTCCTATCAGATCGATACGGCGGAGCGGGGATTTTCCTATATGCACGACGCGCCGCTCGACATGCGGATGGATGAAAGGCAAAACCGAACGGCGGAGGAAATCGTGAATACGTATTCCGAAGCCGAACTGATCCGAATTTTCCGCGAGTATGGCGAAGAGCGCTGGGCGAAGCGTATCGCCGCTTTTCTCGTGGAAACGAGGCGAGAGTCTCCCGTGAAGACGACGGCGCAGCTCGTAGATGTCATTTGCCGCGCCGTGCCGAAGGCAGTCCGAAGGGCGACATCGGGACATCCGGCGAAGCGCGTGTTCCAGGCCATCCGCATCGAAGCAAACGATGAGCTTGGCATACTGGATGCGTCAATTCGAGCGGCAGTCCACCACCTGCGGCCGGGGGGCCGCATCGCGGTCTTGACATTCCATTCGTTGGAGGATCGCATTGTAAAGAGCGCGCTGCACGAAATGGCGCGCGGCTGTATCTGCCCGCCGGAGCTTCCCGTATGCGCTTGCGGCCACAAGCGAGAATTACGCCTTTTGGGGAAGGCGGGGAAGCCAGGGGCAGATGAGGTAAGGGGGAATCCGCGGGCGAAGAGTGCCAAGCTTCGCCTTGCGGAAAAATTGCCGGAAGAGCGTTGATTCGCGTGGAAGCGAAACGCTTTCTGGCATCGGGGAACACTGCGACTGATTCGGCGCAGGATAAATTATCGTGTGCACACTTTATCCGTACAACAACGCACACGGAAATTTAGACAAGCCCGGTTTGGTAGGCAGTAACCCTAAAGCAGAAGGGGGAACGAACGATGCCACAAGCAGTACGTAAAGTGTGGGCGGAGGAAACGGAAACAAGAGCCGCCGCCCCTCGTAAATCGCATTGGCGGCGCCCGAAACAGAGCGCACGATTCCATCTGGACACGGAACTTCGCTTCAAAGCGTTTATCATGCTCGCGCTTTTTGCGGTGACGGCGACGGTGACACTGGTCCGAAGCGAGGTCAGCGCGATGCGCGGATATGAGTTGGTCCAACTTCGGCAGCAGGCGACGCAGCTGGAAAAGGAAAACAAGGATCTGGAGGTTCAGATCGCCAAGCTGAAAGCGCCGCAGCGCATCAAGGATTTGGCAATCAACGAGCTGGGCATGATGGTGCCGAAAGAATTTTATTTTGCCGCCGATGCAAATCGATGAAGAGCGAAAAGCGCTGCATAGTCAGCGCTTTTTCTTATTTTAAGGGAAAGTATGTTCGCTATTTATTTTTTCAGCTACCTTTTATAATATAAATTTATAATATAAAACCGCATTTCATTTTTGGAAGAGCTTTGGAGGGAAAGACGGCATGAGAAAGAAAATCGGGAAATTGGCGGCGCTGGTTCAGGGGGCGGAAGTCATTGGCGACGCCAATACGTTTGTCTCCGATATTGTGCAGGACTCGCGTCAGGCGACAGCCGGCGCGATGTTCGTTTGCGTGGCGGGGGAGCATGTCGACGGGCATAAGTTTATCCCCGACGTCAAGAAAAAGGGCGCCGCAGCCATCATCACGGAGCGCGACGTCGAGCCGCAGCAGGGACTTGCCGTACTGAAAGTACCGAATCTCGACGAGGCGCTGCAAGTCATCGTGCCGTATTTCTTCGACATCCCGTCCCAGCGTCTTCGCCTGATTGGCATTACGGGAACGAACGGCAAGACGACGACGAGCTTCCTGCTCCGCTCGATTTTGCGGCACGCGGGGCATAAAGTCGGCCTGATCGGTACGATCCAGACGATGATCGAAGAGGAACGGCTTCCGAGCCAGAACACGACGCCGAATATTGTCGATCTTCAGCGGCTCTTGGCGCGCATGGTCGAAGAGGGAATCGAGTACGTCGTCATGGAAGTCTCGTCTCACGCGCTGGCGCAAAATCGCGTGGCGGGCTGCGAGTTCGATACGGCGGTGTTCACGAATTTCACGCAGGATCATCTCGACTATCATAAGACGATGGGAAATTACCTCGAGGCGAAAGCGAAACTGTTTGATTCTCTCGGCGGGCCGGGCATCAAGCCGGACAAGACGGCGGTGGTGAACCTTGACGATGAGAAGGCGCGCTATATCCTCGACCGTTCCGCCTGTAATCACATGACTTACGCGCTGGGCGACGAGACGGCGGACATTCGCGCGGTGGACATCAAGCTCGGACCTCTTGGCTCGACATTCACGATTCAGGGCGGCTTCGGACGACTGCCGGTCCGGACGCATATCGCGGGACTTTTCAATATTTACAACGTGTTGTCGGCGACGAGCGCGGCGGCGGCGGAAAAAGTTCCCTATTCGGTCATCGGCGAAGCGGTTTCGGAGTTCCGCGGCGTGCCGGGCCGATTCGAGACGGTGGACGCAGGACAGCTCTTCAACGTGGTGGTCGATTACGCGCATACGCCGGACGGGTTGGAAAATATCTTGCACACGGCGCGGGAGATTACGGAAAACCGCATCATCACGGTGTTCGGCTGCGGAGGCGATCGTGACCGCACGAAGCGCCCAATCATGGGACGCATTGCGGCGCAGCTTTCTGATATTGTCATCACGACTTCAGACAATCCGCGCACCGAAGATCCGGAGGCGATTCTGGCGGAGGTAGAGGCCGGCGTTGCCGAAGTCATCGGCAAGAAGACCCATGAAAAAGTCACGGACCGCCGCGAGGCGATTTACCTCGCGATTTCCCTCGCGCAGGCCGGCGACACGGTCATCATCGCGGGCAAGGGCCATGAGGATTACCAGATTCTCGGTACGGAAAAGATCCATTTCGACGACCGTGAAGTGGCACGGGAAGCGTTGGGAGGATTGAGCTGATGCCGCAGTTTACGCTGGAAGAGATCGTACGGGCGACCGGCGCTTCCGCGGCGGGGGCGAAGGACGTCGTTTTTACGGGCGTTGAGACCGATACGCGTACCATCGGGAACGGCGCGCTTTTCATCGCGCTGAAAGGTGAACGGTTCAACGGCGAAGACTTCCTGCAAAAAGCGCAGGACGCGGGCGCGGCGGGCGTACTCGTTTCCGGCGGCTGTGCGCCGGAGAAAACGGAGGGGATTTCTGTGCCGGTATTACGCGTACCGGACGCGCTGAAAGCGTATCAGCAAATCGCCGGCGCGTGGCGGGCACGTTTTTCCCTGCCTGTCGTTGCGATTACCGGCTCCAACGGCAAGACGACGACGAAAGATTTGACGGCTTCGGTACTTGGCGCCAGTTTTCCCGTGCTCCGGACCGAGGCGAATTTCAACAATGAGATCGGCCTGCCGAAAACTTTGCTCGGACTTCGGGAGGAGCATCGCGCGGCGGTGGTCGAGATCGGCATGCGCGGGCTCGGACAGATCGAGGCGCTTGCGCCGTTTGCCGCGCCGACCGTCGGCGTTGTCACGAACGTGGGCGAGACGCATATCGAGCTTCTCGGCTCGATTGAAAATATCGCGCGGGCGAAGTCGGAAATGGTGGAAGCGCTCGGCACGGGCGGAACTGCGGTGCTGAACGCGGACGATCCAAGGGTTTTGGCCATGCGCGAAAAAGCGAAGAACGGCGTTTCCGTCTTGACCTTCGGCGAGAGCGAGACGGCGGACGTGCGCGGCACGGAAATCGAGCAGGACGGCATGGAGTCACACTTTACCGTGACGTTCCCCAACGGGAAAAAACATTCATACAGACTCCCGCTGCCGGGGCGGCACAACATCTCGAACGCGCTGGCGGCCCTTGCCGTCGGCTATGCGCTGGACATCGCCCCGGAGGCTATGGCCGCGGGATTGGAAGCGCCCGCCATGAGCGGGGCGAGGTTCGCCTGCGAAAAGCGCGGCGACTATACGATCATCAACGACGCGTATAACGCGAGCCCGCTGTCCATGAGTGCGGCAATCCGCACGATGAAGGAAATCGCACAGGGACGTCGCGTCGCGGTGCTCGGCGATATGCTGGAGCTCGGCGACGTTGCGAAAGAAGCCCATCGGCGCGTGGGCGAAGAACTGGCGGCTTCGGGGGCGGCGGCCCTCGTGACGCGCGGCCCGCTGGGCGAGGAAATCGCAGCCGGCGCGGAGAGCGCGGGCATGACCGCGGTTTACCGCTGTGCGTCCCATGAGGAAGCGGCGACGACGCTGAAAAAAATCCTGCGCCCCGACGATACGGTGCTGTTCAAGGGATCGCACGGAATGCAGATGGACAAGATTATCGACTTACTATAATGGAGGCTTTTCATTTATGGATGTTTCTGCCGCGCTGAAAGCGGCGATTGTATCCGCGCTGGTTGTGCTTGTGACCGGGCCTTTTGTGATTCCCGAGCTTCGGAAACTGAAATTCGGGCAGAGCATTCGCGAGGAAGGGCCGAAGAGCCATCAGGCGAAAAGCGGGACGCCGACCATGGGCGGCTTGATGATTCTCGTTGCATTGACGGCAGGGTCGCTTTTTGCGGCGGGCTTCGAGCCGTCGGTGCTGCTGGCGTTGTTTGTGACGCTGGGACACGGCGTCATCGGCTTTGTAGACGACTATATCAAGGTCGTGAAGAGACGCAATCTCGGGCTTCGTCCACGCCATAAATTCTTAGGGCAAATTATCATGGCGGTGGTCGTGGCGCTGATTGGTTCGCTTTTCCTCGGCGTCACCACGGAACTTTGGATTCCGGTTCTCAATAAAACCGTGGATTTCGGTGCTTTTTATTACGTCTTGATTTTCTTCGTACTTGTCGGCACGACGAACGCGGTGAATCTGACGGACGGTCTGGACGGTCTGGCGACAGGAACCGTGGCCGTAGCGGCGATTTGCTATGCGGTTGTCTGCGTTCTGTTCGGGAAGGCGGCACTGGCCTCCTTCTGTATTGCCGTGGCGGCGGCCTGTATCGCCTTCCTGCGTTTCAACGCGCACCCGGCGAAGGTGTTCATGGGCGATACGGGCTCGCTGGCCCTCGGCGGCGCTTTGGCCGCAGTGGCCATCCTGACGAAGACGGAGCTTTTGCTTGTCGTCATCGGCGGCGTTTTCGTGATCGAGACGCTGTCCGTCATCATTCAGGTGATTTCGTTCCAGACCACGGGAAAGCGCGTGTTTTTGATGAGTCCGATTCATCATCATTTCGAGCTCTTGGGTTGGAAGGAGACGAAAGTCGTCCATCGCTTCTGGGCGGCAGGGCTGATTTTCGGATTGTTGGCGCTCTTGATGGTCTAAAATGTGATGAGTTTCTGTAACGTATCCAGTCTCCTCAAGGGGGAGGCAGGGTTAGCATAGTTAATAATTACCAATACTAAGGAAGTGTATTTATCTTGGATTTGTCCAATCAAAAAGTTCTCGTCGTTGGCCTCGGCATCAGCGGCGTGGCGGCGGCGAAGCTCGCCAAGCGTTTCGGCGCGGAAGTCGTGGTCAGCGACGCGAAGGAAGAGGAAAAGCTCGGGGACGAAGTAAAAGAACTTCGGGACGCGGGCATCGAGGTCGTCTGCGGCCCGCAGTCGAACAATCTCTTGGACGGCGTCGACCATATCATCGTGTCTCCCGCCGTGCCGGTGTGCATTCCGCTTTTGCAGGAAGCCTATCAACGGGATATGGACGTGGAGAGCGAGATCGAATTCGCCTATCATATCGCAAAATCGCCAATCCTCGCCGTCACTGGAACGAACGGAAAGACCACGACGACGACGCTGCTGGGGAAATTGATGGAGACCGCGTTTCCCGTGGTCGGCGTCGGCGGCAATATCGGTGTGCCGCTGTCGGAGGAATGCCTGCGGGTCGGCGAGGGCGGCTGCGTCGTCGCCGAGATTTCCAGCTATCAGATGGAAGCGACGGACGATTTTCGCCCGCACGTGGCGGCGGTGCTGAACGTGACGCCCGATCACGTCGTGCGCCACGGAAATCTTGAAGTGTATCAGCAGATGAAGGAAAAAATGTTCGCGCAGCAGACGAAAGAAGATTTTCTCGTCTTGAACTACGACGATCCGAAAACCCGCGGCATGGCGGATCGCGCCCCCGGCACCGTCTGCTTTTTCAGCCGGACGGAGGATTTGAAAGAGGGGGCCGTCGTAGAGAACGGCGTGTTGACGATGCGCTGGCAGGGGAAAAATATTCCGGTCCTGCCGGTGAAGGAGCTTCAGATTCGCGGCGGGCACAACGTGGAGAACGCGTTGGCCGCTATGGCGATGGCGTATCTTGCGGGCGCGGAGCCGGAGAAAATTGCCGCGGGGCTGCGCGCTTTTGAAGGCGTCGAGCATCGCATCGAGCCGGTCTTGAATTTTGAAGGCGTCGATTATTACAACGATTCCAAGGCGACGAACACGGACTCGGCCATCAAGGCATTGGAGAGCTTCGACGTGCCGGTCGTGCTGCTTGCGGGCGGCGACGACAAGATGACCGATCTCACGGATTTCATGAATCTCGTCAAGAAAAGATGCCGCGGGCTGGTGCTTATCGGCAACGCGGCGGCTCGGTTCAAGGAAGCGGCTCTGGCAGCGGGTATCGAGCCGAAAGCGATTTTCGAGGCGGGGTATTCGATGGAAAAAGCTGTCGAACTTGCGAGGGCGGCGGCGCAATCCGGCGACGTAGTGCTGCTCTCCCCGGCCTGCGCCAGCTTCGATATGTACTCGGGGATGGCGGAACGCGGGCGGAATTTCAAGGACATTGTGCGCCGTATGGCGGGAAAATAACGAGGTAAGTTAGGGGCGTTTTTCGTGCGGATCATCGTTTCCGGCGGCGGCACCGGCGGGCATATCTATCCCGCGTTGACCATCGTGCGGGCCATACAGAAAAAAATATCGGACGCGGAATTCCTGTACGTCGGCACGAAAGACGGACTTGAAGCCGACATTGTGCCGAAGGAAGGGCTCGCCTTTGAAACGGTCAATATCCAAGGGTTCAAGCGCAGCTTGACGCCTGAAAATCTTGTGCGCGGCGCGCAGGCTTTCGGCGGGGTGATGAAAGCGATGGGCATCGTGCGCCGTTTCAAGCCCGACGTCGCCGTCGGCACGGGGGGGTACGTCTGCGGCCCGATCCTTTTGGCGTCGAGTTTGATGGGGATTCCCACGCTGATTCAGGAGCAAAACGTCATGCCGGGCGTTACGAACCGGTTGCTTTCGCGGTTCGTCTCTTGTATCGCGATGGGGACGAAGGAAGCGGCCGCGCATTTTCCAAAAGGAAAGCGGGTGTTTACCGGCAACCCCATTCGTGAGGAAGTCATGAAAGCGCGCAGTGAGGACGGAAAAAAGATGTTCGGCCTCGACCCGAAGGCAAAGACGGTGCTCGTGTCCGGCGGCAGCCGTGGCGCGCGCAGTATCAACCGCGCGATGATCGGCGTGCTCGCGCATTATGCGGGGCGAAGCGGCGTGCAGATCCTGCATGTGACGGGAAAAGTCGGTTATGACGAAACCTTGGAAAATTTACGGGACGCGGGCGTCGACCTTTCTGCGGCCGGCAATCTTTTCATCGAGCCGTATCTTTACAATATGCCGCAGGCGCTCGCTTGCGCCGACGTGGCGGTGTTCCGCGCCGGTGCCATCGGCATCGCGGAACTGACGGCACGCGGCGTGCCGTCGGTATTGGTGCCGTACCCCTTCGCCGCGGCGAACCATCAGGAGATGAACGCGCGGGCCATCGCGTCGGCGGGCGCGGCGCGCATGATCCTCGATCGGGAGCTGACGGCGGAACGTTTGCTTTCCGTTTTGGCGGAGCTCTTGAGCGAGGACGCAAAGCTGAAACGCATGGCAAAGGCCGCGAAAAAACTGGGACGTCCTAAAGCGGCGGACGAAATTGCGAGCCGCGTAATCCGGTTGGCAAAGGGAAAGACAGAACTCGTTCCCGTTAAATAGATGAAAAGGAGAGGAAGCGGAATGCTTCAGGGAATCCGTAACATACATTTTATCGGCATCGGCGGTGCGGGTATGAGCGCGCTGGCGCGTATTCTCCTCGATCAGGGCTATGCGGTTTCCGGCTCCGATCAGAAAATGTCCGACGTGGCGAAGCAGCTCGCGGCCCGCGGCGCGAAAATTTTTGAGGGGCACGACGCTGCGAATGTGAAAGGCGCAGACGCGGTCGTTTGCTCTACGGCGATTCCCGAAGACAACGTGGAACTCGCAGCGGCAAAAGCCCAAGGGATTCGCCGCCTGCACCGTTCGGACGTCAATGCGGCGCTTTTGAACGCGGCGAAAGGCATCGCCGTCGCCGGCGCCCACGGCAAGACCACGACCACGTCTATGATCGGCTTGATCTTGGAGCACGGAGGTGTAGACCCCACCATCATCATCGGCGGGCAGGTCGACTATCTCGCGGACGGCAATGCGCGGCTCGGGCGCGGCGAATATCTGGTGTCCGAGGCGGACGAGAGCGACGGTTCATTTTTGAAGCGCTTCGGGTCGAACGCGTTCCTGTCCTCGGCGGAAGAATCCTGGCTTGCCGC
>CACYUQ010000010.1 GCA_902777615.1 uncultured Selenomonadaceae bacterium
ATCGCGTTGTCCGCGCTGGTGCTGGCGATATGCGCGACCTTCTCCTCCCTGAAAGCGGGCGCGTTCAGCAGCAAGGCCATCCTCGCGCAGAACGCCGCTTCCAACGGCTGGGCTTATTATCAGGCGAAGAGCCTGAAAGAAAACACTTACAAAGTGCAGATCGACCAGATGAAGCTGGCGGCGGCAACCCTTGACCCTGAGGAGACGCCGAAGCTGATGGAAAAATACCAGAAAACCGTCGACCGCTACAAGGCCGAGGAAAAGGAAATCATGAACGAAGCGCGGGCCGCCGAGGAAAGGAGGGACAAAGCGCTGGCGCTGAACAAGGGCTTCGCGGGTGCGCTGACCTTCTTGCAGATCGCGATCCTCATGGTCTCCCTCGCGGGCCTCGTCAAGCAGATCTGGTTCTGGTACGCGGGCCTCGCCGTGGGCGCGGTGGGTATTTTCAATTTCGTCACGATGATGATGCAGACGTTCTGATTGGCAAACGGACATAAAGAAAAAGGGCAGACGCAAGGTCCGCCCTTTGGTTTCTTATGCCAAACTTTCCTTCCCGTGCCAATTCATCAGCAGGCGGACCCAGCCGTCTTTTTGCTCAAAGAGTACGGTCGCGTCGTATTTCTTGCTGAAGTTCCGCAGGGAGACCATGCCGGTGCCGTGGCCATGCTCTTTGGTGGTCGGCAGGCCGTCTTCTCCGAACCGGAGCGGCGCGTCGAAGCGATTTTCCACGACCAGCGCGTACTCCCGCTCGTCACAGGAAAGCAGGACGCGAAGCTCCCGTTCCCCTGCCCGCTGCTTGCGGCTGGCGATGACCGCGTTTTCAATGACGTTGGACAACAAAATCGCAAGATCGTTATCTCCCCCTTGCGGACATTCTTTGTCCAGATGGACGTTGTAGAAAATCCGGATCCCGTCTTTTTTCGCGAGCTGCATATAGACGGTCAAAGCCGCGTTCACGATGGGGCTTTCACAGTACACGGCGATGGGCTGCGCGAGCAGCTCTTTATCCTGTGTCCCGACCAGCGCGCGGGCTTTCTCAAACTCGCCGGCGTCGATCAGGGTGGCCAAGAGACGGTTGTAATGCCGCAGGTCGTGACGGACGCGCTGCACATCCTCCGTGCGCGATTTCAAGAGCGCCGCGTAAGCCTCCAGCGCTTCAAGCTGCTGGGTCAGGAGCTCGTTGGTATGGCGCTCGTTCTGGATTCGCGCCGCGCGCTCCCCGGCGTAGAGCGAGTACTGGTACAGGGTGATGCCCCAGAAGAACAGTACGAACCGCAGGATCGCGTCCGACATGGTAAACAGCAGCGGTCTGTCAATCAGCAGGATCAGCGGCGTGGCGCAAAGTCCCAGCGGCATGACCGCAAAGCACCAGCCCGCCAGCCGATTGCCGGAAAAGAGATGCGACGGCAGCAGGTTCCGGAAAATCCGTCGCTCCAGCGGCAGCATGACGAGGAAAAAGAAGATGTACAACGCCGTCTGCGTCGGCAGCCGGTTGACACCCGTGCCGAAGGACGGCGGCAGCAGCGTCAAAATCACCGCGCCGCTCATCGTATGCAGCAGGAAGAACCAGAGCATCTGCATCCCCACCACGAAGGTGTGGCGCATGGCCTCGTGACGGATGACCAGGAGAGAGAGCGCGAAGAACGGAAGCCAGCCGAAGTATTGGACGTGCTTGAAAGAAGCGACGTCGAGCCCCGCGTGCCAGAAGTACGCCGCATAAATGGCACAGGACAACGGCGCCCAGAGCAGGATGTAGTTCCGCAGGCGGGTGCGCTCCTCCGGGAGCATTCTCGTCTCGAATGCCAAATAGCGAAGATACGCGCCGATCATCTGGATCAGCGTGATGCCCACCGCCATGCCCAAGATAAGCGCCATACATTTCACTTCATTTCTATACGAAAATTATATATAATTATACTATAAAATAGGGAGAAGATGAATACCATGCGAATCGCAATCGTGGAAGATGACGAAAGGGACATGAAGCATCTGGTAAGCGCCCTCGACGCGTATGCCTGCGGTCATGGCCTGACCTTCAATATCGACACGTTTTCCTCCGGCGAGGATTTTTTGCGGGCCTTCGCGCCACAAAAATACAGGCTGGTCTTTTTCGACAACTACATCGGAAACGGGCTGGGCATCGACCTGGCGCGCAAGGCGCGGTCACGGGACGCCGATGTGGAGTTCGTCTTCGCCAGCATGAGCATGGAGTTCGCGCTGTCGGGCTATGAGGTCCGCGCGCTGCATTACCTGATCAAGCCCGCCATGCCCGAGGATATTGAGAAAGTCTTCGAGCGGCTTTCGAGGATCACGCCGCAGTCCGAAGCGCCGACCATCGAAGTCATGTGCGACTATCATCCGACCCCGATTCCCGTCAATTCCATCCGATATATCGAAGTCGTCGACAAGGCGTGCATCATTCACGCGGAGAAGGAATTCAAGACGTATATGCGGCTGGGGAGCTTGTTGGAGCTTTTGCCGCCGGAGGATTTTATCCGTCCCCATCGAAGCTTCGTCGTGCGTCTCGCCTCTATCCAGTCCATGACCCCAAAAGAGTTTACGCTGAAGGGCGGCGGGACCGTCCCCATCGGCCAGTCGTACCAGAACGACTGCATCCGCGCCTATATCGAGTATCGCGCGCGCAGTCAAAGATGAACGCAGCACCGTGAACGTATTTTTCGATTTTCACGGTGTTTTTTATTATGTTGAGCGCAACGATTTCCGGCAGGAAAATGACAAGCTGCGGCGAATATTATTTTTATAAATAGTTTCTCGCCAAACGTGAAGAACGAGAGGGGCGGCGTTTGTATGGGCAGATACGAATTCACACAGGAACAGCAGCGCTTCATCGAAGACATGAAGCAGCCGTTTGCCGTTTATCAATATTTGAACAAGAAGGTTGTGACCATCGCCCTTTCGGACGGTTTCTGCAAACTGTTCGGCTATACGGACCGCGTGCAGGCGTATTATGAAATGGACCACGATATGTACAAGGACACGCACCCGGACGATGCCGCGCGCCTCGCCAACGCCGCCATACGATTCGCCACCAAGGGCGGCAAGTATGACGTCATCTACCGGACGCGGAAAAAGGGAAACACCGATTACCTGATCATCCACGCCCTCGGCGAGCACGAGACCACCGAGACAGGCGTGCGGATCGCCCACGTCTGGTACACGGAGGAAGGGCTGTACAAGGAAGGGAGCGGCTCGGAGCTGAACCGGCTCATGAACAACGCGCTCCACGAGGAAAGCATCCTGCAGGAGAACCGTTACGACGTCCTGACCGGGCTGCCCAGCATGACCTATTTCTTCGAGCTGGCCGAAGCGGAGCGGAAAGCCATCCGGGAGGACGGCAGGATTCCCGCGCTCCTCTATATCAATCTCCTCGGCATGAAGTTTTACAACAACAAATACGGCTTCGCGGACGGCGACCGTCTGCTGCGCTCCTTCGCCAAGATCCTGAGCCGCACGTTCCACAATGAGAACTGCTGCCATATCGGCGCCGACCATTTCACCGTGCTGACGGAGAAAGCGGGGCTGGAGGAGATCCTCGGCGCGATTTTCGAGGAATGGAAGGAAATGAACGGGGGCAAGCTCCCGCCGGTCTGCGTCGGCATCTATCTCGGCCAGACGGAGGAAATTCCCATCAGCTCGGCCTACGACCGGGCGAAAATCGCCTGCGACGCCATCAAAGGCACCTATGCCTCCGGCTTCAATTATTACAGCCAGTCGCTGGGGGAAGACCTGCAAAAGCAACAGTACATCCTGGAGAATTTCGACCGGGCGCTTTCGGAAAAATGGATCCAGGTCTATTACCAGCCGATTGTCCGGGCGGTCAACGGCACGGCCTGCGACGAAGAAGCGCTGGCGCGGTGGATCGACCCGGTCAAGGGCTTCCTGCCTCCGCTGGATTTCATCCCGTACCTGGAAGACGCGGGGCTGATCTACAAGCTGGATCTGTATGTGCTGGACCGGATCCTTGAGAATATCAAGACAAAGGAAGCGGCGGGGCTTTATATCGTCCCCCAGTCCATCAATCTGTCCCGCTCCGACTTCGTCACCTGCGACATCGTGGAGGAAGTCAGGAAACGCGTGGACGCGGCGGGGGTCAGCCGCGACAGGATCAGCGTCGAGATCACGGAAAGCGTGGTGGGAAGTGATTTCGAGTTCATGAAAACGCAGATCGAGCGTTTTCAGGCGCTGGGGTTTCCCGTGTGGATGGACGATTTCGGCAGCGGCTATTCCTCGCTGGATGTACTGCGGAGCATCAAATTCGACGTCATCAAGTTTGACATGGGCTTCCTGCGGAAGATGGACGAGAGCTACAACGGCAGAGTGCTCTTGTCCGAGCTGATCAAGATGGCCATCGCGCTGGGCGTGGACACCGTCTGCGAAGGCGTGGAGACCGAGGAGCAGATGATATTCCTGCAGGAAAGCGGCTGCTCCAAGCTGCAGGGCTACTATTTCAGCAAGCCGCTCCCCTTCGCGCAGGTGCTGGAATGGCAAACAGCCCATAGGTCGGACGGATACGAAAATCCCGAGGAATCGTCCTATTATGAATCGGTGGGCCGCATCAATCTTTTCGATTTTTCCGCTATCGCAAACGAAGAAGAGGATGCCTTTCAAAAGGCGTTCAATACGATCCCGATTGCCGTCCTCGAGTTCCGGGGCGATTCTTCCCGTTTCGTCAGGAGCAATCCGTCCTATCGGGATTTCGTCAAGCGGTTCCTGCATTACGATTTGTCCAGCTACGGCTCGTCCTTTTCGAAAAACCAAGGCGAATTCCTGCAAAATATCGTGCAGACCTGCTGCGAGCAAGGACTTCGCTCGTTCTTCGACGAGAAGATGGAAGACGGTTCTGTCATCCATTCCTTCGCGCGGCGGATCGGCGTGAACCCGGTCACGGGAACTATCGCGGTGGCGGTGGCGGTATTGTTCATCTCGAACCCGAACGAAGACGCGACCTATATGGACATCGCGAAAGCGCTGGCCACCGACTATTACAATATTTATGTGGTAGATTTGGAAACAGATAAATTTATTGAGTACAGCTCCCTTGTGGGCGGCCAGAAGATTGCGGTGGAGCGGCACGGCGACGACTTCTTCGCGTCGAGTGTACGGGATGCACACCGCATTTATGAGGAAGACCGGGACATCTTCTACGCCGCGTTCTCGAAGGAGAATATTATCAAGGCGCTGGACGAGCAGGGCGTGTTCACGGCGACCTACCGACTGATGGACACCGGCGCACCGGTCTACGTCAATATGAAAGTCACCCGGATGCAGCCGGGAAGCAGCAAGATCATCCTGGGCGTCAGCATCATCGACGCGCAGATGAAGCAACAGGCCCATTATGAGGAAATGAAAAAGGAGCGCGCGGCCTTGGTCCGGGTCATGGCGCTCTCCGACGGCTATCTGAGCCTCTACACGGTGGACCCGGAAACGGGCTATTATCTGGAATATACCTGCTCGGACGATTACGACACCCTCGGCACGTCGAAGGAGGGCGAAGATTTCTTCGCGCAGTCGAGGAAGGACGTCCCGAAGGTACTGCACCCCGACGATTTGCCGGAGTTCCTGGAGCTCTTCACCAAGGAAAATATCCTGCGGGATATCGAGGAGCACGGCCGCTGCACGATCCGTTACCGCCTGATGGTGGGCGGCGAGCCCCAGCCCGTAGAACTTCGAATCGCCCCCTTCAAAGAAGCCAATAAACGCAAGCTGCTGGTGGGCGTGAAGGCGCATTGAGGGTAGGCCGCCGTCATGAATCATGAGGAGTGAAGATAAAAAACCCGCGCATCCCTGAAAATATGGATGCGCGGGTTTTTGTATTCGTTTTATTCCGGCTTTTTAATAACAGTTTCTCCGCCCATGTACGGAACCAGCACGTCGGGAATGACGACAGAGCCGTCTTCCTGCTGGTAGTTTTCGAGGATCGCGGCCACCGTGCGGCCCACGGCGAGGCCGGAGCCGTTCAGCGTGTGGCAGAATTCCGGCTTGTCCTTCGGCGTGCGGCGGAATTTGATATTCGCGCGGCGCGCCTGGAAGTCGAGGCAGTTGGAGCAGGACGAGATTTCGCGGTAGCGGTTCTGGCTCGGGAACCAGACCTCGATGTCGTAGGTCTTCGCCGAGGTGAAGCCCATATCGCCGGTGCAGAGCGTGACCACATGGTACGGCAGCTTCAGCTGGCGCAGCACCTCTTCGGCGTCGTTCACCATGGTTTCCAGCGCCGCCCAGGAATTTTCCGGCGGCTCGAACATGATCAGCTCCACCTTGTTGAACTGGTGCTGACGGATCAGTCCGCGGGTGTCGCGGCCCGCGCTGCCCGCCTCGGCGCGGAAGCTGGCCGTGTAGACCGTGTAATGCTCAGGCAGCTTCGCGCCGTCGAGGATTTCCTCGCGGTGGAAGTTCGTCGCGGGCACCTCCGCCGTCGGCACGAGGTAGGAGTCAAGCCCTTCGACCTTGAACATATCCTCGGCGAATTTCGGGAGCTGGCCGGTGCCGATCATGCTGTCCCGGCTGACGATGTACGGCGCCAGCATTTCCGTGTAGCCCTGCTTCGCGTGCAGGTCCATCATGAAGTTGATGCAGGCGCGTTCGAGCCGCGCGCCGAGGCCGACGTAGAACGTGAACCGCGCTCCGGAGACCTTCGCCGCGCGCTCCGCGTCCAGGATGCCAAGCCCCTCGCCCACGTCCCAATGGGCTTTCGGCTCGAAGTCGAACTTACGCGGCTCGCCCCATTTGCGGAGCTCCGGATTGTCGTTGTCGTCCACGCCCAGCGGCACGTCCTCTTTCGGCATATTCGGGATTCGGAGCAGGATGTCCCGCAGCTTTTCCTCGGTTTCCTTCAGTTCGCCGTCCAGCGCCGCGATCTTGTCGCCGACCTCGCGCATCTCTTTGACCAGCGCGTCGGCGTTCTCGCCGTTCTTCTTCATCACGCTGATTTCCTTCGAGGCGGCGTTGCGCTTGCCCTTCAGCGCCTCAACCTCGCCGAGGATTTCCCGGCGGCGCTTCTCCAGCCCCGCGAAGTCGTCCAGCTTCATCGGATTGTGGCGGCGCTCCAGCATCGCCTGTACCTCGTCCAGATGGTCGCGTACAAATTTCATATCCAGCATAAAAAAGCCCCCTTAAAGTAATTAGCCCTCCCCTCTGGGGAGGGGGGACCGTCGAAGACGGCGGGTGAGGTTTTCAGCAAAGGCAACAAGACCTCATCCGTCGCGCTTCGCGCGCCACCTTCCCCAATGGGGAAGGCAAAGTCAGCAAGATTTAATTACGTTAGCTTTCATTATATATTCGTCGTGCAGGACTGTCAAACTTTCCGTTTACACGCCCAGCGGCTTTTTTTCCGGCGTGCCGGACTTTCTAGGATAGACTTTCGGCGTCGGACGTTCTTTTTCAATGCGGACAATCGCGCGGCCGTCGTCGAGTCCCGGTAATTTTACGGGCTTCGCCGTCGGTACGCCGCCGCCGAGGATTTTCGCCGCCTGCGCCGCTTCTTCCATTTCCTCGGCGTACTTCGCGCCCTTCAGCGCCAAAAGCGAGCCGCCGACACGCACGAAGGGAAGCGTGTACTCCGCCAGCACCGACAGCCGCGCCACCGCCCGGGACAGCGCCAGGTCGAACCGCTCCCGATACTGTTTCTGTCGCGCCGCCTCCTCCGCGCGCCCGTGGACGCACTCGACACCGGACAGCCCCAGCGCCCCGACCACCGTCTCCAAGAATTTCACGCGCTTTTGCAGGGAATCGAGCAGCACCAGCTCCATGGACGAGTAATAGATTTTCAGCACCACGCCCGGAAATCCGGCGCCCGTCCCCACGTCGATGACCCGCGCACCGTCCGTGAACAGCGACGCGTCGAAGGCCGAAAGCGAATCGACGATATGCTTGACCGCCACCTCATGGGGCTCGGTGATCGCGGTCAGGTTCATTTTTTCATTCCATTCGATGAGCAGATTGTAGTAGACGGCAAGCTGCTCCATCTGCGTCTCCGCCAGCGGCATCCCAAAATCCGCCGCCGCCGTCCGCACCTCGTCCCGAAACTCCATGCCGTGCCCCCTCGTTGACAATAAAACAAAAAAATCATATAATATAGGCAAAGAAAGGGTGCCGCCTAGCGGCCTGCCCCGAATTATCTGTTAGGATAAACCGCCGCAGTTGCCAGCTAGAGGCGGTTTATTTCTTGTCACGAAGCTCTATCAGGATCAGCAGTATCAGAAAAAGAACCAACACCGTATCACCCATGGCATCACCTCCCTTACAGGAGGGACAGGAAATGCCGCCAAACGACACCCTTTACAAGTATACCATACGAAAAGCCGTTTGCCAAGAAAGGCTCCCTTTCCCGGCAACGGCTTTTGTTGCCCCTGCAACTTTTTTCTTGACACGATCGCGCTTTTTTTGTTATACTGATGCTAGAAAAATGGACTTTTTTCTTTACTCATGGCACAAAAGGAGTTGGCGACCATGACTGCAGGGATTCGTATTCGCGCCGGACGCGCACCCGTCTCGACAGACATTCGGAGAGCTTTATATTCGTGCAATCGGCAAGGCACTTGCGTTGTCTTCTTTCATTGCGCGAAAATTGTCAGTTAAGCACAAAGCAACGGAATTGCTTTGTGCTTTTTTTGATTTCGAAAGGATTGATGACTTATGACCATGACGGTCAAAAACAACATTTCGGCGATGAACACGCTGAACCAGCTCGACCGCAACCAGACGGAGCTCTCCAAACAGCTGCAGAAGCTTTCATCCGGTATGCACCTGAACTCCGCCCGGGACGACGCCTCCGCCTACGCCATCAGCGAGCGGATGCGCGTGCAGATCCGCGGCCTCGATCAGGACCTGAAGAACACACAGAACGCCCGGGCATTGATGAACACCGCCGAGGGCGCCGTGCAGAGCACCATCGAGATCCTGAAGACCTTCAAGGAGAAGGCTCTCGACGCGGCGAACGACACGAACACCGATGTGGACCGTGCCACGATCCAGCGCGAGCTGGACCAGATGATTTCCCAGATCGACGACAACGCCCATGTGACCTACAACGGCAAACTCCTGCTGAACGGCGAGATGGGCGGCAACATGGCCGCCGACGAGCAGGGCGTCATCATCGACTTCATGAGCTATCTCGACAACGCGAACCTGTCCGCAAAAGAAGCCTTGGACGGGGCGATCAACTACGCCACCGGCGGGCTTTTTACGAACGCGAAGGATTTGGAAAGCCGTTTCCTCGGCGACATGGCCGGCGGCGACCTCTTGGGCATGTGCGGCATCGACCTGACGAACGAGGACACCGGCTCGATCACCGGCCTCGACGCAGGCGGCGAAAAGGAAAAGACCGCCGAGAGCATCGTGCCGGAGGAAGGACTGCCTTACGGCGGCGCTCCCAGCAGCCCGTCAGTCATCAACGGCCTGACCGTCACATGGCCCACCGACATCGACACCGACACAAAAACGGCCATCGCTTCGGCATTGAACAACCAATGGTTGAAAAACTGTATGGACTTGATCGACGAGTCTTACCAGATCAATTTTTTGGAGCCGGAAACCTCCGTCAAGTCCATGGCCGTGAACTTCGAGAACAAAACGGGGAGCGGCACGTTGGCTTATGTCACCAGCGGCAGCATCGGAGGCGTCACCACCAGCCTGACGCTGACGGTCAATCTGGCCTATTACAGCCAGCTCGACACCACCGACCCGAACGGCAAGGTTTTGAACGACACAAGCCAGCTTTATCTCGACCGCTGCATCGCCCATGAAATGACCCACGCGCTGATGGCAGCAAACATCAAGAACTTCAGCGCGCTCCCGAAGTATATCAAAGAAGGCATGGCGGAGTTGGTCCACGGCATCGACGACTTCCGGAAAGAGAAAATCGACCTGCTTTCCGACCCCGCGAACAAGGGTCAGTTGAAAACCGCCATCGAGAACTCCGCAGAAGCCCCCGACGACGACGCCTACGCGGCTGGCTATATGCTTCTCCGCTACATGGCGCATCAGGCCGCCGACGCCGAACCGCAGAAACGCATGGTGTTCCAGATTGGAACGAAAGCGAACCAAGCCATCAAGGTGGGACTCGCCGATATGCGTTCCGAGGCGCTGGGCTTGAAGAAGAACGGCAAGATCACCTGCCAAGTCACGACGCAGAAAAAAGCCACGTCAGCGCTTACGGTCATCGACCGGGCGCTCACGAAGGCGATCAAGCAGCAGACCTCTATCGGCGCGGTGCAGAGCCGCCTGGACTTCACGGCAGGAAACATCACCGTTGCCCACGAAAACGTCACTGCCTCCGAAAGCACGATCCGCGACGCCGACATGGCGAAAACCTTCACGAACTACACGAAGGCGAACGTCCTCCTGCAAACGGCGCAAAGTATGCTGGCGCAGGCGAATCAGTCGAGCAGCAACGTATTGTCGCTGCTCCAATAAAGTAACAAAAAGAAAAATGTTTCACGTGAAACAATAAAACGTTTGTTCGTTTGTTTCACGTGAAACATTTTACGAGTCTTAGCTAAGATTCGTATCAGAACAGAACAAGCCCCCGCACTTCCACGACGGAAGCGCGGGGGCGTTTCTATGTTCACTGTTCTTTTTTGCTCCTGCGCTCTTTTTCGAGCCACACGAGCAATACCGAGACGTCCGCCGGTGAAACGCCGGAGATTCTTCCCGCCTGACCTACCGAACGGGGCCGCATGGCGATCAGCTTTTCCCGCGCTTCTTCGCGCAGGCTCGGCACTTTCGTGTAGTCCATATCGGGAGGCAGCAGCTTCGTTTCGAGCTTTTCCATCCGCGCGATCTGATCCTGCTGGCGGCGGATGTAACCCTCATAGGTGACCGTAATGTCCACCTGCTTCGCCGCTTCCACCGGCTATGGCTATAACGATATCGGCCGGGAGAAGCTGGAGCAGGCGGCGCAAGAAGTCGAACAGCGACGTCGCCGTCTTGATTTCGCCGAGACCGTTGGCCGACAATTTTTCATTCGTTTCACTGCTGGGCGTCAGGATAATCTCTTGTAATTTTTGTATAGCTGTTTCAATTTCATGCTTTTTCTTTTGATAACGATTGTACCGCTCGTCTTTCACGAGACCGACTCGACGGCCATATTCGGTGAGCCGCAGGTCGGCGTTGTCCTGACGTAAGATCAAACGGTACTCGGCCCGGGAGGTCATCATCCGGTACGGCTCCTGGGTGCCTTTCGTGACGAGGTCCTCGATCAAGACGCCGATATATGCCTCGGAACGCTTCAGCACCAGCGGCTCGCCGCCCGTCACGTACATCGCCGCGTTGACGCCGGCGATCAGCCCCTGCGCCGCCGCTTCCTCATAGCCGGAGGTGCCGTTGGACTGTCCCGCCGAGAAAAAGCCGCGGATATTTTTCAGCTCCAGCGTCGGCGAAAGCTGGGTCGGGTCGATGCAGTCGTATTCGATCGCGTAGCCCGCCCGCATGACCCGGCAATGGCGAAGCCCAGGGATCGTGTGCAGGAATGCGATCTGCACGTCCACGGGCAAACTCGTGGACATGCCCTGCACGTACATTTCCTGCGTATGGATGCCTTCCGGCTCGATAAAGAGCTGATGGCGTTCCTTGTCGGGGAAGCGCACGATTTTCGTCTCGATGGACGGGCAATACCGGGGGCCGACGCCCTTGATCACGCCGTTGGCCATTGGCGCGCGGTGGATATTTTCGCGGATGACCTTATGGGTTTCTTCATTCGTATAGGAAAGCCAGCAGGGCACCGTGCTCCGCGTCGGCTCGTCGGTCATGAACGAAAAGGCCGCGGCCTCCTCGTCCCCCGGCTGGATTTCCATCTCATCGTAATCGAGGGAACGGGCGTCCACCCGGGCGGGCGTGCCGGTCTTGAAGCGCATCAGGGAAATGCCGAGCCGTTTCAGCGCATCGGTCAGCTTCATGGCGGCCCGCTGGCCGTTCGGCCCGGCGTCGTAAGTCGTCTCGCCGATGATGATGCGGCCCCGCAGATAGGTGCCGGTGGCGAGGATTACGGCATGGCAACGATAAATCTCGCCGGTCTCCACGACGACGCCGCAGACTTTCCCGTCCTCGACCTGGATATCCTCAATGAGGATTTGCTTGACGTCGAGATTTTCCTGCTTCTCGCAAGTCTCCTTCATCGTGAATTGATAAAGTTTTTTGTCCGCCTGCGCCCGCAGCGCATGAACCGCCGGGCCTTTGCCCGTGTTCAGCATCCTCGACTGGATCGCGGTCTTGTCGATATTCAGCCCCATTTCTCCGCCGAGGGCGTCCAGCTCCCGGACCAGGTGACCTTTCGCGGGGCCGCCGATGGACGGGTTGCACGGCATCAACGCGATATTGTCCATCGAAAGCGTCGCGAGCAGCGTCCGGCAGCCAATCCGCGCCGCCGCCAAACCCGCCTCCACGCCCGCATGACCCGCGCCGATAACGACGACATCATAATTTCCGGCAATAAACACTCAAATTCACCTTCATATTTGTTTCAATTTCTTCATTTTGTGTGATGGTAATTCTATTTTTATAAATAACATATATAAAAATTTACATTTTTTATGGCAAGAATAATTTTTTCTTATTTTATACTAAAATTTTACGTTGAAAATCATCGTAAAAAATCTGTTGTAATTGTAATTATTTATTACGAACACATCATTTTTCTCATTTTCCGAGGCAAAACTTGCTGAAAATCTCGTCGATGATGTCCTCACCGACCGTTTCCCCGGTAATTTCCCCGAGCGTTTCCCAAGCCGACCGCAAGTCGATGGAAACGAAATCGGCGCTCATGCCGTTTTCAATCGTCTGCAGTGCGTTCGCCAGAGAATCCGAGACGCGGCGCAGAATGTCGGCTTCCCGAGCGTCGTTGACAAAGGACGCTTCGTCCCCTCTCAGTTCGCCGCCGTACGCTTTTTCCCGCACAAGACGCGCCAGCTCTTCCATCCCCTCGCCGGTCTTCGCCGACAACTCCAAAATCACGGCATCCGAGAGCTGTGCGCGGATCGCCTTTTCATAGTCCTCTTCATATTTCTGCGGCTGGTCGGATTTATTGATCAGGAACACGGACTCCTGTTCCTTCGCGATGCGGAGGATTTCCTCATCCTCGGCCGTCATCGGAGCGGAACCGTCGAACACGACCAACACGAGCGCCGCTTCCTTGGCGCAGGCCCGCGCCCGCTCGACGCCGATTTTCTCCACTTCATCCACCGCGTCACGGATGCCCGCCGTGTCGGTCAAGACCAGCGGAACGCCGCCGACATTCACGAACGCCTCGATGCTGTCCCGGGTCGTGCCGGGAATGTCGGTCACGATAGCCCGCTCTTCTAGGAGCAGCGCGTTCAACAGGCTCGATTTTCCGACGTTCGGCTTTCCGATGATTGCCGTCTTCAAACCGTCGCGCAAAATCTTCCCCGCATGGGCCGTTTTCAATAATGTATCAATATTTTCTTTTATAATAACAATACGGAGATGCACGTCATCGAGCACGACTTCGTCGATTTCGTCCTCGGGAAAATCGATGGTCGCTTCCAGATGCGCGATCATATCGAGAATTTTATGGCGCAGCTCTTTGATCTTTCCCGAGAATTTTCCGGACAGACGCCCCGAAGCCATCCGAAGCGACGCCTTCGTCTTCGCGCCGACGACATCCATGACCGCCTGCGCTTCGGAAAGGTCGATGCGCCCGTTCAAAAACGCACGCTTGGTGAATTCACCGCGCTGCGCCGGACGGGCGCCGAGTGTGAAGGTCCGCTCCAACACCGAGCGTAACACGACGGCGCCGCCGTGACATTGCAATTCCGCCACATCTTCCCTCGTATAAGAATACGGCGTCCGCATCACGAGCAACAGTGCCTCGTCAAGCACTTTCCCGTTCTCGTCGAGAACATCGCCGTAAGAAACCGACGCAGAACGAAGCTCATCGACCTGCTTTCCGCTTTTCGCGCGGAACATAGCGTTCGCGATGGCCAGTGCCTCGTCGCCGCTCAAGCGCACAATGCCGACGCCGCCTTCACCCGGCGGCGTTACGATTGCGCTGATCGTATCTCCCTGCTGCATATTCTCATTCCCTTCTATAAAAAAAGCCGCCGCAATCCTTCTTGCGGCGGCTTTTCCATCAGCCCTTATTGCGGTTATTCCTCAACCGTCATTTCCCGACGGTCGCGGTCATGACCTCTGTCGCGATCACGGTAGCCGCCGCGTCCCCTGACCGGCTCGATGACGACTTTACGATACGGTTCGTCGCCGGAGCTGTAGGTCGACACCCGACGATTTTCCTGAAGCGCCATGTGGATGATTTTCCGCTCGTGGCGGTTCATCGGCTCCAGCATGATCCTCTGACGCGTGCGCACCGCTTTGTCCGCAAGACGCGACGCCAGACGGCAAAGCGTCTCTTCCCGACGATTCCTATAATGCTCGACATCGAGAATGAAATGGATGCGGTTCTCTGTGACTCCATGATTGGCAGCCAAATTGGCGAGATACTGGAGCGAATCCAAAGTCTGCCCATGCTTTCCAATCAAGATCCCGAGATTCTCCCCCGAGAGGTTCAGGACGAAACCTTCCTCCGTCCGCTCCCGTTCGATCTCTACCTCCAAATGCATCGACGCAAAAATCTGGAACAGGAACTTTTCCGCCTTTTCCAGAGGAACAGCCGCTTCCTCCTCGGTGGGGACCGTACGCGGACGTTCTTCCCGCTTATCCTCTTCCTCCTGCGTCTGCTTCTTGACCAATTCCCCTACTTGCTTGGATGTCTCGATGATTTCGGGCTTCGGCATATCTTCGACGCCGTTTTCCTGTACGCCCGAAGCTTTTTCCTTTACCGTCACACGGACTTTCGCGTCATGGCCGCCAATAATGCCAAGGAATCCTTTCGACGCTTCCTCAAGGACTTCCACGTTGACCTCGGCCTCGTTGACGCCAAGCTCCGACAAAGCGGCAAGTTTCGCCTCTTCTACCGTCTTTCCTGTCTTTTCAACACTAAACGCCATACGGCTGCCTCCTATTTATCTTTCTTCTTGCCTTTTTTCGTTTCTTTCTGGGCCTTCGGCGCGGCCTTTTCCTTCTCCGCCTTTCTCTCGTCGCGGAACATCCACCACTGCTGCAGCCCCTGCACGAAATTCATCGTGATCCAGTACAGGACGAGACCCGCCGCAAAATTCCAGCTGATCCATCCGATGAACAGCGGCATCATGTACATCATGATCTTCGCTTGGGAGCCGCCGTCGGCAGGCGTCGTCTGCGCAGATACGACATAGGTCGTCAGCGCGGAAATCACCGGCAGGATATGGAGCGGATCCGCCTCCGACAACGAGGGAATCCAGAAGAACGACGGATCACCCGTATACGTCATATCGCGGAGCGCATAATAAATCGCCATCAGAATCGGCATCTGCACGAGAAGCGGCAAGCATCCCGCCAACGGATTGATGCCGGCGCTCTCATAGAGCTTCGCCATTTCCTGCTGCAACAGCTGCGGATTGCCTTTGTACTGCTCCTGCAGTTTCTTCATTTTCGGCTGAAGCTCCTGCAGGCCCTTCATGGATTTGATTTGCTTTACCGTCAGCGGATAAAGCACCATCTTGATGATGATCGTCAGCAAGACGATCGCGGCCCCGTAATTCGGGAAACCGGCATTGGAAAGGAACTGATAGATTACATTAATTCCCGCTTGGAACAAATGAACAATCGGGTCCAACAGTGAACCAAAAAAATCCAATGTATCACATCCTAAAATTCTGGAGAAACTTTGAAAAATGCCCGGCTCTCCCGGGCATTTCCTGATTTACGGCACAGGGTCGTACCCGCTTCCCGCGAAGGGATGACAACGGCAAATCCGTTTCACGGCCATCCATCCGCCTCGTGCGGCCCCGTATTTTTCAATTGCAATCATTGCATATTCCGAACAGGTCGGAATATAACGGCAACAGGGAAGTTTCAAAGGAGACAGGTACGCGCGGTAACCACGAATCAAAAAAAGAAAAATCTCTTTCGCCATCTCAAACTTTCCCCTGCCGCAGGATCGACGCCCGCCCGGCCAATTCCAGGAAGGCTCTTTCCATTTTCGGTTCTTTGGCGCCGACCGCAGGTTTTCTCGCGACGAGCAAACAGTAAAACCCGTCTGCCAGTTGCTCCTGGTTTCGCCGATAGCTCTCGCGCATCAGCCTTTTGAGCCGATTGCGCGTCACGGCGTTTCCCAATTTTTTCCCGGCGGCAAAGCCCGCTTTCCTTTCCGGCCCAATCACCGGAAAGACATAGAGTACCAAGTAACGATTCGCCCACGAACGCCCGTGAAGATAAACTTTCTGGAACATCCGCTGATTGCGCAGGATATTGCGCTTTGCGAGTTTCAGCATAAGCTTCAGAGCCCCATTACGCGGAAAGCTTCTTTCTGCCCTTCTGACGACGCTTCTTCAAAACGAGTCGGCCGCCTTTCGTCTTCATGCGGGTACGGAAACCGTGCGTAACCTTGCGATAATGTTTGTTCGGCTGATATGTGCGCTTCAACGCTCTTCCTCCTCTCTGTTTTCCGTCTTTTGTTTGCGCGATTTGCCGTCGTTATCGGCTGAGACGGCTGAAAAATCGCTTCATTGATTATAGACTAAGCATCGCGCAGTGTCAACACATCTTGCTTTTAATTTTCCTCGAAAAATTGTTGATTACTTCTTTTCCGTCTGATAAAATATCATCGGTATTTTTATTCGACCTTAAAAAAGTTATCCACATTTGTTGATAAATTTGTGGATAACGGATTTTTTTGACCTATTTTTGGCAGGTGTAAAGCTTCATGGAACAAAAAGAAATGCAGGCCATCTGGGAAAAAGTGCTGGAAAATTTCCGTCATGCGGACACCATCACGGAAAGCGAATGCCAGAGATGGCTGACCCCCATCATCCCCGTTTCCCTCACAGAAAAGACTTTTTCCCTTGGAGCTCCCAATGATTTTTCTCTACATTATATAAAGGACCATTACATTCCTTTCATCAAAGATGCGACATGCGCCGTCATCGGAAGGACTGTCGATATCGTGATCGAAACTGCGCCGGGAGCCGAGAGCGAGTCGAAAACGGAAAAGCCGACACCCAAGGAGAATAGCGGCGTGTCTTATGAAATCAAGACGGCCCAGCCTTCCCTGTTCACCGTCGACCGTCCGGCGCCGGAAGACCCTTCCTATAGCGTCGTTTCCCATTTCGCCCCCGTAGTACCGGGAGACCGCTCTTCTTTGAAGGAAAAATACACATTCGAGAATTTCGTGCGCGGCAACTCGAACCAAATGGCTCATGCATCCGCGTTGGCCGTAGCCGAGCTCACCGTCACGAAATCGCCTCAACTCGAACGGTATAATCCGCTCTTCCTGTACAGCGGCGTGGGACTTGGAAAAACGCACTTGATGCACGCCATCGGCAACTACATCCTGGAAAATCGTCCGGATATGCGCGTGCTTTATATTTCCAGCGAAAAGTTCCTGAACGACTTCATCGCTTCCATCCGTGAAGGCAAGCCGGAGGAATTCCAGCGAAAATACCGCAGCATCGACGTGCTGCTGGTAGACGACGTACAATTCCTCTATACGAAAGAACGCACGCAGGAAGAGTTCTTCCACACCTTCAACGCCCTTTACGACGCGAACAAGACCATCATCCTGTCCGCCGATCGTCATCCGCGGGAAATCAAGATCATCGAAGACAGACTGCGTTCCCGCTTTGAATGGGGCATGACCACCGACATCAAACCGCCGGATCTCGAAACGCGCATGGCAATCCTGCAGCAGAAGGCCATGCAGGAAAATCTCGAAATCCCCAACGACGTCTTCTATTTCATAGCGAACCGGGTCAACAGCAATATCCGCGAGCTGGAAGGCGCGCTGACCCGCGTCATCGCACAGGCTTCCTTCAACCATCAAGACGTCACGGTGGAACTGGCCTCGAAAGCGATGGAAGACGTCTATCCGACGGAACAGCAGAAAACCATCACGCTGGAGCTTATCCAGGATATGACCGCTTCCTATTTCAAGATCACCACCAGCGACCTCCTGTCCAAGAAACGCACGCAATCCCTCGCGTTTGCCCGGCAGGTCGCCATGTACCTTTGCCGCGAGCTGACGAACGCGTCGCTGCCGCAAATCGGCGAGCGCTTCGGCGGACGCGATCACACGACGGTCATGCACGCATATAACAAAATCATCAAGCAACGCAAAGAAAGCGCTCAATTTGACAGCACCATCAACGAGCTGGTCGAACGGATCCAAAAAATGTAATCTTCATTGTGGAAAAAGAGTGAACGGAAATGTATACAGCATGTGAATAAGAATGTCTGGAATCGTCTCCTGTGTTTATGTGGATATAAACCTCGATCTTTCAACACTCTTATGCACACCGAAAAAGGCACGCGATTCCAATCCTTTGCCTCCATATCCACATTTCCACACTCCCTATTACTATGACTACTGAATATTTTATTATCTCATAGCATAATAAAACGAGAGGTGCATAACGTTGAAATTTTCCTGCTTAAAGTCGGAACTCGTACAAGCTATACAGATTGCCGGCCGTTCCATAGCAAGCAAACCACAAACGCCGATTCTTTCGGGAATTTATCTGCACGCAGAAAAAGATACGTTGGAAATACAAGCCACGGATTACGAGATCGGCGTCATTCTCCACGTCGAAGCTGAAGTCGAGAAATCGGGAGAAATCGTCGTTTCCGGGAGATATTTCCAAGAGGTCGTTCGGACATTGCCAAACGAAGAGGTTACCGTTCAGTACGACAGCTCTACGTCAATCATCAAAATCTCCTCCGGGAAATCCACGTTTACGCTTTTGAGCATGAAAGCAGACGATTTTCCGAAGATCAGGCCGATGCAGGAAGGCAATAGATTTACGATCAACAGCGCCGTACTGAAAGAATTGATCCGCAGGACGACGTTTGCCTGCGCAACGGATGAGACCCGTCCGTTGTTCATGGGCGCCCTTTTGGAGCTGGAGGGAAGCAAGGTACGTATGGTGGCTACGAATTCCCATCGGCTGTCTTTTGACGAGGGCAGTATCGAAGATGAGATTCCAAAGTTGTCTCAATATGTGATTCCGAAGCGTATCCTGGAAGAAATTCAGCATATCCTTTCCGGTGACGTACCCGAAAAGGTAGAGGTTGTCTGCACACGCAGCGAGATGGGCTTCAGTGTTCACCATATCTATATCACGACGCGTCTCATCGAAGGAAAATATCCCGAGTATCGTCGCGCGATTCCTTCGGAATTTTCCAAGCGCGTCACGCTTTCCACGTCTGACTTCCTTTCCGCGGTTTCCCGTGTGGGGCTTATCGCCCGCTCGTCGGAATACAATACCATCAAGCTGATGTTCAATATGGGCGAGGTCCATATCTATTCCGACAATCCGGTGGTCGGCAAGGCGGAAGAAACCATGCAGGCGGTCATCGAAGGCGAGGATATCGAGATTGCTTTCAACGCTTCGTACTTGATTGACGTGTTGAAAACGATCAACGGAGATACGTTTATCATGGAGATGAACGATTCTCTGAAGCCGGCTCTTGTGAGAGAACCGGACAATGAGGATTTCCTATATGTGATCACGCCTGTCCGTACAAGACATTAAGCGGGGAAAGAATATGGAACGGATTGCCATAAATACGGCGGACATTCAGCTCGACCAGTTCTTGAAGCTTTCCGGCGCGGTGGAATCGGGAGGCGCCGTCAAGCCTCTGTTGCTGGAAGGAAGGATCCGGGTCAACGGCGTACAGGAAACAGCCAGGCGGAAGAAGCTTACGATTGGCGACGTCGTGGCGCTGGAAACGGATGATGGCAGGATGGAATATCAGGTTTCGCAATGAAAATCAAGCGGCTGGAATTGACCAATTACAGAAACTACCGGGAGCAGACGGTTTCGCTTGCTCCCGGTGTCAGTATTTTTCTTGGGCAAAATGCCCAAGGCAAGACGAATATACTGGAGGCCGTTTATTATGCGGCGTTGGGGCGCTCCCATCGTACGTCTTCGGATACGGAGCTGATCTTCTGGGATGAGGGAAAGGCTCGCCTCTGTATTGATTTTTTTCGGCTGGATGCGGAAAATCGGCTGGAATTTTTGTTTTCTCGGGAAGGCCGCCGCAGGATTATGCGGAACGGCGCCTCTATACGGATGAAAGACCTTATCGGGACGATCAATATCGTCCTTTTTTCTCCTGAGGACTTATTTCTCGTCAAAGGAGCGCCTGCGGGACGACGTCGTTTCTTGGATATGGAAATTTCCCAAGCGGATCCTGCGTATTTTTATGACCTGGCTTTATATACACGTCTCCTGTCCCAAAGGAATACGCTGTTGAAACGGATCCGGGACGGGGAAGCGCAGGAAAGTGAATTGTCCCTTTGGGATGTGCAGCTCGTACCAAAGGCGGTCTCCGTGATGAAAAAAAGAATCGTCGCGGTAAAAAAATTGGACGGGTTGGCGGCGAAAGCGCAGGAAGATCTTTCCGGCGGTCGGGAAAAACTTTCCCTTCGTTATGAAATTCACGGCATGGAATCGGCGTCTTCGGAAAACATGACAAACGACCTCGCTTCGTGGTATAATGAGAAGCTGGCGGAATCCTTGAAGGTGGATATTTTGCGCGGGGTTACGCGATTCGGTCCCCATCGGGACGATTTGGCGTTTTTTGTCAATGACGTCGATTTACGCGCTTATGGCTCCCAAGGGCAGCAACGGACCGGCGTACTGGCCCTGAAGCTGGCGGAGCTGGCTTTCTTTCGGGAAGAGACGGGCGAATATCCGATCTTGTTGTTGGACGACGTCATGAGCGAGTTGGATCGGGAACGTCGGGAACAGCTTTTGACCTTCATCAAAGGGGAAAAATTGCAGGCGATGATCACGGCGACAGACGAAGCCTATTTCCCGTCCGGCGGCTTCGGGACGGTCTATCATGTCGAGCGCGGGACGGTGAGCGAGGGATGAGACGGGGAAAAGCGGCGCAAGAATCCGCGCGTTCGAAAAAGACGGAACGTCTTACGGACGTCCTGCCGCGTTTTGTCGCGTCTCTCGGTCAGGAAAAACAATACCGCACGCAGCTGATGGTCCACGCCTGGGAAAAAATCGTCGGGACTTCTATCGCTTCTCATGTGCGTCCGGTCCGAATGGATTTTCATAAGCTGTTCTTGGCGGCGGATGCGCCGGTCTGGGCCAATGAGCTCCGCTATATGAAGCGGGACCTCATAGATAAGATCAACGCTTTCGTCTGTGACGAGCTGGTCACGGAAATCGTTTTCTGCGCGCCGCGGGAAAAATTCCGCGCCGCTGAAAGTCGAAGGGAAAATACGGTTTCGATGCCCATTGTTCCAAAGCAAGAGGAACTTGAAAAAACCACTGCTTTCGTTTCGGGCGTCGAGGACGAGTCTATTCGGGAAGCGGCTGCCCGTGCGCTGTCGCAAAATTTCGCGCTGCGTCGGACGATATCGGAGGAAGGCGGGCATCCGTGTCCTTCCTGTGGCCGGATAGTCTCGGAGAAAGAGAAATACTGCTTTCTCTGCGAGCGTAAACAGAGAGAACAGGACGGAAAAGCGGTCCGTACCCTATTGCTTCGCGAACCGTGGCTTCATGGTTATGAGGCCAGCAAAATTCTTGGATGCAGTTTGGAAACGGTAGCACGGGAGAGAAACGCATTGCTTCGCAGGCTTGTTTCCCGTGTCCGGCAAGGGGACGAGACGAGCCCGGAGGCAAAACAGCTCGTGATGCTGTTCGCCTCGGTAAAGCCGGAAGCTCTGACGGAGCCTTTGATCGCGAAAACATTGCAGCGCCTTCGTTTGGATTTGGCGTTTAATCAGGAATATCAAAAGAAAAAGAAGAAAAAATCGGGGGAATGACGGATGTATCTGCACCTTGGCGGCGATTATTCCGTTCGCGTGCGGGAAGTCGTCTCCATCCATGAGTATCAACCCATGATTTCCTCCCAGGATGGGCAAAATTTTCTATCGGCCCATAAAGAGAGTATCAAAGATGTTTCGGGCGGCCACCCAAAATCTGCGGTGGTGGCGACGGACGGAATCTACCTTTCCGCATTGTCGCCCGACGCGTTGAAAAATAGGTCGAACGCTTTTAGAAAGTGGCGTCATGTATCGAAAACGGAGGCTTGAGTATGTCGGAAGAAGAAAAGATTGCGCTGGAGGAAGAAAAGGAACCGGCGGAAAATCTGGAAGACGCGGATTTGGATACTTCTAACGTCACCATTCGGTCAGAGGAAGTAGATCCTGAAGTTTCGCAGGTGGCAGGACCCTACGACGCGAACCAGATCCAGGTCCTGGAGGGACTGGAAGCGGTACGGATGCGTCCCGGTATGTATATCGGCAGCACTTCCGAGCGCGGCCTGCATCATCTCGTCTATGAAGTCGTGGACAATTCCATCGACGAGGCGCTGGCCGGGTACTGCGACCATGTGGACGTGACCATCCATCGGGACAACAGCATCACCGTCGTCGACAACGGCCGCGGCATCCCCGTCGATATGCACGAAAGCGGAAAACCGGCTGTCGAAGTCGTTTTGACCGTGCTCCATGCAGGCGGAAAATTCGGCGACGGCGGTTATAAAGTTTCCGGCGGTCTGCATGGCGTCGGCGTTTCTGTCGTCAACGCGCTGTCGACTTCTATGGAAGTCGAGGTCATGCGCGACGGTCACCGCTATGAAATCGAATTTTCCCGCGGCGGGGTAACGAAACCGCTGACGCAAATTGGGGAAACCGAGATTACCGGTACAAAGGTACATTTTGTTCCTGATAGTGAGATATTTACTGAAACGGTTTATAAATACGAGATTTTACGTCATCGTCTGCGGGAATTGGCATTCTTGAATCATAATATTACGATCACATTGACCGACGAGCGCGGCGAGGAAATAAAGAGCGAGACGTTCCATTTCGACGGCGGCATCAAGTCCTTTGTCGAGCATCTGGGCAGCAAGAAGGAAAAAATCAATCCGGACGTCATTTATTTCAACGGCGTCAAGGACGACATCATCGTCGAGATCGCTTTGCAGTACAACGAGAGCTATCAGGAGACGATCTACAGCTTCGTCAACAATATCAATACCGAAGAGGGCGGCACGCATCTGGCCGGACTGAAGCTGGCGCTGACCCGCGCGGCCAACGACTACGCGCGAAAGCTCAACGTGCTGAAGGAAAAGGATGAAAACCTGACCGGCGAAGATATCCGTGAAGGTCTCGTCTGCGTCATCAGCCTGAAAGTGCCGAATCCGCAGTTCGAAGGACAGACGAAGACGAAGCTCGGAAACTCCGAAGCCCGAGGCATCGTCGACTCCATCGTCACGGAAGGGCTCAGCGAATATTTCGAGGAAAATCCGACCATCACGAAGCGCATCCTCGAGAAGTCCATGCTGGCGGCCCGCGCCCGCGTGGCGGCTCGGAAAGCGCGGGAATTGACGCGGCGCAAAAACGCGCTGGAGCTGAACCTCGGGCTTCCCGGAAAACTCGCCGACTGCTCGGTCAAAGACCCGGAGCAGGCGGAAATCTACCTCGTCGAGGGCGACAGCGCCGGCGGCTCGGCCAAGCAGGGACGCGACCGTCGTTTCCAGGCGATCTTGCCTTTGCGCGGTAAAATCCTGAACGTCGAAAAAGCGCGCCTCGACAAGATTTTCGCGAACGCGGAAATCCGCACCATGATCACGGCCTTCGGCAGCGGCATTTCCGAGGACTTCGACTTGGCGAAGAGCCGCTACGGGAAAATCATCATCATGACCGATGCCGACGTGGACGGCGCCCATATCCGGACGCTGCTCTTGACCTTCTTCTATCGTTATATGCGCCCCTTGATCGAGCATGGCCGCGTCTATATCGCACAGCCGCCGCTCTATCAGATCCGCAAAGGGCAGAAGCACTGGTACACGTTCAGCGACGAGGAACTGAACGCGAAGCTCAACGAGATCGGCCGCGACAATATCAACGTCCAGCGCTATAAAGGTCTCGGCGAGATGAATCCCGAGCAGCTTTGGGAAACGACGATGGACCCCGAACAGCGCACGATGCTCCGCGTCGACCTACAGGACGCCGAAGAAGCCGACGAGCTCTTCACGATCCTGATGGGCGAGAAAGTAGAGCCGCGCCGACAGTTCATCGAGGAAAACGCCAAGAAAGTCAGAAACCTCGATATTTGATAAGGATGAAAAAAAGAGGCGTTTCCGATGGAAATGCCTCTTGCATTTTATAATGCGCTATGATATACTATCCATTGTTCGAAATAAGTGGGGACGTAGCTCAGCTGGGAGAGCGTTCGGTTCGCATCCGAGAGGTCGAGAGTTCAATCCTCTTCGTCTCCACCATGAGTAGCCACACATCTGACAGTTTCAATCATGGCTAGATGTGTACAAATATAGGCGATCAGAGAAATCTGGTCGCCTTTTTCTATACCCTAAAACATCGGGGAGCATTCGATCTTGTACTCATAATATATAAATATTTTTTTCAGCAGCGTCAATTTTTTGAGCCTTGTAATAATTTTCAGGTTGTATAGTGTTTTGTTTATTGTCCTATGAAACCGCCCAAAAATCGAGGGGTCTCTAAAAGAGGATAGGATATGATATAATATATAAAAAAATTTTTTCAAAAGCGTCAATTTTTGGAGCCCTGACTTGTATATATAGTAAAGAATATTAAACAAATATAATTTAGGAGGGATTCTATCATGCCGGTCAACAAAAACGAACTCACGAAAGAAATGCTGGAAAAAGCGATGCAGTGTGAAACTGCGGAAGAACTGATGGCGTACGCCAAAACGGAAGGCATTGACCTTACTAAGAAAGAAGCCGAGGCGTATCTTGCCGAACTGTCGGAGTTTGAGCTGAAAGACGGTGACCTCGAACGTGCTGCGGGAGGAAAGGCCCCGGGCGGCGGTGATAAAAGTATCCCGCCGGAATCGCGCTATTGAGGATTCTGCGGCACCCCAAATTTATCACAGTGCGTCACTTTACAGCCGCAGAGCTTCAAATTCCGCGGCTGTTTTGTTTCAGAAGTATTATCATCAGCGTCAATTTTTGGAGTCCTGACTTGTCTATATAGACAAAGGGCATTCAACAAAAAACATTTTAGGGAGGAGTCTATCATGCCGATCAACGAGAAGGAAATCACGTAAGAAGCGGCTTGTACAGCACATTCGTGACGCTAAAGCGGAAAAAGAACAATACCACTGGAACACGGCAGTGGTATTCAGCGGACGTCGATCCAGATTCTATTGAGCTAGACTACGAAGATGAAAACCACAAACTCAGGATAGGTGAGCTTCTTAACAAGCAGGCTGAGATTTATGAGGCTCTCGGAGTGGCATTGCCAACCTCGTCATGTTAATCCGAGAATCCAGGTTAAAACAAGGAGTAAATAGTTATGGAAAACAAGCACGCAGAAATAGCCGTAGAGTATTATAGTCACAATTTCAACTGTTCCCAAGGTGTATTCACCGCTTATGCCATAGAGCAAGGAATCGATGAAAAGCTTGCACTTAAGCTGGCCACCAATTTTGGCGGCGGAGCAAGGAAGGGTGAGATGTGCGGAGCAGTATCAGGTGCTCTTATGGTGTTAGGGCTTTTATATGGGCATTCTGAGAGTGATGATCTTGATACAAAAAATAAAGCGTATGCTATAACAGAGGAGTACATGAACAGATTTATCAAAAAGAACGGGAGTGTTGTTTGCAGAGAACTGCTGGGGTATGATCTTTCAAAACCGGAGGAAAAGGCTGTTATACTTGAAAAGAATCTGTTTCGTACAGTTTGCCCGAATATGATCCGCAGTGCAGTAGAGCTTCTTGATGAAATGATGCCCCTTTTTTCATAATGTCTCCTGTGTTGCACATCAGTCCCACAAACTACTGCTCATAGGCGTTGAACAAGCTCCCCTCGATGAATCGAACGTCATCAATAGGGATACTCGTTCCGTCAGCCATGATTATCTGATGCCCTGTACCATCCAGTTTTCTAATATTACCGGAGACCGTCGTATAGCGGCCTCCGGTTTTTTCGTGTCTGGAACGAAATAGGTAACGACGATGTATGTGACGGTGTTATTCGATTGTTCCTTGGCAGAAGTTATTATGATATAATTTAAAAAATTTTTCATCAGCGTCAATTTTTGGAGCCCTGACTTGTATATATAATAAAGGGCATTAAATATTTTGAAATTTGGGGGGATTCCATCATGCCGATCAACAAGAACGAACTCACGAAGGAAATGATCCAAAAGGCGATGGAGTGCCAGACCGCCGACGAGCTCTTGAAGCTGGCCAAGGCCGAGGGCTACGACGTCACGAAGGAAGAGGCGGAGGCGTATATGGCGGAGATGGCCGACGTGGAGTTGGACGAAGAGACGCTCACTAAGGCTGCGGGCGGCGGGTGTTACAATTTGGGTTGTGAGTCTCGTTGTGACTCGCGTAGGGTTCCTCCCCATCAAGCTGTACACTGACTAAACGATAAAATTCCAATAGTATGAAGGAGGTTTTATCATTGGCAAAGAAACTCAAACGGGAAGAACTCACGAAGGACATGGTGAAGAAAGCGTTGCGCTGCAAGAACGCCGACGAGCTTCTTGCGCTGGCGCAGGCTGAAGGCTACGAGATGACACGGGACGAGGCTGAGGCCTATATGGCGGAACTGGCGGACTTCGAGCTGGACGACGAGAATCTCAAAAATGTTGCTGGCGGCGGGTGCTACATGCTGTGCCCGCAAGAGGCAATTTCTTTACCTTTCAATGAGGAGAAATGATTATGCCTATCAACAGGAACAAACTGACCAAAGAAATGATTGAAAAGGCGATGAAGTGCAAGACCGCCGACGAGCTGATTGCATTGGCGAAGGCCGGCGGCTTTGACGTCACGAAGGACGAGGCCGAGGCGTACATGGCGGAGCTGGCGGACTTCGAGCTGGATGACGCTATGCTTGAAAACGCGGCCGGTGGCGGCTTGTTTGAATACGTTAGAGATACCAATAAAAAAATAGCTAAAGGGCTTCAGGACTGGATAGCTGGATAAATTACAGTTTATGCAGGAACGTATCGTCAATACTGCTCATAGGCGTCGAACAAGCTTCCCTCGATGAATCGGACGTCATCCATAGGGATGCTCGTTCCGTCAGCCATGATTATCTGATGTCCTGTACCATCCAGTTTTCTAATATTACCGGAGACCGTCACATAGCGGCCTCCGGTTTTCTTATTGTCCGGGATGAAATAGGTAACGGCAATATTCGGCTGCTCTTTGATGTGCTGCTGGATGACAGCTAATCTTGCGTCAATCATATCTATCATATCCTCGCTTAGCTCTAGTTTTTCTTCGGTTTGTCGAGCTTCTTCTATTACGGATTCCTCGTATCCGGTCAGTGCGGCGAAAGGGGCGAACTGTGCAGCTCTTTTCTCCATCGCCATAGGTATGTTCAGCATCGGTCATCGTTGTCGCTTCCTTACTGAAAGAGAACGAAAATACGTTTGTAAAAATAATAGAGCGAATGTTTGTATTTGTCAATAGCGTGTGAAATTATCATTAGGAAAACTGGAAGGCCGGTAATATCTGCTGTGCACAATAAGGCAACAATGATGCGGATTCGACTGGGATCATGTGGTATAATATATTCGCTGAAATCTACGGATACACCACAAAACGGTTTAACGAATTGACACAGGAAAGATGGGAAAGCAGATTGGCGGAGGAGAGTGGAACGTATGAATCGTAGGGATTTTTTGCGACTGTCAGCTTTGGGGATGGCCAGCCTTTGGGGCAGTTCATTATTCATGGGAATGGCAACGGCGCAGGAAAAAATAAATACAAAGGTCGGCGTCATCGGTGCGATGGAATCGGAAGTCGCAAATCTGAAAAAAGCGATGCGGCTCACGCGGCGAACGGAAAAGGCGGGAATGGCATTCCATGAGGGAAGGATAGGGAACATGGACGCCGTTATCGTCCAATGCGGCATGGGCAAGGTAAATGCGGGCATTTGCGCCCAGATTCTCATTGATGAATTTGCTGTGACGCATATCATCAATACCGGCATGGCCGGTTCGCTGAACCCCAAGTTGAACATCGGTGATATCGTGGTTGCGGTGGACGCCGTGCAGCATGATTTCGACGTGACGGCGATCGGCTTCAAAAAAGGGGAGATTCCCTATACGGGCAAGGTCGCTTTTGCGGCGGATCAGGAACTGCGGCAAAGGGCAATACAAGCCATCCGGAAGACGTTGCCGGGAATTGCCGCCGTGGAAGGAAGAATCTGCTCCGGCGACAAATTCGTTGCCTCCCAAACGGAAAAGGATCGGATCGTTGCGGAATTTGCCGGGGATTGCGTGGAGATGGAAGGCGGCTCCATTGCCCAGGTATGCTGCCTCAATGCAATCCCCTTCGTGATCTTGCGGACAATTTCCGACAAGGCCGATGACAGCAGCCACATAGATTTCGCGGAATTTGAGAAGAACTCGTCGAAGAATTCTTCCAAGCTGACTCAATTCATGCTGGAGCATTGGCAGGAGGTTGCCTTCGTCCATTGATACGTTGAACGGCAGTATTCATTGACTCCGGAGGAAAAACGGCGGCTATAAAATTATTTTCATCAGCGTCAATTTTTGGAGTCCTGACTCGTATAACGCTTTCCAAGGCGGCGGGCGGTGAGCAGCCACCCATCTGACAGCTTCAATCATGGCTAATGTGTAAAAATATAGGCGATCAGAGAAATCTGGTCGCCTTTTTGTTTTGGAAAATTTCGCGATGAGAGAAAAATGGTTTTCGAAAAATGTTTCACGTGAAACAATAGAACATAACCTGAAAATAAGATGAAAGAAAAATTGCCTTCCCCCTTGAGGTGCAAAACAGTCCAGTGGATTGTTTCGACGACCGCCGCAAGTGAAAACAAGCAGATAATTATGCGGCGGAAATTGGCATGATGTGTTATAATTATTCTGAAATTTTATGTCGAGACAGGCGCAAAGGAGGCTGACAGAGAACATGAGATGGTTCTTTTGGCTGCTCCTTTGCGCCTTTATTGGTTATTGCGCCGACAGGAAAGGGCGGAACATGTGGGCGTGGGGACTTGCCGCGTTGGTCCTGAGTCCCGTGATTGTGGGAATTGTCCTTGCGTTGATGCCGGATGAAAAGGGAAACGGCGGTAACCACTTGTCGCGATCGTACAGCGATAATGAGGAAGACGAGGAGCAGGAAGAAAGACGTTGCCCAGAGTGCGGCTATCTCGCGGATGCGAGGGAGCAGCATTGCCCACGTTGTGGGGAAATGTTGTGGTAGGCGGGGTGAAAGACTTGGTGAGATAATGCTATATGCTAATGATGAAATTACTGGAATGATTGAGGAATAAGCATTCGACAAAGAAAGGGAATCATATGCATCACAAAGTTATGGAAGTGTTAGCGAACGCGACTGGAGGAAAAAGCTACAAAGCTCACAAATACAGTTTGGATCACGCCGAAATACCGTACATCGATTACGGTGAGGACAATATTGTTTGGGAGAAGACAGCGGAAACTAAGCCAACGAAAAACTATGTTCCGTTGTATGATTTAAGCATTGACCTAATGAACAATGATGTTCACCGATTCAGCTACTTTCTTGATGGGTCAAGGCGTGTTTATAAAGTCGATGATATTGCATTTCAAAAGGCGGGGGGGAGGACTGCTATATATCCCGTAATTGCTGGGCAAATTGGCATTGGTTGCTGCAAACGTGTAGGAAAAAAACTCACAAAAGAATCATTTGAGTATGAATGCGATATTTCCGTTCCTGACATCGCGGATTCTGATGGTAGAAATGGATTCTTTTCTGCAGTAGCGAAGAAATTAAAAAACGAGTGTGATGAATTGCGACGTCTCAACATATCGTTCAAAAAAATAATACCATATAAGACAGCAAACGTAGATAGTAAAAAATACGAAGACAAAGGGACTGCCTGCATCCAAGACAGAATGATTGAACTCGAAAAACAGGCTGTAGCTGAACTTGTGCGAAAGGGAAGGCTTGACCAAGACAACTATTTGATTAAAGACGGCTCCTTGGAATATCGGCCTTCTAAAGAAGAGAAGCATGATTTAAGAAAAGCGATGACATTCAAGAACAATTACAATTGGGTTCTTGGCGTTTCTAAAAATTTCAACCCAGAAATTTGTAAGGATGTTAAAGGGAAGTCCAATCCTGGATTTATCGCCGAACTGCCTTTGTATCATAGAACACCAGTGGCTATGTTCAAAAGTGAAGGAATGGAGTTTGCAGTTTGGTATATTAGAATTAGGGATAAGACAAAAACACGGACGCCGTTTGATGGAGTGATTAAAGTAGAAAAAATTCTAGTAAAAGACAAGGAAATAAATGAGGGGATAGATACAGAAGTAGTGAATATTTTGAGTGCATGCTTGGTAAATGAACGGATGCCAGTATGTTACGGGGCAGATTTACGATGGGCTAATCACATTTATCCTGTATATTTGACAGAATCATACATAAAGGCAAGATATGTGAGTACAGAATCATTTCTTCACCTATTCTAAGAAGGAGGAATTACAATGGGATCGAAGATTATAGGTAGAGTGATAGCAACCGAAAAAAATCCGACAACTATGGATGAATTCACATTTTGGACGGATTCGAATTTAAAATTACATGCGTTCGATATTGTAAAAGTTAAGCATGTGGATGGCTCATTCTCATACGGGGTTATTAAAAATATATCTCACATTACGGATGCTCAAAGTTTTTTGACGGGTTTTATTTCAAGTGATTTCGGAAACGTAGAGCTTGATGCGCCTACGCTACGTGTTGGCATGAATTATGTTCAAGCTGCAGTATCGTATAATGATGCTAATATTTATACACCCGTTCACAATGACGCACCGGTATATCTGGCGGAAGCCAATGAAATAATCGCAGCATTGGGGTTACAAAATATAAAAAATCCTTTGGTATGTGGCTCCTTAAAAATGTACGAAGGAACAGAGAATGAAATTACACTCCCAGTGATGATGAATTCAAAATTCATTCTTGGTCCTGAAGGTGCACACCTGAATATTTCAGGTATATCAGGCTTAGCGTCGAAGACTTCTTACGCCATGTTTTTGATGAAGGCAATTCAAGAGCAAGGATTATCTGCATCTGAGGAAGATGAAAGTGTTGCTTTTGTTATCTTTAATGTCAAAGGCAAAGATTTGATGGCAATCCACAAAGAGAATGAATTCGATGATTCCTTGAACCCCGACGAGGAAAGGGAACGGGTATTCGAAGAATATGAACAGCTTTCTTTAAGTACATTCCCATTTTCAAATGTTCATTATTTTATTCCGTACTCATCGAGCAATTCTGCTAGGCAAAGCACATATCTTTCTAAAGATCTAGTTAAAGAATACGTGAAGTCAAATATTTTACAAAAATATAAATTTACCTATGAAGATGACAAAGAAAGCATTGAAATGTTGTTTGCAGACATTGATGATCCACAGCATACAATGGAAGCAATTATAAGCAAGATTATTGATCAAAACGATTCTGATTTTGGCAATTTGAATACATGGGACGATTTCCGAGGTAAGGTTGATGAATTGTCTCAAAAAACGCAGAAAGCTACAGGAGCAAAAAGCGCAAATGAAATTCCTATTGTCAGCTGGAAAAAATTCAAACGGATAATAAACAGTGCAATCCGAAATGACGACATGTTTGCGAATCGTGCCGAAGCTTCAAAACATGAGTGCAGACTAGCTGACGAGTTAAAGAAGATAAAAGCTAATGATGCATTTGTGATTGATGTTGCAAAACTCCCAGAAGATAAACAGGCATTCGTCTTTGGCGATGCCCTTCGTACAATTTACAATCTTAAGCTTGGAGAATATGACGAAGAAGTAGATTCTCCTCCCAAACGTATTATTGTGTTTATTGACGAACTGAACAAATATGCTTCGAAAGATACCCCCAAAAGTTCTCCTATATTGAAGGAAATACTAGATGTGACTGAACGCGGGCGCTCATTGGGAGTTGTTCTTTTCGGCGCAGAACAGTTTAGGTCAAATATTCACCCAAGGGTAACGGGAAATTGCTCTACACATGCATATGGTAGGACAAATAGTATCGAGACTGCCACAGGGAATTATAATAGCTTACCTTCAACTTACAAGAATATGCTTACAAGGCTTGAACAGGGAGACTACCTGATTCAAAATCCGGTGTTTCGATCGTTGTTAAAGATTAAGTTCCCGAAACCTATTTACAAGCAATTTAAAAGCTAGTTTTGCGAAAGGGATGGAATGATTATGCGCGAACGTGAATATGTTTTTGGAGCTAATATAATCGAAAACCTAACTACTGGTATGTATCAAGATTCAAGAATCATATATCGCGAATACATTCAAAATGCTTGCGATCAGATTGACAAAGCAATTGAAGCTGACCTTGTGAAACCTAAGGAGGCGATTGTTCAGATTTGGATTCAGCCAGAGAAAAAAAGTATAATCATCGAAGATAATGCTACGGGCATACCAGCTGGGCAATTTGAAAGTACATTGGGTGATATTGCTAATTCGTCGAAAAAAATAGGACAGGATAAAGGATTTAGAGGAATCGGAAAACTGGCGGGCTTGGCATATTGCAAAAAAATCATCTTCACGTCCAGTATTAAAGGCGAAAAGGTTATCTCGAAATTAGAATGCGACGCGGCTCTTATGAGGCGCTTACTTTCAGAACATCTTCAAGGCAGAAGATATACAGCGGCAGAAATCCTTCGGAGAATTTATCTTTTTTCTACTGAAAAAACAAATGATGTAAATAGTCATTTCTTCAAAGTTGAAATGATTGATGTCAATGATGAGAATAATGATTTGTTAGCAGTGGATGATATACGAGACTATTTATCTTTTGTTGCGCCTGTTCCATATTCGGAAAAATTCTACATAAAAGAGAAAATATATAACTATGCTAAAGAGCATCATCATAAAATTGATGAATATATTATCAAAATTAATGGTGAACAAGTATTTAAAGAATATGAATTGAACTACAGAACACGCAGCGGTGAAGACAGTATAAGAGATTTGGCGTTCCATGAATTTGGGGACAATAAAGGGAAAAGTTTGGGGTGGATGTGGCTAGGCGTATCTGGTTTTAAAGGGGCTATTCCGGAAGCGTGTAAAATGCGTTGCCTAAGAATCAGGAAGGAAAACATTCAAATTGGTGATGAAAATGCACTTCAACGCTTTTTTACCGAAGAAAGAGGGGTTAGATATTTTATTGGTGAAATTTTTGTTACTGCCCCTGATTTAATACCAAATTCCCAGCGCGATTATTTTAACGAAAACAAAACGAGAGTTTTATTTGAACAAGCGATGCGGGATTATGTCAATGGAGAGTTGCATAAAATATTCCATAAAGGGTCTGAAATGAATACCCATCTTGGGAATATAAAACGGCTTGATAAAGAAATTGAGGATTTCGAAGAAAAAAAGAGAACGAATGGTTTTTTGAATTTGG